>JBLMWU010000126.1:0-4069 GCA_050257395.1 Gemmatimonadota bacterium | reverse complement strand
GCGGTGACGCTGGCGCTGCGGGAGTCCGTGGACGCCACGGTGATCTTCGCGGTGGTGGCGGTCAACACGCTCGTGGGGTATGTGCAGGAGTCCAGGGCGGAGGCCGCGCTGGATGCGCTGCGGGCGATGACCCGCACCGAGGTGCGGGTGGTGCGGGACGGGCGGGCCCGCACCATGGCCTCGGAGGATCTGGTCCCGGGTGATCTGGTGCTGGTGGAGGCCGGTGACAAGGTGCCCGCAGATCTGCGGCTGGTCAGGGAAACCGAGTTGCACGCTGATGAGTCCGCGCTGACCGGTGAGTCGGTGCCGGTGGTGAAGGACGAGGTAGTGCTGCCCGCCGAGACCCCGGTAGCCGACCGGCGCAACATGCTGTATTCGGGAACCTTGGTGACGGCTGGGGCTGGCGCCGGGATCACGGTGGCGACCGGGGCGCAGACCGAGCTGGGGGAGATTCACCGGCTGGTCGGCAGCGCCGAGGTGCTGGCCACTCCGCTGACCCGCAAGCTGGCCTGGTTCAGCAAGGTCCTGACCGCGGTGATCCTGGGCCTGGCGGCGGTCACCTTCGTGATCGGCCTGGCGCGGGGGGAAAGCGCCAGCGGGATGTTCACCGCCGCGGTCGCGCTGGCAGTCGGGGCGATCCCGGAGGGCCTGCCCGCGGCGGTGACAATCACCCTGGCGATCGGGGTGGCGCGGATGGCCCGCCGGCGGGCGGTGATCCGGCGGCTGCCAGCGGTGGAAACCCTCGGCAGCACCACAGTGATCTGCTCGGACAAGACCGGCACGCTGACTGAGAACCAGATGACCGTGCAGGCAGTACATACCCCCGGAGGGCAGTATGAGGTCACCGGCACTGGCTACCTGCCTGACGGTGCTGTCGTTGACGCTGCGGGGCAGCCTGCTGATCTGGCGGCCGACCAGGCGCTGCGCTGGTGCCTGCTGGCGGGGGCAGTGTGCAACGACGCGGCACTGCACTATGAGGGCGGCCAGCCCGTGCTGACCGGGGACCCCACCGAGGGGGCATTGCTGGTAGCCGCTGGTAAGGCCGGGCTGGACCCGGGCGATGCGGCGGCCCTGTTTCCCCGGATAGATGTGATTCCTTTCAGTTCGGAGCGGCAGTTCATGGTGACTCTGCATGAATACCGCCCAGACCCGGCTCCAGATGACCCGGACCGGCGTTACGTGGTCTTCGCCAAGGGCGCGGCAGAACGCATCCTGGAGCTGTGCGATCGGGAGATGGCCGCCGCCGGCACGCTGCGCCCCATCCGCGGCGACCGCGTCCTTCGGGCCGCCGGTGAACTGGCGTCTGGCGGGCTGCGGGTGCTCGCTGCGGCGATGCGGTGGGCGGGCACCGCCGGGGGGTTCGGCGATCAGCAGCCCGCCGCCAGCCCGGCCGGCGGCCCGCTGGTGTTCACCGGGCTGCAGGCCATGCTCGACCCGCCGCGGCCCGCCGCTGCTGCCGCCGTCCGCACCGCCCGCCAGGCAGGCGTGGCGGTCAAGATGATCACTGGCGACCACGCCGCCACCGCCACCGCTGTCGCCGGCCCGCTCGGCTTGCTGAATGGCCGACATGAGGGTGACGTGCTCACCGGCGCGGAACTGGCGGCGCTGCCAGCCGCCGGGTACCCCGACGCCGTGGAACACGCCGCGGTGTTCGCCCGGGTGTCCCCGGAGCAGAAACTGCGGCTGGTGGAGGCCTTCCAGTCCCGTGGCGAGGTGGTGGCCATGACCGGCGACGGGGTGAACGACGCCCCGGCGCTGCGCCGCGCCGACATCGGGGTGGCGATGGGCCGGGCCGGCACCGAGGTCGCCAAGGAAGCCGCCGACATGGTGCTGACCGACGACGACTTCGCCACCATCGAGGCCGCGGTCGAGGAGGGCCGCGGCGTGTTCGACAACCTCACCAAGTTCATCGTCTGGACGCTGCCGACGAACATGGGTGAGGGCCTGGTCATCCTGGCCGCCATCCTGCTGGGCTCGGCCCTGCCGATCCTGCCCACGCAGATCCTGTGGATCAACATGACCACCGCCGTGGCCCTGGGGCTGATGCTTGCCTTCGAGCCCAAGGAGCCGGGGATCATGCACCGGCCACCCCGCGACCCCCGCAAGCCGCTGCTCACCGGAGTGCTGGTCTGGCGCATCCTGCTGGTCTCCGCCTTGCTCGTGGCCGGCGCGTGGTGGCTGTTCGAATGGGAACGGGGCAACGGCGCGACCCTCGCCGAGGCCCGCACGGCAGCGGTGAACCTGTTCGTCCTGGTCGAGCTGTTCTACCTGTTCAGCTGCCGCTCACTGACCCGCTCCATGTGGCGGATCGGGCTGCTATCCAACCGGTGGATCGTGGTAGGCGTCGCCGTCCAGCTGGCCGGGCAGCTTGCCCTCACCTACCTGCCGCCCCTCGCCCACCTGTTCCAGACCGCTCCCATCAGCTGGGACGCGTGGCTGCGGATCCTCGGCCTGGCCCTGGCCGCCTCCCTGATCGTCGCGATCGACAAACGCCTTACCCGCCGCGCCCACAGCGCCGGGAACCCGCGCCCTGGCGCGGATCCGGAAAGGCGGCCAGGACCATGACGGGCGGCCAGCCTCGCGTGATCGTCGGCGTCGATGGTTCCCAGCACTCGGCCGCCGCGCTGGCATGGGCCGCCACCGACGCCCAGCTGCGCGGCACCCGGCTTACTGTCATCACCGCCTACGGCCGCAACACACCACGGCCAGAGCCAGGCGGGACTGCCCCCGCACCGCCTGAGGGCACCGAGCAGGCCTGCCGGGACATGCAGGCCCGGCTGCTGCGCGGCCGTCCTGCCAGCGCAAGCCCCGAGGTGACATCCCTGGTCCTGCCCGGTGACCCAGTCAAGCTACTCACCCGGGCCGCGGATACCGATGACGTGCTGGTCGTGGGCACTCGCGGCCGCAGCCCGCTGCGCAGCCTGCTGCTCGGCTCCGTCGCCCAGGGGTGCACCGAACGGGCACCCTGCCCAGTCGTGGTCATCCCCGCCGCCGGCCACCTCCCCACCGGCCAGGACGCCCACCGCCCAGTCGTCGCGGGCGTCGACCCCTCCCCCGAAGCGCGCGCCGCGCTCCGCTTCGCCGCCGGGGAGGCAACCCTGCGCGGCGTCCCGCTCCTGCCCGTCCACGCGGTCTATCCCGACTACGCCAGCACCCACGCAGCCCGGGCCGACCCAGCGGGAGACAACGAACTGCTGCCGCCCCTCGACAGCGCCTGGGCACAGCTGGACACACTCATCCACTCCGAACTGGCTGGCGCCACCGTCACGACGCAGCCAATCGCGGTATGCGGCGACCCCGGGCAGATACTGCTCAGCTGGAGCGAATCAGCCGCCCTCATCGCCGTCGGCACCCGCGGCACCGGAAGGCTGCACGCAGCCCTGCTCGGCTCCGTCAGCTCCCACCTCGTCCGGCACAGCCACTGCCCGGTCGCCGTTATCCCATCCTGGCCAGCCAGCCCATGACGGCGGCCCGGGACGGCCGGCTGTACCAGCGGCGGAACCCGGCGCAGCCGTGTTGGTTGCGTGCGATACGGCGCTCAGTGCTGCGGGGGCGGGCCGAGCAGTTCGATGGCATGCTGCGCGGCGGCGTGGCCGAGGGCGGCAGGGTCGACCGGTCCGGGGTCTGGGAGGCGGTGTTCGCGGGCAGGCTCGCCGGCGGCGGCGGCGAAGTCCTCGAACCCCGATGGCGTGGTGATCTGCAGGACCCGCAGCGGCTCCTGGGCGCCGACGAGGAAGGTGTGCGGCAGCCCCACGGGCAGCAGAACGAAGTCGCCCGGCCCGGCCTGGAATGCCTGCCCGTCGCAGCGGAACTCCGCGCTGCCGGACAGCACGTAGAACATCACGTCTTCTTCCAGGTGCCGGTGCAGCGGCGGGGCGAACCCGGCCGGGTTGAGGAACTCGGCCACGGTGAGGCGGCCGCGGGTCTGGGCTCCGGCGGCCTTGAGGGTGACGAGGTTGCCGAGGAACCACAGGGATTCCCCCTCGGTTTCGCGGCGAATGTAGGGGCGGACGGGTGTGAAGTTCGGCATGACTGCCTCATATTAAATAGATATAAGTAAGATGAATAT
>JBLMWU010000125.1:0-12088 GCA_050257395.1 Gemmatimonadota bacterium | reverse complement strand
GGTGGGGGGGGGGGGGTTGGGGCCCACGGTGGGGGGGGCGGCGGCCCGGCGCCGGCAACGGGGTGCGGGCCTACGACTTCGCGCCCGGCCGCGCCGCTGCCCTGGCGCCGGACGGCGTCATCGCCGCGGACAGCGGCGCCGCCGCGGCCGGCGGCGCGGACGCAGTCGTGATCATGGTCGCCACCCCGGAGCAGCTGGAGGGCGCGCTGTTCGGGACGGACGGGGCGGCGGCCGGGCTGGCCGCCGGCGCCGTGGTCGTGATCATGTCCACCGTCGGGCCGCAGACGGTGGCGGCGGCCGCCGGGCGGCTGTCCGGCCTCGGGGCCGAGGTGGTGGACGCGCCGGTGTCGGGCGGCGTGGCCCGGGCCGCAGCCGGTGACCTGCTGATCATGGCCGCCGGCCCGGCCGGCCCGCTCGGCCGGGTGCGGCCGCTGCTGGACGCGCTGGCGCGCAGCGCTCCCGTGGTCGGCCGCTCCCCCGGCGACGGCCAGCGGATGAAGCTGGTCAACCAGCTGCTGTGCGGCGTGCACATCGCGGCGGCCGCCGAGGCGCTCGCGTTCGCCGAGTCGCTGGGCCTGCGGGCGGCGGACTGCTGGGAGATCCTGCGGGCGGGCGCCGCGGCCTCCTTCATGTTCGACGACCGCGGCGCCCGGATGGTCAGCGGCGCGTTCGGGGAGGCGCGCAGCGCCCTGGACATCTTCGTCAAGGACATGGGGCTGGTCACCGCGGCGGCGGGCGAGGCGGGCGCGCCGGTGCCGCTCGCCGCGGCCGCGCGCCTGCTCTACGAGGAAGGCCGCGACCAGGGACTGGGCCGCCTCGACGACGCCGCGGTGATCGAGGTGCTGCGCCGCCGCCGCTGATTCCGGGCAGCAGGGGCGCGACAGCGCATTACCGAGCATGACATAATCGGGCTGACTGGCGTCCCTTTCCGGCTGGAATGCCGGCCGCCCGCTCCCAGCCATTGTTCCGGCTCGCAGGCGCCTTTCTTGCTTTGCGCGCAAGGATGAACCGGCATTCAGGCATCGAGGCTGGTGAGGGAGCCCTCATGCAACTCACCCAGGGACTGCACCGTTCCCTGCAGCAGGGGCCGGACGAGACGGCCGTGATCTTCTCCGGCAGGCGGCGCACCACGCGGGAGGTGGCCGGCCGGGTCGCCCGGTTAGCGGGCGCCCTGCGCGAGCTGGGGGTGGCGCCCGGCGACCGGGTGGGCATGCTCGCACTCAACTCCGACCGCTACCACGAGTACCTGCTGGCGGTCCCCTGGGCGGACGCCGTCCTGGTCCCGCTCAACGTGCGCTGGAGCGCCGCCGAGATCGCCTACGCACTCACCGACTCCGGCACCCGGGTGCTGCTCACCGACAGCACCTTCGCGCCGGTGCTGGCGGAGCTGCGCGCGCGGGACACGCCGCTGGCGGCCGTCATCCACTGCGGGGACGGCCCGGCGCCGGAGGGCACGCTGGACTACGAGGAGCTGGTCGCGGGGCATGAGCCGGTCCCGGACGCCCGCCGCGGGTACGACCAGCTCGCCGGGATCTTCTACACCGGCGGCACGACCGGCAGCCCCAAAGGGGTGATGATCAGCCACCGGAACATCGTCTGGTCGGCCATGGGCATGGTGGCGAGCGGCCATTTCCTGACCCCGGCGGGCCGCTATCTGCACGCGGCGCCCATGTTCCACCTGGCCGACCTCGCCGCCTGGGTGGGGCGGGAGCTGACCGGCGGCACGCACGTGATCATCCCGTCGTTCGAGCCGCTCGCCGTGGCCGAGTGCGTGCAGGCCCACCAGGTCACCGACGTCCTGCTGGTGCCGACCATGGTGCAGCTGGTCGTCAGCCACCCGGCCATCGGCAGCTACGACCTGTCCAGCCTCCGGCACGTGACCTACGGCGCCGCCCCGATCACCGAGGCCGTGCTGGACCGGGCGCTGAAGCTGTTCCCCGGCGCCGGGTTCCTGCAGGGCTACGGCATGACGGAGATGTCACCGGTGATCGCGCTGCTGGCGCCCGCCGATCACGCCGACGGCGGGCTGCGGCGCTCGGCCGGCCGGGCGGCGATGCACGCCGAGGTGCGGATCGCCGGCCCGGACGGCGGGGAGCTGCCGCGCGGGACGGTCGGCGAGATCGTGTGCCGGGGCGGCGGGCTGATGCTGGGCTACTGGAACCAGCCGGACGAGACGGCGCGGGCGGTGCGGGACGGCTGGCTGCACACCGGCGACGCCGGCTACATGGACGACCGCGGCTACCTCTTCATCGTCGACCGGCTCAAGGACATGATCATCTCCGGCGGGGAGAACGTGTACTCGGCCGAGGTCGAGAACGTGCTGTCCCGCCACCCCGCGGTGGCCGCGTGCGCGGTGATCGGGGTGCCGGACCCGCAGTGGGGGGAACGGGTGCACGCGGTGGTGGTCCCCGCCGGGGGCGCCGCCGTCTCCGCGGACGAGCTGCGGGAGTTCTGCCGCGGCCAGATCGGTGGCTACAAGATCCCGCGCAGCGTCGAGTTCACCGGCGCCCTGCCGGTGTCCGGCGCTGGCAAGGTCCTCAAACGGGAGCTGCGCAGGCCCTACTGGGAGGGCACCGGCCGGGCGGTCACCTGAGCCACGGCGCCCGCTGCGCCGCCGCCCGGCCCGGCACCGGGCCGGCGGCGGTGCCCAGGCCCAGCTCGGCCCGCCGGCGGACGGCGTGGTGGGGCCGGTTGGTGATGAGGACGCCGACCCGCTGGTCGGCCAGGAACCGGTCGATCAGCGGGTCCGGGTCCACGGTCCAGACCATCACGCCGATGCCGTGCCGGTGGCAGGCGCCCGCCACGCCCAGCTGCGCGAGCCGGTAGTTGACGGCAACCGGGTCGGCGCCGCAGGCCAGGACCCGCCGCAGCGGGAACAGCTCGCTGTGCCGCACGGCCGCCCACCGCTGGCGGGGCACCCCCCGGAGGCTGCGCCCCAGCGACAGCGCGGCCCGCACCCGCGGGAAGGCCTGCTTGATGGTGGCGATCGACTCGTCCTCCAGGCTCGTGACCACGAAGTTGCCCGGGCCCAGGATGGCGGAGGCGAGCGCGACGACCGTCGCCTCGTAGCCGGTCTCCTTCAGGTCGAGATGCGCCATCTGCCGGCCGGCGAGCAGCTCCATCACCTCGGCCGCCGTGGGCACGGCGTGCCCCAGCCGGGCGCAGAGCTCCCGGTAGCCGAGCTCCGCGACCAGCGGGCCGCCCCGGCCGGCGCGGGCGTCGTGGTGCGCGACCAGGACGTCATCGGCTGTTGAGCGGATGTCGAGTTCGGCGTACTCGGCGCCGCACGCGAGGGTGCCCGTGTAGGTCTCGCGGGTGACCGGCCTGGCGCGTGCTGAGTGGTCACAATGGGCGGATATCTGTACCACTTTCGCTGGGCTCTCCCACCGGGATGAATCAGGGTGCTTCCCTGTCCGCCCAGCCATCGTCGGGCACGCGGGCAGACCGGGGGTAAACCCGAGGCCGCCGCGTGACGGCGTTCACGGAAACGTCTGGTGCTTTCCGGGACCGGCTTTTCCGTCATTTCCCGGATCCAGCAAAACGTCCGGCATGTTACACTATGCCGGGCTCCAGGGCGGGAAAGATGATGGATATTCAGCGAATGCGCACACTGTTCAGGCTCATGGATGTGGTCATCGGCGTGGCGTCGGTCTTCCTGTTGCTAGACGCGATGCTGGGATTCACGGGGCAGCGGGCGGCTTTTTCGGCGCAACCGCGGCTGACCAGCCTTTACATCAACTCCGCCAGCTTGTCAACGGCGTGCCTCGGCGGGTTTTCCAATGAGCGGACAGTGGCCGGGACGACCCAGGTTGCGGCGCACGGAACGCCATTTAATGCCTATCAGATCACGCTGACCAACATTGGCGGTTCCGCACTCACAATTCATGGCCTCAATGCCGGGCTGATCGACCGGCAGAACAAGGTATTCACCGAGCACTACACCGACCTGGGCGGTTCCGGGCTCACCCTGGGCCCTGGCCAGTCGCGCCGCATCGTCGAGGCTTACGGAATTCACCGTGCGGTAGCCGCGTGTGAAGTGCTCAGCTGGCAGTCCTGAACCGGTGCGGTGGCAGCGGGAAATTGCCGGGCGGCAGCGGCGTCATTGCCTTCTGATGATTTTCCTGCGGTAGGCGAGGCTCGCGCCGCCGGCCAGCACCGCCGCTGCGCCGACGGCGAGGAGCAGGGCGTCCCGGGGCCCGGCGGTGCCCCCGCCGCCGGTGGCCGGGGCTGCGGTGGGGGGCTGGCTGTGCGACGGCTGCGCCGTCGGGGACGCCGCTGGCGTGGGTGTCGGGGACGCGGACGGCGACGGCGAGGCCGGCGGGCTCGTGCTCGCGCTCGCGCTCGCGCTCGCACCGGCGCTGGCACCCGCACCGGCGCTGGCACCCGCGCTGGCACCCGCGCTCGCGGAGCCGCTGGCGGTGTGGCCGGCCGTCACCGTGGGGCTCGGGGAGGTGGATCGCCCGGGCGAGAACGAGCCCTGGGCGGAGGGGTGCCCGGACGAGGTGCACGCCGAGACCGCCGCGGAGACGAGGATGATCATGGTGCCGCAGCCGGCAATGGCCAGTCTCGCGCTGAGCCCGGCCCCCGCAATGGCCGTGCGCACCCTCATTCAGGCCTCCTCAGGCATCCGGCAGCGGGCGGCCCGGCCGGGTTTCGCCGTCAAACCGCCCCCCACATGCGAAAACGCGACCCGGCCGCTGCGGCGCCGTCCGTGGAACGGCTGCCGGGAACGGCCACAACCGCAAAGGTAATACCCACCGACGGCACAGTCACGCGATGATCTGATCATGGCCGGAATATCCGGCGGCGGGAGCGGGGATTCACCGGGGAGACGCGGGAGGAAGGACGGCCTTGGCTGATGCGGAGTGGCGGCGGATAGCCGGGTTCCGGGTCGTCATGTCCTGGCCGCAGGCGGCGTACGCCCCGCCGCCAGCCACGCCCGTGAACCTGCGTGCCCGCGTCGCCGGGATGCTCGGCGCCGTCCTCCTCACGGCCGGCGCGATCGCGCTGCTCGTCGCCGCGGCGGCGCAGGTGCACGCGCCGCTGCCGTCCCTGGCGGCCGCGGGCGCGATCGGGCCGTCGGGCGGCAGGGGCCCGCTGCACCGGTCGCTGCCGGTGGCCATCGACATCCCGGCCATCGGAGTCCACTCCCGGCTGCTGCACCTGGGGCTCAGCACCCGGGGCACGATGCAGGTGCCGTCGCTGGCCACGCAGGCCGGCCAGGCGGCCTGGTACCGGTACTCGGCGACGCCCGGCCAGCTCGGCGCGTCGGTCATCGAAGGCCACGTCGACACCTACGTGGGGCCCGCCGTGTTCTTCCGGCTGGGAGCGCTGCGCCCCGGGAACAAGGTCGAGGTGAGGCTCGCCGACGGGGTCACCGCTGTCTTCCGGGTCACCGGCGTCCGGCTGTACGCCAAGACCCGTTACCCGGCGCAGACCATCTACCGCGCGCCCGGCTATCCGGCGCTGCGGCTGGTCACGTGCGGGGGTGCCTTCGACTACGCCACCAGGAGCTATCGCAGTTCCGTGGTCGTCTTCGCCGCTCTCGCCTCGTCGCGGCCGCCCGGATGAGGCACCGCCCCGGCGGGCTGGCGCGCGGGCCCGGTTCGGTTATGCTGCCGGTGCCGCGTTTGCCACGATCCGGCCCGCGGGCCGTGGCCAGGAGAGCGCCGGGGAGTGCCCATGCCGTACCGGGTCGCCATCATCGGGGCCGGATTCGGCGGGATCGGCATGGCGATCGCGCTCAAGCAGGCAGGCATCGGCGATTTCGTCGTGCTGGACCGCGCCGGTGACCTCGGCGGGACCTGGCGCGACAACACCTATCCGGGGCTGGCCTGCGACGTGCCGTCGCAGCTGTACTCCTTCTCGTTCCGGCCCTGGCAGTGGAGCCGTCGCTTCCCGCCGCGGGAGGAGATCCTGGCGTACCTGCACGCGCTGGTGGCTGAGCACGGCCTCGGCCCGCACCTGCGGTTCGGCTCCGGGGTAGCGGCGGCCGTGTTCGACGAGGCCAGCGCGGAGTGGCAGCTGACCCTGGAGGACGGCAGCACGCTGCACGCGGCCGCGGTCGTCTGCGCCGTGGGCCAGCTGGGCCGCCCCGCCTTCCCCGCCATCGACGGCCGGGACCAGTTCGCCGGCCCGGCGTGGCATTCAGCCCGCTGGAACCACCAGGCCGGCCTCGCCGGGCAGCGGGTAGCGGTGATCGGCACCGGGGCGAGCGCCATCCAGTTCGTCCCCGAGATCGCCAAGACCGCCGGGCACGTGGACGTGTACCAGCGCAGCGCCCCCTACGTGCTGCCCAAGGCCGACCGGCCCTACCGGGAGTCCGAGCAGGCCCTGTTCGACCGGCTGCCGGTGGTGCGCAAGGCCGACCGGCTGCGCATCTTCCTCTACGGCGAGCTGCTGACCAGCGGCTTCGTCCTGTCACCGAAGCTGCTGGCCGGGCCGATGCGGATATGGCGCCGCCATCTGGAGGCCCAGATCGCCGATCCTGAGCTGCGCGCCAGGTGCGTCCCCGGCTACCTGATGGGATGCAAGCGGGTGGTGTTCAGCAACGACTGGTACCCGGCCCTCACCCGGCCGAATGTCGACCTGGTCACCGACCCGATCGAGCGGATCGCCCCAGACGGCGTGGTGACGTCCGGCGGCCAGGTCCGGCCCGCGGACGTCCTCATCTACGGCACCGGGTTCACGGCGGTGCAGTTCCTGGCGCCGATGCAGGTGACCGGCCGGGGCGGGCTGCAGCTGCGGGAAGCCTGGCAGGACGGGGCGCAGGCCTATCTCGGCATCACCGTCTCCGGGTTCCCGAACTTCTTCATGCTCTACGGGCCCAACACCAACCTCGGCGGCAACTCGATCATCTACATGCTGGAAGGCCAGATCGGCTACACGCTCGGCGCGATCCAGGCGCTCAGCGCCGGCCGGCTCGCCTGGCTCGACGTGCGGCCCGAGGTGCAGGAGGAGTTCAACTCCTGGGTGCAGGCGGCGAGCCGCACGTCGGTGTGGGAAAGCGGCTGCCACAGCTGGTACACGACCGCCGACGGGCGCAACACCAACAACTGGCCCGACCACACGTTCCTCTACCGGCGCCGGGTCCGGCGCTTCGACCTGTCCGCTTACCAGGTCATGCCGCAGCAGCGGGCCGCGGCCGGAACCGGCGCAGCGTGACCGCCCGGCGCGCACAGTGGCGGCTGCGGGTGCCGCCCGCGGTCCTCCGGCCCGGGGTGCGGTACCTGCGCAGGCACTGCCTCAACCCGGCTCTGCCCTGGCAGGTGCAGCGCAAGCGGGTGGACCAGCTCACCCGGCCGCTGGTGCTGCCGCGCGGCACCACGATCACGCAGCGCACGCTGGGCGGAGTGCGGGCCGACGTGGTGTCGGCCGCGGGGGCCGGCCCGGGCGGCACGGTGGTCCACTTCCACGGCGGCGGCTACTGCGTCGGCTCGCCGCTGATGGCCCGGGCGTGGGCGGCGCAGCTGAGCACGCGGACGCACTGCCAGGTCGTGCTGCCGGACTACCGGCTGGCGCCGGAGCACCCCTACCCGGCCGCGTTCGAGGATGCCCAAGCGGTCCTCGCAGCCCTGGCCGGTGGGGCAGCGCCCGGCCCGGTGGTGGTGTCGGGCGACTCGGCGGGCGGCGGGCTCGCCCTGGCCGCGGTCCTGTCCCTGCGCGACCTCGGCCGGGACCTGCCGGCGGGCTGCATCCTGCTGTCCCCGTGGCTCGACCTCGGCCGTGACCGCCGGGCCGCCGACGGCCTGGCGCGCCGCGACCCGCTGCTCAGCCCGGACTGGCTCGGCGCCTGCGCCCGCGCCTACGCCAGCCCGGACGCCTGGGCCGAGTGCGCGATCTCGCCGCTGCACGCCGTGCCCGGCGGGCTGCCGCCGCTGCTGATCCAGGCCGGCACCGACGAGCTGCTCAGCCCGGACGCCGACCTGCTGGCCGGCCGCGCCGCGGCCGCCGGGGTGGACGTGACGTACACCAGATGGCCGCGCATGTGGCACAACTTCACCCTGCAGGCCGGCACGCTGGCGGCCGCCGACAGCGCGCTCGCGCAGGCGGCCTGGTTTGTCAGCAAGGTGACCGCCCGCTGATGACCGGTCAGCCCGGCGGGCAGGCCTCGTGCACCCACGTCCCGCTGGCCCGCCTGCGCGCGTCCTGGCCGGGCGCTATCGGCCCGCCGCAGCGGCCGCAGCCCTGCCCGGCCGCCCGCGCGGAGTGATCGTCCCACCCGGCCGGGACGGCAGGCAGGCTGAGCCCGATCGGGCCGGAGCCGGTCACCGGCACCCCGGCGCCGCCGGGGCAGAAGTGGTCCAGATGCGCCTGGCGCACCCGCTCACCGACCGGGACCCGCCTGCGCTGCCGCGCATGCCCGCTGGCCATGCCAGCACTGTACCGGGCGGGCCGGGTCAGGAGTCGAAGCCGAGGCCGAGCCGGTCGAGGGTGCGCAGCCACAGGTCGCGGCGGCCCTCGTGGCGGTCGGCGCGGGCCAGCGACGAGCGGGTGAGCTGGATGACCGCGGAGCGGAGCGGCTCGGGCGGGAACGGGACCGGCCTGCTGCGGACCATGGCCAGTTCCGTGCGCCCGGTCGCGGTCCCGGACAGCAGGTCGAGCATGGTGTCCGCGCCGAACCGGGTCGCGCCCACGCCGAGCCCGGTATACCCGGCGGCGTAGGCAAGCCGCCCGCCGTGGGCGGTGCCGAAGAACACGCTGAACCGGCTGCAGGTGTCGATCACCCCGCCCCAGCGGTGGCTGAACTTCAGCCCTTCCAGCTGCGGGAACGTCTCGAAGAAGTGCCCGGCCAGGCGGGCGGCGGTGGCGTCGTTCTGGTCCCGGGCCGCGGTGATCCGGCCGCCGTTGTAGTAGACGGCGTCATACCCGCCCCACAGGATCCGGTTGCCGGTGGTGAGCCGGTAGTAGTGGAACTGGTTGCCCGCGTCGGCCACGCCCTGCCGCTGCGCCCAGCCGATGCTGGCCAGCTGCTGGGCTGACAGCGGCTCGGTCATCAGCACGTAGTCGTAGACGGGGACCAGGTAGTGGCGGAGCCGGCGCAGCAGCGGCGGGAACGCGCCGGTCCCCACCGCGACCCGCTGCGCGAGCACGCTGCCGCCGCGGGTGTGCACCCGCAGCCCGGCCCGGCCCTCGTCGCGGACCTCGGTCGCCGGGGAGTGCTCAAAGATCCGCACCCCGAGCGTGAGGCAGGCCGCCCGCAGGCCGCGGGCCAGCCGGGCCGGGTCGAGCAGCAGGCAGTTGTCCCGGTGCCAGATCCCGCCCAGGTAGCTGGGCGAGGCGATCTCGGCCCGGACCGCGGCCGCGTCCAGCACGTCGGTCTTGTGCCCGAGCGAGCGGGCGAGCTCGGCATCCTCGTGCAGGCCCGGCAGCTGCCAGTCGCGGGTCGCGACCACCAGCTCGCCGGTGCGCTCGGCGCCGCAGTCGATGCCGTAACGGGTGAGGGTGGCCTCGATCTCCGCGAGGTTGGCCATGCCGAGCCGGTCCAGCTCGGCGAGCTCGCCAGCGAACCGGGCCCGCCCGTTCGCCAGCCCGTGGGTGAGGCTGGCCGCGCAGAAGCCGCCGTTGCGCCCGGAGGCGGCCCAGCCGGACCGCCGTCCTTCGATCAGCACCACGTCGGCGCCGGGGTCGCGCTCCTTGGCCCGCAGCGCGGTCCACAGCCCGGTGAACCCGCCGCCGATCACCGCCAGCCCGGCGCTGGCCTGCCCGGCCAGCGGCGGGGCGGGGTCCGGTGCGCCCGGCTGGTCGAGCCAGTACGGGACCGGCCGGGCGCCCGCCAGTGCCGCCGCTGCCGCCGTCAAGCCTTCTTCCTGCCGACGACCACGCTGGCGATCGCGCACAGGATGCCGACCGTGAAGATCGCGGTCCCGAACACGAACACCTGCGGCGGAATGCCGATCCGGGTGGCGCCGTACACCCAGACCGGGAACGGCACCGCCGAGCCGCTGACGAAGTTCGAGGTCACGAAGTCGTCGATGGACAGCGCGAACGCCATCAGCGCGCCCGCCAGGATGCCCGGCAGGATCAGCGGGAAGGTGATCTTGCGGAAGGTCACGATGGCGTTGGCGCCCAGGTCGGTGGCGGCTTCCTCCAGCGACCGGTCGAAGCCCGCCATCCGCGCCCGCACCGTGATGGCCACGTAGGCGATGCTGAACGCCACGTGCGCCAGCAGCAGCGTCGTGAAACCGCGGGCCACGTTGATGGTGACGAACAGCCCCAGCAGCGAGGCACCCAGCACGATCTCCGGGGCGGCGATGTTGAGGAACATCACCTGCTCCAGGAAGTTCTTGCCGCGCAGCTGCGGCGGCCGGTAGCGGACCAGGGCCAGCGCCAGCAGGGTGCCCAGGATGGTGGACAGCACCGTGCTCAGCAGGGCCAGCCGGAGCGACAGCCAGAACGACGAGGTGAGCCCGGGCACGCCGCTCCACTGCTGGTACCACTTGAGGGTGGCGCCGTTCCAGGCGAAGCTCACCTGCGGCAGCCCGGTGGTGATCTGGTTGAAGCTGTAGACGATCATCACCGCGATCGGGAAGACCAGGTAGGCGATGATCAGCCACGAGTAGGCGGGCAGGATGAACCGCGTCCACCGGCGCCGCCGGCGGCGCGCGCGCCCCGGCGCCTCGCGGGTGGCCGGGGCGGAGGCGACGGCGGTCACAGGTACTCCTCGATGGTCCGCGAGCCGAGCAGGCGCGCGTAGGCGAAGATCCCGACCAGCGCGATCGCCAGCAGGATGGCCGACAGGGCCGAGCCGTCCGAGTAGTACAGGTCCTGGAAGCGCTCCTGGATGATGGACCCGATCATCACGTTCCCGGTGCCGCCGAGCACCTGCTGGTTCACGTAGTCGCCCAGCGCCGGGATGAAGGTGAGCAGGAAGGCCGCGAACAGGCCGGGGACGGTCAGCGGCAGGATCACCCGCAGGAACGCCTCCCGCTTGGTGGCGTACAGGTCGTAGGCGGCATCCAGCAGCCGCTTGTCGATCCGTTCCAGCGCCACGTACAGCGGCAGCGCGGTGAACGGCAGGTAGTTGTAGGCCAGGCCCGCCACCACCGCGTACCCGGTGGCCAGCACGTGGAAGCCCTGCGGCAGCAGGTGCAGGTGCTTGAGGCCGCCCAGGAAGAAGCCCTGGTCCGACAGGATGAACTGCCACACCACGGTGCGGATTACGAAGGACACGAAGAACGGAACCAGCAGCATCAGCAGGAAGAAGTTCTTCTTGTTCCCGCCGTGGAACGCGATCCAGTAGGCGATCGGGAACGACACCAGCAGGTCGATGAGGGTCGCCGCGGCCGCCAGTTCCAGGCTGTTGACGAACTGGCCGCTGTAGGTGCCGAACACCTGCGGGAACTCGGCGAAGTGCCACGTCATGACGCAGCCGCCGGTCGCATTGTTGCAGGTCTGCAGGGACAGCGACAGCATCACGATCAGCGGCACCAGGAACAGCACCAGCAGCCACAGGCCCGCGGGCAGGCTCAGCAGGTACGGCGCGAGCGCCTTGCCGGGCCTGACCCGCGGGCGGCGTGAGCTCACGCCCCCTGGGTGATCGGCAGGAACAGGTTGTTCCACGCGTTCAGCTCTTCCTGGCTCTTGTACTGGTAGTACGGGCGGGAGTTCTTGATGTACTGCTGAGTCGGGAAGATCGTCGGCGCGGCCGCGGTCTGCGCGAACGGCAGCCCGCCAGCGGCCTTCATCGCGCTGAGCGTCTGCGCCGTCCAGCCGGTGGGGTGCAGCATCGCCTGGCTGGCCGAGGGCACCGGGCAGACGTAGTCGTCGTAGTACTCCACCACGGCCTGCACGTTCGGGTCGTAGTAGTAGTCCATGAGGGTCATGGCGTCCTTGGGGTTCTGGGCGTACATGGGGATGCACATGTTGTCGGTCCAGAACATGCCGCCCTCGTTCGGGATCAGCAGCTTGAGGTCGGCGTACTTGCTGTTCAGGTCGGCCTGGAAGATGTCACCCGACCAGGCCTGGGTGACCACGGTGTCGCCGTTCTTGAGGTGGTCGATGTAGCTCTGGTCGTAGTAGGCGCGGACGATGCCGTCGCTCTTCTGCTGCTTCAGGAACTTGGCGGCCTTCGCCCAGTCTGACTCGG
>JBLMWU010000124.1:0-60859 GCA_050257395.1 Gemmatimonadota bacterium | reverse complement strand
GGCCGGCCGCTCGGGCGCGCGGCCGGCCGGCTGGCCGCCCAGAAAGGGATCAGCGTGCTGCTGGAGGCGGCCGCCCGCTGGCGGGACACCGACCCCGCGCCGCTGGTCGCGGTGGCCGGCGACGGGCCGCTGGCCGGCCCGCTGCGGGCGCAGGCCCGCGCCGCCGGGCTGGACGTGGCGTTCCTCGGCCAGCGCAGCGACATCCCGGCCCTGCTCGCGGCCGCCGAGGTGGTCACGGTGCCGAGCTACTGGGAGGGCCAGCCCCTGATCGTGCAGGAAGCGCTGCGGGCGGGCCGCCCGATCGTGGCGTCGCGGGCCGGCGGCATCCCCGAGCTGACCGGCGAGGACGCCGCGCTGCTGGTGCCGCCGGGGGATGCGCCGGCGCTGGCCGCCGCGGTGCGGTCGGTGCTCGCCGATCCGGGCCTGGCGGCCAGGCTCAGCGGGGCGGCGCTCGCGCGGGCGGCCGCGCTGCCCACCCCCGCCGACGCGGCCGGGGCCGCGCTCGCGCTCTACCAGCGGGTCACCGCGGCCAGGCCGGGCCGGAGCTGATGAGAGTCCCGAACAGCCGGGCGTAGCGCAGCAGGTGGACGTCACCGAGGTAGTGCTCGCGGATGTAGGCCTGGGCGGCCCAGCCCATGCGCCCCGCCAGGGCGGGATCGTTCAGCAGCGTTCGCACAGCCCGGCCGAACTCCTCCAGGTCACGAGGGTCGGGGAGGAGGATGCCGGTGCCCTCCGCGAGCTGGTCCTGGATGCCGCCGACCGCCGACCCGACCACCGGCCGGGCTTTCCACATGGCCTCGGCCACGGTCAGCCCGAAACCTTCGGCGATGCTCTTCTGCGTGATGACGGTGGCGTGCCGCTGCAGCGCGTTCACCATGACGGCGTTCTCGTCCACGTCATCCAGCGGCAGGCTGACGAGCATCACCCGCGACCGGGCGGCGGGGGGCAGGGCCCGCCACTGCGCGAGGCATTCCGCGTACACCAGGGCGCCTTCCGGATCGTCGGCCACCCCGGTGACCGCCGGGCCGGCCAGGATCAGGTAACCGCCGTCGGCCAGCGCCGCGTGGCGGGTGAACCCGGACATGACCCCGTTCATGTCCTTGAGCCGGTCCCACCGCGAGACCTGGAGCACCACCGGGTCGCCGGGTGTGGGCAGTGCGTCACACACCACCGCGGCGGACCGGATGACCTCCCCGGCGGTGCCGTCGCGGCGGACGAACCCGGCGGGCGAGGCGGGCGGGCGGCTGTCCAGCACCCCCAGCGTGGCCAGGATGGCCTGCACGGTCTCCGGCCCGAGCGGCTGGTTCTTCGCTGAGAACGGATCGATCGACGGCGGGATGATCCACCTCAGCTGGTGCGGGACCCAGGGCGGGACGTACTGGGCGCGGCTGAACACGTAGCCGCGCGCATCACCCAGGAACCGGCGCAGGAAGTCCCAGGCCGCCTGGGTCGCGTCGCTGGCCTGGTCGGCGCCGACGTGGCAGCGCCACACCACCGGGATCCCGGCCCGTGCCAGCGGCCCGGTCAGCCCGGCGGTCTGCGGATCGTGGAGCAGGACCACGTCCCGGGGACGGATCTGGCCGAGCAGCTCCTCCGCGTTCTCCGCCAGGACGCTCTGGTAGTGGGCGGCCTCGCCGGCGCTGAGCGGCTCGTGGCCGCCGAGGCCGTGCAGCTGGTTGTGCAGCCGCTTGGTGATGGTGAAGAAGTCGTGGTCACCGCCGATGACGGTCCACCGGATCGGCACGTCCAGGTCGGTGGCGTACCCGACCAGCGCCTGCAGCAGCTCGGCGACCCCGCCGCCGACAGCGGTGGAGTTGATGTTCCAGATCGTCCGCCCGGCCATCAGGGCGCGGAACCGGTCGGCCGCCGCCAGCAGCCGGGTGTAGCGCTCGGGGCCGATGATCGGTTCCAGGGCGACGACCGGCCTGCTCGGGACCGGCACCGCGCGCAGCAGGGGCATTTCTCTATGATCCTCCTGCACCGGCCTCCTGCGCCCGGCCGGCGTGGTTTCTTCCCGCCGGGGCTACCAGCCGCGCTCGCGCCACTCGGCCACGTGCGGGCGTTCCGCCCCCAGGTTGGTGTCATTGCCGTGGCCGGGATAGATCCAGGTGCCGTCCGGCAGCACGCCGAACACCCTTTCCTCCAGGTCGTCCATGAGCTGCCGGAAGCGGGCGGGGTCCTGCTCGGTGTTGCCCGGGCCGCCGGGGAACAGGCAGTCGCCCGTGAACAGGTGCGGGCTGCCGGCCAGCTGCCCGCCGGCGTCGTAGCACAGGGCGATGCTGCCGGGCGTGTGGCCGCGCAGGTGGATGACGGACAGGCTGGCCGCGCCGACCGGGACGGTGTCCCCGTTGCGGACCAGCTCGGTCGCCTTGACCGGCAGCTCGGCCGCGTCGTCGGGATGCGCGATCACCGCCGCGCCGGTCGCCGCCCGCACCTCTTCGAGCGCCTGCCAGTGGTCCCAGTGCCGGTGCGTGGTCACGATCGCGCTCACCGGGGTGTCCCCGATGACCTCGATGAGCCGGCCCGCCTCGTTGGCGGCGTCGATGAGCACCGCCTCCCCGGTCTGGCTGCAGGTCAGCAGGTAGGCGTTGTTGTCCATGGGGCCGACGGCCACCTTGGTCACGGTCAGGCCGGTGATCTCCCGCGTGTCGGGCGGGCCCCCGACGGTCACGTTCCCGGTGTAGGCCACAGTGTCCCTCTCAGAAGTGATCGGCGCGCTGACTGCTCTTTTTATACCGAACGGGCTCCGCCGGGGGCTGGTGCGGCTACCGCCATGCGGGCAGCACCGGCAGCGGCTCGCCGGCCGGGGTCACCTGGAGCCCGGAGCCGTTGCCCCGCCCGGTCAGCCAAGCGACCAGGGCCGCCGCCGGGCCAGCGACCAGCGGCCCGCCTTCCCGGCCGGCCGGGCCGAGCTGCCAGGTGCGCTCCTGCCCGGCCGCGCGGACGCGGAACGGCGGCACGTCGTCGCGGCCCGCCCAGGTCCGCGTGAGCCGGGGCAGGTAGGCGGCAGTGAACTCCTCCGGCCAGTCGCCGGGCTGGTAGGCCAGGCCCAGGTCCGCGTGATGGATCTCCACCTCACCCAGCCGCCGGATCGGCACGACATGGGCCGGGAACTGGTCGCCGCCGGGAGTCCGCCGCACGAGGGCGGCCCAGGCGCCAGCGGGCATCAGGCCGGCCTCCTGGGCGAAGCGGGCCGCGGACTCGCGCACGTCCGACACCAGGGCGGCGGCTGGCCGCCCGGCGCCGGCCTCCACGTCGGCGTCCCGGCTGGCGTCGCTGGCGTACATCGCGATGCCGGCCCCGGTCCGCGCCGAGCGCAGCACGCTGACCATGCCGTCGGCATTGCGGGCGATATGGGTGAGCACGTGCCCGCGGGTCCAGCCGGGCAGCAGCGACGGCCCGCGGGCCTGCTCGTCGGTCAGGGCCGAGACGCCAGCCAGCAGGCGGCCGGTGGCGGCCTCGGTGCGGGCCAGGTCAGCGCTGATCTCAGCGTCCATGGCTGCTCCCGGGCAGGCGGCTGGGCGGGAGCGCCCCGCCGCTGCGGCAGGGCACCGGTTCCCGCGTTCGGGCCATTATCGTGCGCGGGGCGCGGTCGCGCCATTAACCGGCTCACGGCCGGCCCGGACACCGGGCCGGGCGCTGCCCGGAGGGGTGGCTCCCGGCGACCCAGCCGCCTACTGTCGATGCGTGGCAGTGCACGAGCTCTCCCGCGCCGACGCGCGCCGCATCGCCGTCCGCGCGCAGCGCCTCGACAGTTCACGGCCAGCCGGGCTGCTGGACGTGGTGCGCCAGCTGACCCTGCTGCAGATCGACCCGACCGCCGCGGTCGCGCCGAACGCGGACCTGGTGGCCTGGAGCCGCCTCGGGCCGTCGTACTCACCGGCCGCGCTGGACGCGGCGCTGGCGGACCGGGCGCTGCTGGAGCTGCGGGCGATGATCCGGCCCAGCGAGGATCTCGCGCTGTACCGCGCGGACATGGCCGGCTGGGAGGAGCGGGGGCGCGGGCAGCTGAATGGCTGGCGGGCGTCCTACCGCGACTGGGTGCGCGCCAACGACGCATGCAGGCGCGACATCCTGGCGCGGCTCACCGCGTCGGGGCCGCTGCCCTCCCGCGAGCTGCCGGACACCTGCCAGGTGCCGTGGAAATCGACCGGCTGGACGAACAACCGCAACGTCAGCCAGCTGCTGGAGTTCATGGTGCAGCGCGGCGAGGTCGCGGTCGCCGGGCGCAGCGGCGGCGACCGGCTGTGGGACCTGGCGGCGCGGGTCTACCCGGATGAGCCGGCCGTCCCGGCGGCCGAGGCGCGCCGGATCCGCGACGAGCGGCGGCTGCGCGCGCTGGGCATCGCCCGGGCGCGGGGGCCGGAGTGCCCGGTGGAGCCGCTGGATGTGGGGGAGGCCGGCGAGCCCGCCGTGGTCGAGGGGGTCAAAGGCGGGTGGCGGGTCGACCCGGCCCAGCTGGGCCAGCCGTTCTCCGGGCGGGCGGCGCTGCTGTCCCCGTTCGACCGGCTCATCCACGACCGCAAGCGGATGGCCGAGCTTTTCGGGTTCGACTACCAGCTGGAGATGTACAAGCCCGCCGCCAGCCGCCGGTGGGGGTACTTCGCGCTGCCGATCCTGCACGGCGACCAGCTGGTGGGCAAGCTCGATGCCACCGCCGACCGCGGCGCCGGGCTGCTCCGGGTCCAGGCCGTCCACGAGGACATCCCCTTCACGAAGGCCATGGCCGCGGACATCCAGCACGAGATCGGGGATCTCGCCCGCTGGCTGGGGCTTGAGCTGGTGCTGCCCGGCTGACCGCCCGCCGGGCGGCGGCCCGCGGGGCGGAAGAGACCCGGCCCCTGCGGGGTTGTAACTCCGGCGGCGAATGTGTGTTCGGCACGCCCCGGGGGCGGGCCGGGCGGTTCGCTGCGGCCCAGGGGGCTGACGGGATCCGCGGGACCTGCGGGGACCGGCAGAGCCCGGCTAAATGTCAGTGGCCCCGGATAGCATGACGTGTCGCCGTGTCTCAGCGGAGGCATGCCCCTCGTCACCGGAGAATCGAACGCAGTGTCTGATCACCTCGTCGTTCGCGGTGCCCGCGAGCACAACCTCAAGGTCGTGTCCCAGGAGCTGCCCAGGGACGCCCTGATCGTGTTCACCGGGCTGTCCGGGTCAGGCAAGTCCAGCCTGGCGTTCGACACGATCTTCGCCGAGGGCCAGCGGCGGTACGTGGAGTCGCTGTCGGCGTACGCGCGGCAGTTCCTCGGCCAGATGGACAAGCCCGACGTGGACTTCATCGACGGGCTGTCCCCGGCTGTCTCCATCGACCAGAAGGCGGCCAGCCGCAACCCGCGGTCCACCGTCGGCACCATCACCGAGGTGTATGACTACCTGCGGCTGCTGTACGCGCGGGTGGGCAAGCCGCACTGCCCGGTCTGCGGCCGCCCGATCACCCGGCAGACCCCGCAGCAGATCGTCGACCGGGTGCTGGAGCTGGAAGAGGACACCCGGTTCCAGGTGCTCGCGCCGGTGGTGCGGGGCCGCAAGGGCGAGTACGGGGAACTGCTGCGGGAGCTGCAGACCAAGGGCTACTCGCGGGCCCGGGTGGACGGCACCGTCATCCGGCTCGACAGCGTCGGCGGCGCGGGTGAGCTGCCCGCACTGAAGAAGTACGAGAAGCACACCATCGAAGTCGTGGTGGACCGGCTCAGCGTCAAGCAGTCGGCGCGGCGGCGGCTGACCGACTCGGTGGAGACGGCGCTCGGGCTGTCCGGCGGGATCGTCGTGCTGGACTTCGTCGACCTGCCCGAGGACGACCCGCACCGGGAGCGGATGTACTCCGAGCACCTGGCGTGCCTGTACGACGACCTGTCGTTCGAGGAGCTGGAGCCGCGGTCGTTCTCGTTCAACTCGCCGTGGGGCGCCTGCCCCGACTGCACCGGGCTGGGCACCCGGATGGAGGTCGACCCGGAGCTGGTCGTCCCCGACGAATCCAGGACCCTGGCCGACGGGGCGATCGGCCCGTGGAGCGGCGGCCACGTCAGCGACTACTTCCTGCGGCTGGTCGAGGCGCTCGGCTCGGCCATGGGCTTCAGCATCGACACCCCCTGGGCGAAGCTGCCCGCCGCGGCCCGCAAGGCGCTGCTGCAGGGCTACGACGAGCAGGTCCACGTGCGGTACCGGAACCGGTACGGCCGGGAGCGGTCGTACTACACCAGCTTCGAGGGCGCGATCCCGTACATCGAGCGCCGGCACTCCGAGGCGGAGAGCGACTCCAGCCGCGAGCGGTTCGCCGGGTTCATGCGCGAGGTGCCGTGCCCGGCCTGCCACGGCAGCCGGCTCAAGCCGATCTCACTGGCCGTCACCGTGGACTCCAGGTCGATCGCGGACATGTGCTCGCTGCCCATCGGCGAGCTGGCGAAGCTGCTGCTGTCGCTGGAGCTGTCCGACCGGGACCGGCAGATCGCGGGCCGGATCCTCAAGGAGGTCAACGCCAGGCTGGGCTTCCTGCTCGACGTCGGGCTCGACTACCTGACCCTCGACCGGGCCGCCGCCACCCTGGCCGGTGGCGAGGCCCAGCGGATCCGGCTGGCCACCCAGATCGGCTCCGGCCTGGTCGGGGTACTGTACGTGCTGGACGAGCCGTCCATCGGGCTGCACCAGCGGGACAACCACCGGCTGCTGGAGACCCTGCTGCGATTGCGCGACCTCGGCAACACGCTGATCGTGGTGGAGCACGACGAGGACACGATCCGGGCGGCCGACTGGGTGGTCGACATCGGCCCGGGCGCGGGGGAGCACGGCGGCCACATCGTGGTGTCCGGCCCGCTGTCCGACCTGGTCGACAGCGAGGACTCGCTGACCGGCGCGTACCTGACCGGGCGGATGTCGATCCCCACCCCGGCCAGCCGCCGCCCGCGGGCCAGGGGCAAGGAAGTGGTGGTCAAGGGCGCGGCCGAGCACAACCTGCGCGGCATCGACGTGGCGTTCCCGCTGGGCTGCCTGATCGCCGTCACCGGGGTGTCCGGCTCCGGCAAGTCCACCCTGGTCAACGACATCCTGTACGCCTCGCTGGCCAAGGAGCTGCACGGCACCCGGCTGGTGCCGGGCCGGCACACCCGGGTCACCGGGACCGGGCACCTCGACAAGGTGGTCCACGTCGACCAGGGCCCGATCGGGCGGACCCCGCGTTCCAACCCGGCCACCTACACCGGCGTGTTCGACCACATCCGGCGGCTGTTCTCGGCGACGACGGAGGCGAAGATCCGCGGCTACCAGCCGGGCCGGTTCTCGTTCAACGTCAAGGGCGGCCGCTGCGAGGCGTGCTCGGGCGACGGCACCATCAAGATCGAGATGCAGTTCCTGCCGGACGTGTACGTGCCGTGCGAGGTCTGCCACGGGGCCCGGTACAACGAGGACACCCTGCAGGTGCACTACAAGGGCAAGACCATCGCCGAGGTGCTGGACATGCCGATCGAGGAGGCGGCCGGGTTCTTCGAGCCGGTGCCCGCCATCCACCGTCACCTCAAGACCCTCACCGACGTCGGCCTCGGGTACGTCCGGCTCGGCCAGCCCGCGCCGACGCTGTCTGGCGGGGAGGCGCAGCGGGTCAAGCTGGCGTCCGAGCTGCAGCGGCGCTCCACCGGCCGGACCATCTACGTGCTGGACGAGCCCACCACCGGCCTGCACTTCGAGGACATCCGCAAGCTGCTCGGGGTGCTGGGGCGGCTGGTCGACGGCGGCAACACGGTCATCGTGATCGAGCACAACCTGGACGTCATCAAGACCGCTGACTGGGTCATCGACCTCGGGCCGGACGGCGGCTCCCGGGGCGGGACGGTGGTCGCCACGGGCACGCCCGAGCAGGTCGCCCAGGTCGAGGAGAGCTACACCGGCCAGTTCCTCAAGAAGATGCTGGACGTGTAGGGCATGGCCTAGGCCTGGTTGAAGAACCCCTCGCCGTTGAGCGAGCCCTGCCCGGCGACGATCCCGTAGCCGGGCGGCAGGAGGAGGTACACCCGGGCGGAGATGCGCTCGATGCTGCCGCGGCGGCCGAAGATCAGCCCGCATGCGAAATCCACGATCCGCTTGGCGTCCGGGAGGTCCATGTCGTGCAGGTTGATGATCACCGGCACGTCGTGGCGGAAGTACTCGCCGATGGTGACCGCGTCCTGGAAGGTTTCGGGCCGGACCGTGGCGATCTGCTGCCCGGGGCCCGCCCTCTCGTCCTCGGTCGAGTCCTGCCCGTCCTCGCCGTCGTAGAGCTCGCCGGGCACGTGCACGTCATACGGCTCGCTGTGCTCGGCCAGCCCCAGCCAGACAGCGGCCCTGCGAAGCGCCATCTGCACCTCCGGCTGCTCAAGTCCCCCCTGCGTTCCCGACCTGAGACCCGCCCGCCGACGGGCCGGACCCGTCCGCGCCCGGGCAGGCCGCCGTCTGGTAACTGGAGACCGCTTGCAGGCACGCAAAGACCGCTGACCCGGCCGAGGTTAAGGCATGCCGGGGTAAACAACGCGGCAACACGCCGGCGCCGCCGATGAACACCCGCAAAGGCCCAGCCCTGGCTTGTCACGGGAGCAGTTCGGTTCCGGTCCCCTGGGGTGAGCCTCAGCTCAATCACGCTCATCCGGCGCGCAGTCCAGTGCCGCAGGAGCCGTTTTCCTCGGCCCCAGGGTCCAGCTCGCGGCTGCCGCGTCGAGGACGCCCTCGGGGCGTCGCATCGCGATGGCTTCGCCAGCCTGGACCCGGCATCCACTCGCAAGGGATTCGGCCCTATGAGGATGACGGGCACGACTAGTCGACCTGCGCTAGCGAACTTGCTATATGTCGGCGAACTACTTATCGTGGCCTGGTGCGTCAGCCGAGAACTCAGATGAGAGAGCCAACCTATTTCGTCCTGGCGTCCCTGCTGGACGGGCCCCTGCACGGTTACGCGATCATCCAGCGCGCGGAGCACCTGTCGGGCGGCCGGGTCCGGCTGGCGACCGGAACCCTGTATACGGCGCTGGACCGCCTCACCGCTGAGGGCTACGTAGAGCTGGTGAGGGAGGAGATCGTTAACGGCCGGGCCCGCCGCTCTTACGGTCTGACGCCGCCTGGTGCTGATGCGCTGCGGGCCGAGGCCGAGCGGATGGCGGCGGCGGCCAGGCTGGTGGCGGACCGGGTCCAAAGCCCGCAGGCTGTTCGCAGTGCGCGGAAGGCGAGCCCGGCGTGACCCCGCTGGAGCGGCGCTGCCGGTGGCTGCTGCACGCCTATCCCGCGTGGTACCGGCGTCACCGGGGCGGGGAAATGCTCGGCACCCTGCTGGAGGCCAGCCCGCCAGGCGCGAGCTGGCCTTCCTTCCGCGACGCGTGGGCCCTGGTGATCGGGGGCGTGCGGGTCCGCGGCTGGACCTGGCTGATCTCGATGCTGTGGGTGGTGATAGGAGCTGCCGGAGCTATCTACGCCGCTGTCGCGCTCAGTCACCCTTGCTGCAACGAGGTCACACTCATTCCTCCGACAATTCAATGGCCCGGGGAGCTACGGGTGATCATCGTTGCGGCCCCGATAGCAGAGGTGGCATGGGAGCTGCTGCCAGTTCCGCTGCTGGTTGCCGGGTTCGTCCGGCTCCGTGGCTGGCGGCCGCGCAATTGGCTCCGGGTAGCTGGCTGGGCTGGTTCGTTGGTGGCGGGCGTGGCGCTCATGTACCAGGCTGCGGCTTGGGTGGCTGCCGGGAACGGTGGCAGCCGCGGCATTGGAGAGCTGGCCATCTGCGCCGCGTGGCTGGCGCTCGGAGGTGCTATGACCTGGATACTGTCCCGTCCGCAAACCCGAGCTGACAGCAGTGTCAATGACAGCAACCTCGCCACTCGCTGAGCCAGCGGCAAAGCCGTATAGCCCGACCAAGATCACCATGCCAATAACGTGCTATTAGCCACGGTCAACAGCGGGATGAGACCTTCGCCAGCGAGCACCACGAGGCCTCCTACACCAGCGGGCTGGCTGATAGCGCCCCGCACGGCATGATGCTGGGGCGATCTCGGGTCGATGTGCCTGTTCACTTGCACCATCTGCGAGCCACGCCCCCTGGCTGGCGCCGTCCAGATGACCTGACCCAGCTGACCGGTCACAGGCTGGTAGCCCACTCGATGACCAGCTTCCGACGACTTGCGGGCTCGGGTTGTTCAGACTTTCCGTGACCCCCTGGGAGGGGGCCTATCGGCACTGCTCATCAGTGTCCACAGGAGGAGCCCGGAGCGGGAGCCAGCTCGTGGGGGCGGGGTGCGGTGCCGCGCCGGCTAGACGGGGATCAGGCCAGCGGCTGGATCGAGCCGTTTGAGGTCGCCGGGGTCCGACGTGATGATCTGCTGCCCGGCCCGGCGGGCGCAGATCACGACGTGCGCGTCTGCGATGTCGGACGTGCCTGCTGCGGCGAGCAGTCTGCCGACGCTTGTCGCGTCCACCCGGTCGAGAGGAACGACGTCGGTTGTCGGCTGGCGCAGCAGGCGAGACAGCCGGGCCTGCCGTTCGGGCCTGCGGATGGCCTGCGCCAGGGCGGTCGCGGGCACGGTGACGCGGGCTCCCGTTTCGCGTGCCCGTGCCAGCAGGACGATCAGCCGGCGGTCGCTGTTGTCGACCGCGATCAGCCCGCCGGCATCGAGGGTGATGCCGGCCATCAGGCGGCTGGCTTAGCGCCAGGGTCACCGGCTGACAGGATCTGGTCAGCCCAGGCCCGTTCTTCCTGCGACAGTGCTCCGCCGGTCTCGTCCAGCGCTGCCGCCAGCATGGCACCCCAGCCGGCTACGTCGTCCAGGGCAATACTGACCGCGTGCTGGACGAACCCGGAGACGCTTGCGGCGCTGCGGGCTGCTACCAGGGCACGGATCCGCTCCAGCTGGTCTTCGGGGAGCGTGACCGTCACCTTGCGGGTTGCCATACCGATTACCATACCACTCGTAACGTCGTCACAGTGCGAGGATCCGCCTACCGGCGTGCGTTCGCGGATCAGTGAGATTGGGAAGATCCAACGTCACCGCTGGCCCGCCAGGCCGACGGCCGTGGCCATGGGAGACCAGCGGTCCCGGATACAGGAGCACGGGCCGGTGATGGCTACCCTGCCTTGAGTGGAGATCACGACCAGCGCCGGGCCGGCCCGGGCGGAGCTGGCGCTGCCCGCAGGCCGGGCCGCGTTCCTGCTGGTGCTGACGCACGGCGCGGGCGGGACCCCGGACTCCGCGGACCTGCTCGCGGTCCGCGACGCGGCGCTGGGGCTCGGCGGCGCGGTGGCCCTGGTCACGCAGGCGTACCGGGTCGCCGGCCGGCGCGCGCCCGGCTCGGCTGACCGCCAGGACGCCGCCTGGGCGGAGGCGGTGGCGGCGGTGCGCGGCGCCGTAGGCGGGCGGGTGCGGCTGATCCAGGGCGGCCGCAGCAATGGCGCCCGGGTGGCCTGCCGCACGGCCCGGGCGGTGGGCGCGCAGGCGGTGATCGCGCTGGCCTTCCCGCTCCACCCGCCCGGCAGGCCGGAACGGTCCCGCGCCAGCGAGCTGCGGGCGGCCGGCACCGCCGTCCTGGTGGTGAACGGCGAGCGGGACCCCTTCGGCATCCCCGATCCGGCGGATGCCAGCCGGGTGGTCGTGCTGCCGGGGGAGACCCATGCGCTGTCGCGCAACCCCGCTGCGGCCGGGCAGGCGGCAGCGGCCTGGCTGCGTGATGAGGTGCTGGGCCCCGGGCGCCGGGGCCGGGCGGCCGTCTCCCGGCCCGGGTGACGGCCCCGCGCTGTCCCGCCTGGTCAGGCGGCGGGCGCGGGCGCCGAGGAGCCCGGCCGGTGCGGGGCGGGATGCGGCCGCGCATCGGTGGGGCGGTGCGGGGCGACGGAGTCCCCGCCGGGGAGAAGCTCTCCCGTGTCCTCAAATACGATCATGCCGTTGCAGAGCAGGCTCCAGCCCTGCTCGGGGTGGCTGACGACGGTCCGGGCCGCCTCACGGTCGGGCGCGTGCGCGTCCGGACATGGCGGCGTGTGAGGGCACATCCACGTGCCTCCTGGTCAATGCCTCGTGTGTGTTTGCGTTCACAGCAAGCGAGCCGAGGGTGCTGCGCCGTGCGCCATAGTCCGTTGTGATCGTGTTGGGGTCACCCTCAGTGACTTCCCGGCACTATATTGGCACACCCGCAGCTACCCGGTGTGATGGGTGGCTCACTTACCCGACGGTGAACCTGGGGGGTTACGTCCCGCCTAGTCTGCCCTACCAGGGCACGTGCGCAGGCCAGGTCGGGTGATTTCCATCACCAAAACTTGCCGCTGGCCTCCGGGGACGGCTCCGGGGCGGCCAGCAGCCGCACCGCCGGGCGGGCGGGAGCGGGCGCGTTCAGGCGGCCGGGACGCGTGGCAGCCGGACCAGGCCGGTCAGCCGGTGGCTCTCCCGCAGCGTCAGCAGCCGGTCCGCCTCCCGCGTCCAGGCCTTCACCGGCGCGGTGGCCATGGCCTTGCGGCGGTAGATGCGGTCGTCGTAGCCGCGCGGGCCGATCGCGGCCCGCTGGGAGGCGTAGGCGGCCCGCATCGCCGCGGTCAGCGCCGCGTCGAAGTCCTTGGCCAGGGGCCGCAGCTCGCGGAGGTCCGCCCGCCGCGCCTGCGCGTCCCGCAGGGCCTGCTCCGCCGTCACCGCCTGCTCGAGCAGCTCACCGAACTGCTCCGCCAGCGCGGTGTCCGCCTCGTACCTGGCCTGTGCCTGCTGGCTGGCCGGCTTCCGCTTGGGGATCACGGCGGAAATGCTACCGGACCGGCGCTGGCGGGCCAGCGGGCGGCCCGCCAGCCCGCCGCGGCCTCAGCGGGCGAAATAGTGCCAGCCCAGCCACCACCAGCCCAGCAGGATCAGCACCCGGCCGAGCCGGGGCCGCATCATCCAGCCGAACCACTCGCCCACGGTGGGGATCCGCGACCCGGGGCGGCGGGCGAAGTACTCCAGCACGAACATGGCCGCGATCACCAGGGCGAAGCCCGCGATGGTGATGGTGCGCGTGGTCAGGAACGTCATCGCCGCACCAGACCCCAGCCGACCCGCAGCCAGATCACCACCGCCGCGGACTTGAGGATGTGCGGGCCGATCAGCGGGTTCACCAGCGTGGTCAGCGCCGGGTGCCACGGCGCCGAGTTGTCCCGGAACGCGGAGGCCTCCCATTCGAACAGGCCTGCCACCAGGATCAGCCACCAGGACATGCCGAGGATGTCGATCTTCTCCGGCGCCGGGATCCGTTCCGGCGGCCGGGCGTAGGCGATCGTGCCCAGCACCGCGCCCGGGATGATCACCGCGAGCAGCGATGTCGTGGTGAACGGGGCGAGCCCCGCGAGAACCCAGGCATAGCCGGCTACCGCGAGGCCGAGCAGCGCGTCCCGGACGGGGTGCCCGTTGCGCAGCGGCCACCAGGTCCAGCCTGGCCGGTGGGGGAGACGGCCACGCCGGCGCGAGCCGTCGTCACTTGCCATGGTTTCTCCGTTCACAGCACAGGATCTCACTGTGCGCGGTCACGCCGGCACCGCGGGTGCCACCGCCGCGGGGCCGCCCGGCCGCCAGGCGCGTATCCGGCAAACCGGGGCACCCCGGGCCGGATGCGGCCGATCCCGGCATCAGCTGAGCGTAGCCTGCCAGTTGGCGTGCAGGGCGGCGTAACGGCCGCCGCCGGCCAGCAGCGCGGCAGGCGGGCCGTCCTCCACGATCCGGCCCTGGTCCAGCACCAGCACCCGGTCGGCGATCGCCACGGTGGACAGCCGGTGCGCGATGATGACCGCCGTCCGCCCGGACAGGATGGTCTGCAGCGCCGCCTGGACCAGCCGCTCGCTGGGGATGTCGAGCAGCGAGGTGGCCTCGTCCAGGATCAGCACCGCGGGGGCGGCGAGGAAGGCGCGGGCGAACGAGATGAGCTGCCGCTGGCCCGCGGACAGCCGGCTGCCGCGCTTGCCCACGTCCGCCTGGTAGCCGCCCGGCATCGCCGCGATGAACTCGTGCGCGCCGATCGCCCGGGCCGCGTCCTCGATCTGCGCTGCCGTGGCGCCGGGCCGGCCGAGCCCGATGTTGTCCGCGATCGACCCGCTGAACAGGAAGTTCTCCTGGGTGACCAGCACGACTTCGCGCCGCAGGTCGCGGTCGGCCAGGTCCCGCAGGTCGGTGCCGTCGAGCAGGACCCGGCCGCTGCCCGGGTCATAGAAGCGGGCCAGCAGCCGGGCGATCGTGGTCTTGCCCGCCCCGGTCTCGCCGACCAGCGCCACGGTCTGCCCGGCCGGGATGGTCAGGTCCAGGCCGGGCAGCACGGTCGCCGCCCGGTACCCGAACCGCACCGCCTCGAACCGGACCTCCCGCCCGGGCCCCTGCCGGTCCGGCAGCCGGGCGGGCGCGGCCGGCTCGGGCACGGCCGGGCGTTCCTCCAGCACCCCGGAGATCTTCTCCAGCGCGGCCGCGGCCGACTGGAACGAGTTGTAGAACTGCGACAGATCCTGCAGCGGGTCAAAGAACCGGCCCAGGTACAGCAGGAAGGTGGCGATCACGCCGATCTTCAGGTCGCCGTCGATCACCCGCAGCCCGCCGTAGAGGATCACCGCGCCGGTGGCGAGGTTGGCGACCAGGGTGATCCCCGGTGCGTACACCGCGATCGCCCGCGCCGACCGCAGCGAAGCCGCCGCGTACTGCCCGTTCAGGTCGGCGAAGATCTCCTCGTTCCGGCGCTCACGGCGGAACGCCTGCACCGCCCGGATACCGCCGAAGGTCTCCACGAAGTGCACGATGACCTGCGCGATCGTGTCCCGGGTGCGGCGGTAGGCGAGCGCCGACTCGCGGCGGAACCAGATCGTCAGCAGCGCCAGCGGGGCGAAACCCGACAGCACCACCAGCGCCAGCGGCCAGTCCAGCAGCAGCATGCCCGCGCCCGCCAGGCCCAGCGAGAACACGGCCGCCACCAGCGAGTCCAGGCCTTCGTCGAACAGGTCGGTGATCGAGTCGATGTCCGATACCTGCCGGGAGATGACCCGCCCGGACGTGTAGTCCTCGTGGAACGCCACCGGCAGCCGCTGGAAGTGCGCGAACAGGCGCTGCCGCAGGTCCAGCACCACCTCGTTGCCGAACCGGCCGATCACGATGATGTACGCGCGGGTGGTGACCGCCTGCACGCCGACGGCGGCGAAGAAGGCCGCCACGAGCAGCGCCAGCGGCCGCACGTCACCGGCCCGGGTGAGCGGCGGGATGCCCCGGTCGATGGCCACGCCGACCAGCCACGGGCCTGCCAGCGCAGCCAGGTTCGCCACCGTGATCAGCAGCAGCGTGCGCACGATCGCCCTGCGGTGCGGCCGCAGCAGGTCGGTCAGCAGCCGCCGGGCCCGCCGCCGCAGCAGCGCCGCCAGCCCGCCGGTGATGTGCTCGGCGTCCTCCGCCGCGACGCCCTGCCAGGTCCCCGCCGTCACGTGCGCACCGCCTCGTCCCGCTGCCCGCTGCCGCCGCCCGCGGCGGGCGGGCCGCTGTCCCCGCTCATCAGGTGCCGGTAGCCGGGTTCGCTGGCGAGCAGCTCGGCGTGGGTGCCGAAGGCGGTGATGGTGCCGCCCGCCAGCAGCGCCACCCGGTCGGCGAGCATCACCGTGGAGGGGCGGTGCGCGACCACCAGCGCGGTGGTGCCCGCGAGCACCTGCTGCAGCGCGCGGGTCACCTTGTCCTCGGTGCTGACGTCCAGCGCCGACAGCGGGTCGTCCAGCACCAGCACCGACGGCCGGGCGAGGATCGCCCGCGCCAGCGCCACCCGCTGCCGCTGGCCGCCCGACAGCGCCATGCCCTGCTCGCCGATCCTGGTGTCCAGTCCCCACGGCAGGCCGTGCACGAACTGTGCCTGCGCGGCGGCCAGCGCCTGCTCGATCGCGGCCTCATCGGCGTCCGGGGCACCGTAGGTGACGTTCTCCCGCACGCTGGCCGAGAACAGGGTGGCGTCCTCGAACGCGCAGCCCACCCTGGCCCGCAGGACCGCCAGCGGCAGGTCCCGGATGTCGGTGCCGTCGAGCCGGATGACCCCGGAGACCGGGTCGGCCAGCCGCGACACCAGGTGCAGCAGCGTGGTCTTGCCCGCCCCGGTCGCGCCGGTCAGCACCACCGTCTGGCCCGGTTCGACGGTCAGCGACACGTCCCGCAGCACCGGCCGGGCGGTGCCCGGGTAGCGGAACGAGACCCGGTCGAAGACCAGCCGGCCGGGCGGGTGGCTGGCCGGCCGGGCCGGGGGCACCAGGGCCGCCGCGGCCACGGCCGCGGGCGGGCTGGTCACCGCGGGCCGCGAGTCGAAGATCTCGTAGATGCGCTGCGCGGCGGTGGCCGCCTCCTGGCCGCTGGCGAGGATGTAGCCGGTCGCCTCGATCGGCCACACCAGCGTCAGGGCCAGCGTGATGAAGGCGACCAGGCCGCCGATGGTCAGCTCGTGGTGGCTGGTCGCCAGCGCGCCGAGGAACAGGATGATCCCGATCAGGATGTTCGGGATCAGGTCCAGGCCGGCCCAGAAGGACCCCCGCAGCCGGGCCTTGTCCACCTGGGTGCGCAGCACCAGCGCCGCGCCGGCCCGGTGCCGGGCGGCCGCTTCCCGCCGCCGCCCCAGCGCCTTGAGCACCCGGATCCCGCCGGCGGCCTCCTCCACGTAGGTCGCCAGGTCGCCCTGCTGGTCCTGGGCCTGGCGGGACAGCAGGCGGTAGCGGCGCTCGAACGGCACGCTGGCCGCGGCGACCGGCAGCCCGACCGCGGCGGTGATCAGGCCGAGCCACCAGTTGAGGCGGATCAGCAGCACCACCACGGTCACGAAGGTGGCCGTGTTGGTGATCAGGAAGACCACCCCGAACCCGGCGAAGCGCCTGATGGCCGACAGGTCGGTGGTGGCGCGGGACAGCAGTTGCCCCGACTGCCACTCGTCGTGGAACCCGACGTGCAGCCGCTGCAGGTGGGCGTAGAGGTCCTCGCGCAGCCTGCGTTCCATCCCGGCGACGGCGCTGGCCTGGACCCAGCGGCGGAGGAAGTTGAGCAGGGCCTGCAGTGTGCCCAGCGCGATGGCGGCCAGCCCCAGCGTGAGCAGCAGGCCGCGGTTGCTGTGCGCGATGGCCCGGTCGATCACCGACTTGGTCAGCAGCGGGATGACGATCTCCGCGCCGACCGACGCGCACGCGGCCGCGGTCATGAACGCGAGCTGCCAACGGTAGGGCCGCAGATACTCCCGGGTCCGCCAAAGCGCAGCGAGCGGCGTCCCCCGCGTGGGAGCATGCGCGTCGGGGGAAGCGTGCTCGGGGGGCATTATTGCGACGCTAATCTCGCGGCCGCCCGGCTGTCATCTGAATTTCGGCGGGGCCGGGGCCGGCACAGCGGGGGCTGCCTGGGCCGCCGGGGGCGGACCCGCTGAAATATGGCGGAAACCCTGCCCGGTTCGTGGCGTGCCGGTGCCTAATGGGCGTATCTGCCCTGAACGCATGCGGGCGGTGGGGTAGCGGTCGCACACGGACTCTGGCACGCTGGCTAGCCCGGGAGCTTGCGCCGGCGCCGGGGGCCGGCAGGGAGGGACCGTGGAGTGCAGGGATTCGGGGGAGTCCGTGGCAATCTGGACGCCGGACCCGGCGCTGGCCGCATACCACGCGGGTGTGACCGTGATCTGCGAGCTGGCTGCCCGGTTCCCGGAAGAGGCGTGGGCGGCGGCGACGCCCTGCCCGGAGTGGCGGGTAGCCGACCTGGCCGGGCACTTGCGCTGTGTCGCCGACGACTACCACGAGTACCTCGACGACGCCCCGGCCAGCCGGCTGGCCCGGCTGATGGCCACCGGTGCGGAGGCGGGCAGCCTGGCCCGCAAGCTCGCCCGGCAGAACGCCGCGGAGCTGGCGGCCCTGCCCGACGGCAGCGGTCTTGAGCACGTCCGGGCCTTCTCCGTGTCGGCCCGGGAGTACGCGCAGCGGGTGCAGCCGCTGTGGCATCTGCCCCACCACCACTACCGCGACCAGGTGGTGACGGTCGGCGGGATGGTGGGCGCGGCCTGCGCCGAGTGGCACCTGCACGCCTGGGACCTGGCGCGGGCGATCGGCAAGGACTACCGCCCGGCCGACCCGGGCATCCTGGTGGCCGGCTGGCAGGCCGGGCTGCCGCACCTGCCGCTGGACCTGCCGGCCGCGCACGCGGTCGCCATGCGCCGCCCGGCCGCCGGGGTGCTCGCCCGCTGCGCCGCCGGCCCGGACAGCGGGCGGGCCGGGGGCGGTAGCGTCATTCTCGGAGCGGGCGGGCCGGACAGCAGCCCCGCGTGGACGGCGCTGCTGCGCGCTTCGGGCCGTCTGCCCTGACCCGCTCCCCAGGATCCCGCCCGGCCGTGCCCGGCCCGGCGGCAGGAGGAAGGGAGCGGGCGCGATGACGCTCGACGTGGCCGCGGTGCGCGCCGCCTACCCGGCGCTGGCGGACGGATACGCCTACCTGGACGGGGCCGCGGGCACGCAGGTGCCCACGGCGGTGATCGACGCGATCGCCGGCGCGTACCGGGCGGGCATCGGGAACACGGGCGGCGCGTTCCCGGCCAGCAGGCGCTCGGAGATGCTGGAGTCCGAGTGCCGCCGCGCCGTGGCCGACCTGGTAGGCGGGGTACCGGAGGGGGTCATCCTCGGCCCGAACATGACCACCCTGACGTACCGGCTGGCGGCGGCGCTCGCCCGCACCTGGCGCCCGGGCGACGAGGTGGTGGTGTCCCAGCTCGACCACGACGCCAACATCCGGCCCTGGGTGCAGACGGCGCAGCGGGCCGGCGCGGTGGTCCGGTGGGCGGAGGTGGACCCGCAGACCGGCGAGCTGCCGGTGGCACAGTACGGCGCCCTGATCGGCGAGCGGACCCGGCTGGTCGCGGTGACCGCCGCGAGCAACGTGCTGGGCACCCGGCCGGACGTCGCCGCGATCACCGGGCGGGCGCACGCCGCCGGGGCGCTGACCTACGTGGACGGCGTGCACGCGACCCCGCACGGCCCGGCCGACGTGGCCGCGCTCGGCGCGGACTTCTACGCCACCAGCGCCTACAAGTGGTCCGGGCCGCACATCGGCGCGGTCATCGCGGACCCGGCGCTGCTGGAGCCGCTGCGGCCGGACAAGCTGGCACCCGCACCGGACGAGGTGCCGGCCCGGTTCGAGCAGGGGACCTCGCCCTACGCCGACTTCGCCGGCGTCACCGCCGCCGTGGAGCACCTGGCCGCCCTGGACCCGGCCGCGGCGGGCACCCGCCGTGAGCGGCTGCTGGCCAGCATGGCCGCGGTCGCCGCGCACGAGCAGGCCCTGCTGGACGTGCTGCTCGGCGGGCTGGCCGCGATGGACCACGTGACCTTGTACGGCAAGGCGCCCAGCCGCACCGCCACCGCGTACTTCACGCTGGCCGGGCGTACGCCCGCGCAGGTGGCCGCCGCTCTCGCGGACCGGCGGATCAACGTGTGGCACGGCGACAACTACGCGTGGGAGCTCACCGGGGTGCTCGGCATCCGCGACAGCGGCAGCGCGGTGCGGGCCGGGCTGGTCCACTACAACGACCGCTCCGAGGTGGACCGGCTGCTGGCGGCCGTTGCCGAGCTCGGCAGCGGCGCCCGGTGAGGGCGTCCCGGCGCGGGCGCCACGTCACCCGGCCATGGGATCATCCCGCCGTTTCCGCCTTTTAGGGCCCAAAGCCTTGCCGCTGCCGCCATTCGCCCCTGATGGCCGGCCCGCGGCCGGGCGGAGGTTAGGAGCAGGAGGATTAAGGAGGGGCCATGTACGCATTCGCCATCGTGGCGCTGCTCGGGCTCGGGGTGCTGGCGGTCATGAAGGTCTTCAGCCGCTTCGTCGCGATCGCACCCGAACTGCAGGCGCTGGTGCTGGTGGCGCTCGGGATCGGGGGGGCCTGGCTGCTGAACGTCAGCCTGTTCGCCGCCTGGGCCATCCCGGTGCGCGCCAACTGGATCGGCATCACGCTGACCGGCCTGATCGTCGCGGGCGCAGCCTACTTCTGGGGCGCGATCCTCGACTTCTTCGGCGGCATGTACCGCAAGACCGCCGACGAGGCCGAGACGCTCGAGAAGGAGCACGGCCTGCGGCGCATCGCCTGATCAGCACGGCAGCCTGGCCGCGCGCCAGCGGCCCGGCTGCGCACCGCCGCCCCGACGGCCCGGCCGCCGGGGCGGCGGTGCATGTCCCGCAGGCCGGGCGGTCAGGGGGCGCTGGGCAGCGTGTAGCGGTACACGCGGGAGTCGCGCTCGGTGAAGCCGACCCGCTCATACAGCCGCCCGGCGGCGGCGCGGGAGGGCCGCGAGGTCAGGTCCACCGTGCGGGCCCTGGCCTCCTTCGCGATCTCCATCGCCTTGCGGGTCAGGGCCTCGCCGATGCCGAGCCCGCGGGCGGCCTCGTCCACGACCACATCCTCGATCAAGGCGCGGATGCCGGTCGGGATCGGGAAGACCGCCAGCGTGAGCGTGCCGGCGATCTCCTCCCCGTTGCGGGCGATCAGCAGGGTGATGGCCGGGGAGCCGACGATGCGGGCCAGGGCGTCGGCGTCGGGCGGCGGCGCCGACCGGGACAGCTGCGGCACCAGCCGCCCGAACGCTGCCACGATCTCCGGCGTCACGGACGTGAGGACTTCAACGCTGACAGTCACGCGGGCACATTACCGCCCCCCGCGGTGCTCAGGGGGCCAGGGTCCCGTCGAGCCAGGCGGAGAACAGCAGGCCCGCGTTGGCCGCCGCCCGGTCCCACGCGTCGCCCGCGGTCTCGAACATGGGCCCGGTCACCTCCGGGCCCGGCCGCGGGTCCGCCCCGGCCAGCCAGTCCCGCGCGATCGGCTCGGTGGCCTCGGGGTGGAACTGCAGCCCGGCATGCGGGCCGAGGGCGAACGCCTGCAGCGACACGTCGCTGGCGGCCAGCTCGGCCGCCCCCGGCGGCAGGTCGAACGCGTCCCGGTGCCAGGACAGCCACGGCCCGGCCGCCAGCCCCGGGGACCGGGTCCGGGCCTGCACCCAGCCGATCTCGGGCACGGGCAGCCGGTACACCCGGGCGCCGAGCACCCGGGCGAGCACCTGGCCGCCGAAGCAGATGCCCAGCACCGGCACGCCGGCCTCCACCAGGGCCCGGACGAACGCGAGCTCGCCGGCCAGCCAGGGCACCGTGTCGTCGTAGGCGGTCTGCTCGGAGCCGAGCACCACCGCAGCCTCGCAGTCCGCGGGTGAGCCCGGCAGCGCGTCGCCCGCGTGCAGCCGGACCGTGTCCAGTTTCAGCCCCCGGCCCGCCGCCCACCCCGCGAGCAGGCCTGCCGGGGCGTCGTGGTCATGCTCGACCACCAGCAGCCGTTCCATCGTCTAGGGCGTGTCCTGTCGGTCTTGGCCGTCGCGAGCGGCGGCAAGTGAAGGGGGAAGGGGGAGGCGGGTGGGGGACCGCAAGGCGGAGGAGGAGGGCATAGCGGAGCTATGCGTGACGACGACAACGCCGCGGTACGCCCGTCCGGGCGACGCGCAGCAGGCTGAAGATCGGCAGGGCATGCCCTAAATGGTGCCAGATGCCCGGTCAGAGCGGAATGTTGCCGTGCGCGCCACGGCGCTGCGGCGCCTCGGCGATGGCCCGGGCGATCGCCTCCCGGGTCCGGGACGGCTCGATGATCCCGTCGATCACCCCGAGTGCCTGGGCCCGCGCCAGCCCGCCAGACTCCCGCTCGTGCTCCGCCGCGAGCTGCGCCTCCACTTCCCCGATCTTCTCCGGCGGCACGCCGGCCAGGGTGCGGCGGTGCAGGATGCGGATGGCGGCCACCGCGCCCATCACCCCCACCTCGGCACCCCGCCAGGCGAACACCCGGGTGGCCCCCAGCGCGCGGGAGTTCATGGCGATGTAGGCGCCGCCGTAGACCTTCCGGGTCACCAGCGTGATCCGGGGCACCGTCGCCTCGGCGAACGCGTGCAGCAGCTTGGCGCCGCGGCGGACCACGCCGTCCCACTCCTGGCCCACGCCGGGCAGGTAGCCGGGCACGTCCACGACCACGACCAGCGGCACACCGAACGCGTCGCACATCCGCACGAACCGGGCGGCCTTCTCGGCCGAGGTGGCGTCCAGGCAGCCGCCGAGCCGCAGCGGGTTGTTGGCGACCACGCCGACCGTGCGGCCGGCCAGCCTGCCCAGCATGGTGACCACGTTGGGTGCCCAGCGCGGGTGCAGCTCAATGCCCGGCTCGTCCAGCAGGGCGCCGAGCAGCGGCTTGACGTCGTAGGCCCGGCGCGGGGACTCCGGCAGGAACGAGGACAGGTCGTTGCCGTCGCGGCCGCGCGTCTCCAGGTGCAGGGTCTCGGCCTGCACGCTGTCGAGCTGGACCTTGCGCAGGTCCACGCTGCCCTGCGCGGCCAGCAGCACGGCCAGGTCGCGGGCCCGGCCGATCGCGTCGGCGTCGGTGGCCGCGACGATGTGCACCACGCCGGACCGGCGGCTGTGCGGCTCCGGCCCGCCGAGGCGGGCCATGTCCACGTCCTCGCCGGTCACACTGCGCACCACGTCGGGCCCGGTCACGAAGATCCGGCCCTGCTCGGACAGGATCACCAGGTCGGTGAGGGCCGGGCCGTACGCGGCGCCGCCCGCGGCCGCCCCGAGCACTACGGAGATCTGCGGCACCACCCCGGACGCCCTGGTCATGGCCGCGAACACCTGGCCGACCGCGTGCAGGCTCTCCACGCCCTCGCGCAGCCGCGCGCCGCCGGAGTGCCACAGCCCGATCACCGGCGCACCCTGCGCGAGCGCCTCGTCGTAGGCGGCCACGATCGCCGCGCAGCCCGCGCTGCCCATCGCGCCGCCCTGCACCCGCGGGTCGCTCGCGAAGGCCACCGCCAGGTTCCCGCCGATCGCGCCGGTGGCGGCCAGCGCCCCGCTCGCGTCGTGCGGCGTCAGCAGCTGCAGCGTGCCGGGATCGAAAAGCGCCTCCAGCCGGGCCTCCGGGTCCCGGCTGAGGCCGGCCGGGCGGCTGTCCGCCGGGGCCGGGGCGGCTGCGGGCGGGCGGCTGTCAAGAACGGTCACGGCGGTCCCCCTCTGGTCGCGGAGCTGGGTCAGGCGACGGTGAAGGCGAGCGACACGTTGTGCCCGCCGAAGCCGAACGAGTTGTTCAGCGCCGCCATCGGCGCGCTGCTGCGGGGCTTGAGCTCCCGCGGCTCGGTGGCGATCTGGACCGCGAGACCGTCGTCGGGGTCGTCCAGGTTGATGGTCGGCGGCGCGACCCGCTCGCGCAGGGCGAGGATGGTGGCCACCGATTCCAGCGCACCCGCACCGCCGAGCAGGTGACCGGTCATGGACTTGGTGGCCGAGGCCACCACGCCCCCGGCGGCGCCGCCGAGCGCCGCGGCGATCGCCTGGGTCTCGACCACATCCCCGGCCGGGGTGGAGGTGGCGTGCGCGTTGACGTGCACGATCTGCTCCGGGTTCAGCCTGGCGTCCGCGAGCGTGCGCTGGACCGCCAGGGTGATGCCGGCCCCGTCGGGTTCCGGCTGCGCGATGTGGTGGGCGTCCGCCGAGTAGCCGGCGCCGGCCGCGACCGCGTGGACCTGGGCGCCGCGCCTGGCCGCGTGCTCCGCCGACTCCAGCACCACGATGCCCGCGCCCTCGCCCAGCACGAAGCCGTCCCGGCCCTTGTCGAACGGCCGGGAAGCCCGCTGCGGCTCGTCGTTGCGCAGCGACAGGGCGCGCATGGCCGCGAACGCCGCCAGGTTCAGCGGGATGATCGCCGCCTCGGTCCCGCCCGCGACCACGACGTCGGCCCGGCCAAGGCGGATCATGTCGATGGCGTAGGCGATCGCCTCCGCGCCGGACGCGCAGGCGCTGACCGTGGTGTGGATGCCGGCCCGCGCGCCGAGCTCGATGCCGATCCAGCCCGCTGAGCCGTTGGGCATGAGCATCGGCACGGTGAACGGGGAGAGCCGTTGCCAGCCCTTCTCCTTGAGCGTGTCGTACGCGGCCAGGGTGGAGGACACCCCGCCGATGCCGCTCGACACGACGACCCCGAGCCGCTCCGGGGCGACCTCCGGGGCGCCGGCGCTGGCCCAGGCCTCCCGGGCGGCGACGAGGGCGAGCTGCTCGCAGCGGTCCAGCCGCCGCGCCTGCACGCGGTCGAGCACCGTCGCCGGGTCGACCGCGGCGGGCGCGGCGAACTGCACCGGCAGATCCGGTGCCCAGTCCTCGGGGAACGGCTGCGCGCCGCTGCGCCCGGCCAGCAGCGATGTCCAGGTGGAGGCCACGTCACCGCCCAGTGGCGAGGTCACGCCGAGACCGGTGACGACGACGCGTGGCTGGTCTGCCTGCACTGTTATCGCTCCTTGCGTTGCTTACCGCGGTGCGCGAGGCCCCGCCCGCCGGGGCGGGGCCGGCGGCTGTCAGGCCGTGACGCCCGCGTTCTTGACGTAGTCGATGACGTCCTGGACGGTCTTGAGGTTCTTGAGCTGGTCGTCGGGGATCTCGACGCCGAACTTGTCCTGGGCGGCTACCGCGATCTCCACCATGGACAGCGAGTCGATGTCGAGGTCGTCCACGAAGCTCTTGTCCGGGGTGACCTGGTCGGCGGGCACGCCGGCCACTTCGTCGACGATCTCGCCGAGGCCGGTCAGGATCTCCTGGTCGGTCATGGCCATCTGCCTGTCTCCCTTTCGTTGGGGGTCTGGTGTTTCCTGGCTGGCCGGGCGCTGGCTTGCGTCCCGGCCGTGAAACGGGGTCAGGGTACCGTGATCACCTGCGCCGCATAGCTGATGCCTGCGCCGAAGGCCAGCAGCAGGACGGGCGCGCCGGAGGGGATCTCACCGCGCTCGAGCATGCGGGACAGCGCCAGCGGGATCGACGCCGACGACGTGTTGCCCGCCTGCACGATGTCGGTGGCGACGGTGGCCTGCGGGGCGCCCAGCCTGCGCGCGATGGCCTCGATGATCCGCAGGTTCGCCTGGTGCGGGATGAACGCGGCCAGGCTGGACGGGTCCACCCCGGCCCGCGCGCACGCCTCCCGGGCGACCGGGTGCAGCGCGGTGGTCGCCCAGCGGAACACCGCCTGGCCCTCCTGCACGATGAACGAGTTCCGGTCGGCGATCGCGATCTTGTCGGCCAGGTTGCCGTCGCTGCCCCACACGACCGGGCCGATGCCCGGCGGGTCGCCCGCCTCGGCCAGCGGCCCGACCACGGCCGCCCCGGCCCCGTCAGCGAAGATGATGCAGGTGGACCGGTCGGTCCAGTCGACCCACTGGGAGAGCTTCTCGGCGCCGATCACCAGCACGTGCCGGGCGGTGCCGCAGCGGACGGCGTCGCTGGCGGTGGCGAGGGCGTAGCTGAACCCCGCGCAGGCCGCGTTCAGGTCGTAGGCGCCCGGGGCCGCGATGCCGAGCCGGGTGGCGACGGTGGCCGCGGTGTTGGGGATGGGCGCCTCGGGCGTGCAGGTGGCCACGATCACCAGGTCGATGTCGGCGGGGGACAGGCCGCTGGCGGCCAGCGCCTTGCCGCCGGCGGCGACCGCCATGTCGGCCAGGCTCTCGTCCGGCCCGGCGATCCGCCGGCTCTCGATGCCCACCCGGGAACGGATCCACTCGTCGCTGGTCTCCACCGTCTTGGCCAGGTCGTCGTTGGTGACGACGGTGGGCGGCTGGTAGCCGCCGAATGCCAGGATCCGGGTGCCCGGGGCGCCCTCGCTCAGTCGCATGGGGGTTCGGCCCTCCTGCTCGTTCCGTTCTCGGGGGTGCTCGCTGCGGACGTCACTGCGCCGGTTCCGGCTCGAGGCGGACCAGCGGCTGGCCGGCGTTGACCGGGTCGCCGTCCTCCACCAGCCATTCCAGGATCCGGGCGGGGAAGGCGGGGCTGATGGCGTGCTGCGCCGAGCGCACCTGCACGTGCCCCAGGGCGGTCCCCGGGGGGACGACCGCCCCCGGTGCCGCGGCGCCGTCGCCCGCCCGGAACGTGCCGTCCTGGGGGGCCACCAGCAGCCGCCACTCGGGCGCGTGGGCGTCCTCGTGCGGGTCCGGCGTGCCGTGCTGGGCGATCAGGGCGCGGGCGGCGTCCAGGTCGGCCGGGGTCTTGACCGCGGCCAGCGCGACCCCGGGCAGCGCCCGCCGGGCCAGACCGGTCAGGGTGCCCGCCGGGGTGAGCTCGATGAGGGCGGTCACGCCGAGCGCGCTCATGGTGCGCATGCACAGGTTCCACCGCACCGGCGCGCTGACCTGGCCGGTGACGCGGTCCAGCCAGTCGCTGCCGGACCGCACGGCCGCGCCGTCGCGGTTGGACAGCACCACGATCTCCGGGTCGAAGGTCTCGATCCCGGCGGCCGCCTCCCGCAGCGCCGCCACCGCCGGCTCCATGTGCCGGGTGTGGAAGGCGCCCGCCACCTGCAGCGGCCGCAGCCGCGCCCCGGCGGGCGGCTGCGCCGCGAACGCGGCCAGCTGCTCCCGGGTGCCCGCGGCGACGATCTGGCCGGCGCCGTTGATGTTCGCCGGGGTCAGGCCGTGCGCCTCGATCGCGGCCAGCACCTCGGCCTCGTCACCGCCCAGCACCGCGGTCATGCCGGTGGGCTCGGCAGCGGCGGCCTTGGCCATGGCCCGGCCGCGCACGGAGACCAGCCGCATGGCGTCCTCCGGGCTGATCACCCCGCCGATCGCGCCGGCCGCCAGCTCGCCCACGCTGTGCCCCGCTGCCGCCCCCGCCTGCCGCCGGGTCTGCTCCAGCCCGCCGCCGAGCGCGCCGGCCACCGCGATGGCCGCCGCCACCAGCAGCGGCTGTGCGATGGCGGTGTCGGTGATCTCCTCCGCGCTGGCGGTGGTGCCGTACCGGATGAGGTCACAGCCAGCCAGCTCGGACCAGGCGGCCAGCTGGCTGCCGAGACCGGGCAGTTCCAGCCAGGGCTGCAGGAAGCCGGGGGTCTGGGCGCCCTGACCGGGCGCGGCGATGAGCAGCATGCTCTTACACTGCACTGTAGGAGTCCGATACATGTCTGTCGAACGGTACGAACTTCTGCGGGCCGATTCTGTAGAAAACCTCCAAGCTATGTTCGCTTGTGAATCAGGCGACCGAGGACGATCGCGACCCAGAGGGTGAATCCGCCCCGCCCGTCCGAGGGCACCAGCCCGGTCAGCTCACTCACCCGGCGCAGCCGGTAGCGCACCGTGTTGGGGTGCACGAACAGCAGCCGTGCCGTCGCCTCCAGCGAGAAGCCCTGCTCCAGGTAGGTGACGACGGTCTCCACCAGGGCCGAGCCGCCGCTCAGCAGCGGCTCGTACACGTCCTCGATGAGCTCGGCCCGGGCCGTCTCGTCCGCGTCGAGCGCCCGCTCGGGCAGCAGGTCGTGCGCCTGCACCGGCCTGGGCGAGTCCGGCCAGGCCGGCGCGGCCCGCAGGCCCGCCAGCGCGGCGGCCGCGGACCGGCTGGCGGCCTGCAGATCGGGGACGACCGGGCCGACCACGACCGGGCCCGGCCCGAAGTGCGCGGCGAACTGGCGGGTGGCGCCCGCCGGGTCGGGGGTACCGCCGAGCACCACCACCAGCCGGTGGCCCTGCACCCCGGCGAGCAGGTCGAGCCGGGCGCGGCGGGCGAGCACCCGCAGCTCCTCGATGATGCCCTCGGGCTCGGTGTCGCCGGTGTGGCCGGCGATCACCGCGACGGGGGAGGAGGACCAGTTGAGCGCCGAGGCCCAGGAACCCAGGCCCTCCTCCACCTCGCCGCGGACCAGCGAGTCGACGACCAGGGCCTCCAGCCGGGCGTCCCAGGCGCCGCGTGCCTCCGCGGTGCGCGCGTACACCTGGGCAGCGGCGAAGGCGATCTCCCGGGTGTAGCGCAGCACCGCCTCGCGCAGCTCGGCCTCGCCCCCCGGGTCGGCGAGCTCGTCCACCTGGGTCTCGACCACGTCGATGGTGATCCGGACCATCTCCACGGTCTGCTGGAGGGTGACCGACCGGGCCAGGTCCCGGGGCGCGGTGCCGAACACCTCGCCGGCCACGGCCGGGCGGCTCCGCTCCGGATGCTTGATCCAGTCCACGAACGCGGCGATGCCGGCCTGGGCGACCAGCCCGATCCAGGACCGGTTCTCCGCCGTCATGGCCCGGAACCAGGGCAGCCGCTGCTCCATCGAGGCCATGGCGGCGGTGCCGAGCGCGCCCATGGCCCGTTCCAGCCGCTGGACGGTCTCGGGGCGGACCCTGGCCCCGGGCACGGCGGAGCCCGGCCCGGCGGCTGCCGCCGGGGCCTCGCCTGCCGGTGCGCCCGGCGTCTGGTCCGGCGCTGTCATGCCACCAGCGTGCCACGTGCCGGTCAGCTGGCGGGCGCGCTCTCCTCGGCGCCGAGCAGGGATATCGCGTGGTACGCCAGGATCACCAGGGCGTCCCGGCAGGACTCCCGCTGGCGTGCGTCGCAGGTGATGATCGGCACCCGGGTGCCGAGGTCGAGGGCCCGCCGGACCGCCTCCGTGCGGTGGCGCGGCGCCCCGTCGAACAGGTTGAGCGCCACGACAAAGGGCAGTCCCTGCTGCTCGAAGTAGTCGATGGCATGGAAGCAGCCGCCGAGCCGCCTGGTGTCGGCCAGGATGACCGCGCCCAGCGCGCCCTGGGACAGGTCGTCCCACATGAACCAGAACCGTTCCTGGCCCGGCATGCCGAACAGGTACACCACGAGGTCGCTGCGGATGGTGATCCGGCCGAAGTCCATCGCCACCGTGGTGGCCCGCTTGGGCTCGGTGCCGGCGAGCAGGTCGATGCCCGCGCCGGGCTGGCTGAGGTCCTCCTCGGTGCGTAACGGCCGGATCTCGGTGAGCGAGCCGACCAGGGTGGTCTTGCCGACCCCGAAGCTGCCCGCTACCAGGATCTTGATGGCGACCGGGGCCGCGGCCTGCCCGCCGCCGGGCCCGCTGTCGCCGTCGCCGTCAAAGCCGCCGTAGCCCATCGGCTACCTCTCTGAGTATCCGGATGTCGTTCAGCCGCTCCGGGCGCGGCTGGTGGATGGTGACGAGCCGCCGCTCGCGCAGGTCCGCGAGCAGGACGCGGATCACGCCCAGGGGCAGGTCGAGGCTGGCGGCCAGGTCCGCCACCGAGGCCGGTGCGCGGCACTGGCGCAGCAGCGCGTAGTGCTCGGGCTCGAGATCGCGCTCCCACGTCCCGGGCGCGCCGCCCCGCACCGCGCAGGCCATCGCGATCACGTCCAGCACCGTCCCGGCCGCCCTGGTCCGGCCTCTGACCAGGGCGTAGGGGCGGACGACGGGACCGGCGTCAGCGTCGAGAGAGCGGTCATCGGCTCCGGCCATGGCGTGCCCGCATCAGCCGGCGTCTGCTGCTGGCCGCCTGCCGACTCCCAGATGCCTGCCGACCCGCTTCACCAGCACGGCCATCTCGTAGGCGACGGTGCCGACGTCCGCGGCCGGGGCGGCGAGAACGGCGAGGCAGCTGCCCTGGCCAGCGGCGGTCACGAACAGGAAGCCGCCGTCCGCCTCGATGACCGTCTGCTGCACCTGGCCGATCCCGAAGTACTCCGAGCCGCCGCTGGACAGGCTGGCGATCCCGGCCGCGAGCGCGGCGAGGTGCTCCGCGTCCTCCCGGCTCAGCCCGGCCGAGGAGCCCGTGGCCAGCCCGTCCCTGGAGAGGATCGCGGCATGCTGCAGGTGCGCGACCCGGTTCACCAGGTCGTCGAGCAGCCAGTCGAGCTGGGTGTCGGTGCCGGCGGTCCGCCGCGGTGGCTGCTGCGGGGACTGGGTGGCGCTGGTCGTCATGAGTCCTGACCGCCTTCCTCAGCCGGCGTCGCGGCCGGGTCCGCCGGGCCGGGCTCGGCGAGGCCTTCCCGCCAGCCGCGGTGGAAAGCGGCCGCCACGGCGCGCGCCACCTCCGGGTCGCGCAGCGGCTGCCCCCGGGAAGCCGGCCTGCTGGCGGCCGCATGCCGCAGTTGCGGAGCCATGCTCGCCTGCCTGACCCGCTGGGGCAGGCCGGGGCCGCCCGGTTCGGGGGCGCCGTCGCCGGGCTCTGCCCGCTCCGCCCACGGCTCCGTGGCTGGCGCGGTGTCCTGGCCGGCGGCCGGCTCGGCTGCCGCTTCCCAGGCCAGCCAGCCCGGGCCGGCGCCCACCGCGGCCGGCTGGGGCTCACCTGCGGCCGGGCTGAGCGGCCCGGTGCCCTCCAGCCCGGGGCCGCCGCGCCCGCTCAGGACGTGGCGGCCGCCGGGCAGCAGAGGCTGCGCGCCGTTGCCCGCGCCCAGGCCGTCGGTGTCCGCCACCAGGTCCATGGGGATGAGCACCACCGCGGTCACCCCGCCGTAGGGGGACCGGGTCAGCGACACGCTGATGCCGTGCCGCCTGGCGAGCCGCGCCGTGACGAAGATGCCGAGCTGCTCGGAGCCGGACAGGTCGAAGTCGGGCGGATCCGCCAGCCGGCCGTTGATCTCGGCCAGTTCCTGCTCGGTCAGGCCCAGCCCCCGGTCCTCGACCTCGACGGCGAAGCCCGTCGCCACCAGCTCCCCGACGACCCGGACCTGCGTGTGCTGCGGCGAGTACAGGGCGGCGTTCTCGGCGAGCTCAGCGATCAGGTGGATCACGTCCGCCACCGCCGGCCCGGCCAGGGACCCCGGCGTGGTGCAGATGACCTTGATCCGGGTGTAGTCCTCGACCTCGGCCGCTGCTGCCCGCAGGACGTCGATGAAGGGCACCGGATGGCGCCAGCCGCGCTTGGGGGTGTCACCGGCCAGCACGACGAGGCTTTCGGCGTGCCGCCGCATGCGGGTGGTGAGGTGGTCGATGCGGAACAGGCCCTGCAGGTTGTCCGGGTCGTTCTCCCGCCGCTCCAGCGCGTCGAGCAGCGCCATCTGGCGGTGCAGCAGCGACTGGTTCCGCTTGGCGAGGTTGCGGAACACGTCGCTGACGCCGCGGCGCAGCTTCGCCTCGTCCACGGCCGCTTCGACCGCTGTCCGCCGGGCCGCGTTGAAAGCGGTCTTGACCTGGCCGATCTCATCGGCTTCCGGTTCCAGCGCCGGCACCTCGGAGTCGGCGTCCACCTCTTCCCCGGCCCGCAGCCTGCGCACCACCCCGGGCAGGTGCCGGTTCGCCAGGTCCAGCGCCGAGTCGCGCAGGCCGGAGAGCTGGCGGGTCAGGCCGGCGGCGAGCCATAGCGAGAACGCCAGGGACAGGACCACGCCGGCCAGGCCGAGGCCGCCGGTCAGCAGCAGGGTGCGGAGCTTGGCGGCGGCCTGCGCACGGGCCCCGGCCGCGAAGCGTGCCTCCGCCACCCCGACGGCTGCCCGGACCTGCGTGCTGTAGGCCCCGACCGCGGAGTTCCAGGTGGCTGACGGCACCGGGACCGCCCCGGCTGGGGAGCTGTCCTGGGCGACCGCGTTCTCCAGGGCCGTCAGCCTGCCCGCCACCGGGCCGACGTCGCGCTGCAGCGTGGCCAGGTCCGGGCGGGTCAGGTAGGGCAGGCACTGGCCGTAGAGCAGCCGGTGCGCGCCGACCAGGCTGGCAAAGGCCCGCCGGTCGGCGGCGGGAAATGCCTTCGCGGCGAAATCGCCATTCAGCAGCGCGCTCTCCTGCTGCAGGAACTCGTTGGAAACCGCCAGTTCGACGATGGCGATCGCCGGGAGGACCTGGGCGGAATTGCCTTCGGCGATGATCGCCTGTTCCAGCACCCCGTAGCTGGCGGCCAGCGTGTTGTCGTAGGCGGACAGGAGCTGGCGGGGGCTGGCCTTCCGGCCGGGGATGCCCTGGCGGAGGCCGGTGACCTGCGCCACCCCGGCGAGCAGCCCGCTGATGGCCTGCCGGCCGCCCGCCGACGCGCTCTGCGTGACCGCCGGGGAGCCTGCCGCTGCCCGGAACGCGGCGGCCGCCCGGTCCGTGCCCGCCTGGAGCTGCTGCAGCGTGGCCAGGGACTGCGCGCCGGGCCGTGCGTAGTACACGGTGACCTGGGCGCGCTCGGCGGCCAGTGCCTGCTGCAGGCCGGCCACCGGGCGCGCGAGCTCGTCCATCATGACCCGGGACCGGTTCAGGGTCAGGACGGTCGCCGCGGAGGTGGTGACGAGGTAGCCGAAGAGGCCGAGCAGGAAGACCAGCGGAACGAGTACCAGTAACGAAACCCTGACCCGGACAGAACGCGGACGCAGTGCCATTACGAATATCCTTAGTATGCGAATATCCATGGTAAATAGCCAGGTAACATCGCGTGAATGCCCGGCTGGCTCAGCGTAACAGCCGCACTTCGCTCATTTACGGGGTAGCGCGAATCCAATACGTAATTTCAGCCCGCGCTGAGCCAGGCGCTGACCGGGACGTCGAGCCGGTACTTCTCGATCGCCTGGCTGAGCGACTCCGGCTTGACCTCCCCGCGCTTCACGAGCTGGCTGAGCACCGCCAGGGTGATGGACTCGGCGTCCACGTGGAAGAACCGCCGGGCGGCGGCCCGGGTGTCGGAGAACCCGTACCCGTCGGTGCCGAGCGAGGTGAACGGGGCGGGCACCCAGCGGGCGATCTGGTCCGGCACCGCGCGGATCCAGTCGCTGACCGCCACCACCGGGCCGGGCTCGTCCGCCAGCGCCTGGCTGACGTACGGCACCCGGGCCTCGGCGTCCGGGTGCAGCAGGTTCCACTCCTCGCACGCCAGCGCGTCCCGCCGCAGCTCGGTCCAGGACGTGGCGGACCAGACGTCTGCGGCCACACCCCAGTCTGTGGCCAGCAGCCGCTGGGCCTCCAGGGCCCAGCGCATGGCCACCCCGGAGGCCAGCACCTGCACCCGCGGGGCGGCCCCGTCCCGGGCGGCGCCGCCGGCCTCGCCGTCCACGGCGGGCGCGGGGGCGTACCGGTACAGGCCCCGCAGGATCCCCTGCTCCAGGGCGGCAGGGCCGCCCGGGTAGTCCGCGGGCTCGGCCGGCTGGACGTAGGGCTCGTTGTAGACGGTCAGGTAGTAGAAGATGTTCTCGCCGTGCGGATGCTCCTCGCTGCCCCCGTACATCCGCCGCAGGCCGTCCTTGAGGATGTAGGACAGCTCGTAAGCCCACGCCGCGTCATAGGCCACGCAGGCCGGGCTGACGGACGCCAGCAGCAGCGAGTGCCCGTCGTTGTGCTGGAGGCCCTCCCCGGTGAGGGTGGTGCGGCCGGCGGTGGCCCCGAGCAGGAAGCCCCGGCCGAGCTGGTCGCCGAGGGCCCACATCTGGTCCCCGGTCCGCTGCCAGCCGAACATCGAGTAGAACACGTACACCGGGATCATCGGCGTGCCGAAGGTGGCGTACGAGGTGCCGGCCGCGATGACCGACCCCATCGCGCCGGCCTCGCTGATGCCCTCGTGCAGGATCTGGCCCCGCTCGGACTCCTTGTAGGACAGCAGCAGGGCACGGTCCACGGCCTCGTACTTCTGCCCGTGCGGTGAGTAGATCTTGGCGCTGGGGAACAGCGAGTCCATGCCGAAGGTGCGCGCCTCGTCCGGGATGATCGGCACGAACCGGTTGCCGATCTGCGGGTCCTTCATCAGGTCCTTGAGCAGCCGGACGAACGCCATCGTGGTGGCCACCGGCTGCTTGCCGCTGCCCCGCCGGAGCTCCTCGTAGGTGCTGTCGCCGGGCAGCTGCAGCTGCTTGCCGCGGACCACCCGGCGCGGCAGGTAGCCGCCGAGCGCGGCCCGCCGCTCGCGCATGTAGGCGATCTCGTCGGAGTCCTCGCCCGGGTGGTAGTAGGGCGGGAGATCGGCCTCCAGCGCCTTGTCCGGGATCGGCAGGTAGAGCCGGTCGCGGAACTCCTTGAGCTCGGCGACGGTCAGCTTCTTCATCTGGTGGGTGGCGTTGCGGCCCTCGAAGTCCGGGCCGAGCGTCCAGCCCTTGATGGTGTGCGCCAGGATCACGGTCGGCTGGCCGACGTGCGCCTGGGCGGCCTTGAAGGCGGCGTACACCTTGCGGTAGTCGTGCCCGCCCCGGGACAGGTTCCGCAGCTCGTCGTCGGACAGGTGGGCGACCATGGCGCGCAGCCGCGGGTCGCTGCCGAAGAAGTGCTCCCGGATGTAGGCGCCGGACTCCACCGCGTAGGTCTGGAACTGGCCGTCGGGGGTGGTGTTCATTTTGTTGACCAGCACCCCGTCGGTGTCCTGGGCCAGCAGCGGGTCCCAGTCCCGGCCCCAGATCACCTTGATCACGTTCCAGCCGGCGCCGCGGAAGACCGCCTCCAGCTCCTGGATGATCTTGCCGTTGCCGCGGACCGGGCCGTCCAGCCGCTGCAGGTTGCAGTTGATGACGAAGGTGAGGTTGTCCAGCTCCTCGCGGGCCGCCACGCCGATCGCGCCGAGCGCCTCGGGCTCGTCCATCTCCCCGTCACCCAGGAACGCCCAGACGTGGGAGTCGCTGGTGTCGGCGATCTCCCGGGCGAGCAGGTACCGGTTGAACCGGGCCTGGTAGATGGCATTGATGGGGCCCAGGCCCATGGAGACCGTGGGGAACTCCCAGAAGTCCGGCATCAGCCGCGGGTGCGGGTAGGACGGCAGCCCGCCGCCGGGGTGGGAGAGCTCCTGGCGGAAGCCGTCGAGCTGCTGCTGGGCGAGCCTGCCCTCCAGGAAGGCGCGGGCGTAGATGCCCGGCGCGGCGTGGCCCTGGATGAAGACCTGGTCGCCGGGCTGGCCGTGGTCCTTGCCGCGGAAGAAGTGGTTGAAGCCCACCTCGTACAGGCTGGCGGCCGAGGCGTAGGTGGCGATGTGCCCGCCCACCCCCAGCCCGGCCCGGTTCGCCCGGGAGACCATGACGGCGGCGTTCCACCGGATGTAGGCGCGGATCCGCCGCTCCACGTACTCGTCGCCCGGGAACCAGGGCTCGCGCTCGGGCGGGATCGTGTTGATGTAGTCGGTGCTCCGCAGGCCGGGCACGCCGACCTGCTGCTCCCGGGCCCGCTCCAGCAACCGCAGCATCACGTACCGGGCGCGGGAGCGCCCCCGCGTCCGCACGACCGTGTCAAAAGAGTCGACCCACTCCCGGGTCTCATCCGGGTCGATGTCAGGGAGCTGGGTGGGGAGTCCGTCGCTGATGATCGAGTAGCGCTGGCGTCCGGCAGCCACGAGGTATCCCTCGCCTTTCGCGGTGCGGGGCGGCGGTAGCCGCCTGGTGCGTCCAGCAGGGCGGGTGTGGCCGCCCCGCTTGGTTGTTCCGTATGAGTTGTCCAGACCAATTCTGGTGCCTGCACCCTGGCGGCGCGATCCCTACCCGCCGGTAGCGGCGACCGTCCCACCAGGCGGGACCTCTGGCCCCTACAGCCAGGTGGGTTCCGATGCGAACCTGGGTACGCCGTGGGCGTACGGGCGGTGGCACATCTTCGAGCCTATGTGCTGCCGGGGCCTGACCCAGGGCCGGACCGGGTCCGGGCCCGCCGGGGCAGGCCAGCGACGCGGGCGCTGAGGCGCAGGCTGGAGGGGTGATCGGCATGCAGGCGACAGTGGGCGACATGCTGCGGATCCACGGGCACAACGTGGGTGATCCAGACAAAACGGGCGAGATTGTAGAGATCCATGGCAGCTCCGGCGAGCCGCCCTACGTGGTCCGGTTCGACGACGGGCACACCGGCCTGGTCTTCCCCGGCCCGGACGCCGTCGTGGAGCACCCCCGCCGCAAGGGCGACGGGCAGCGGAAGTCCTCCCGGAAGGCGGCCGGCAGCCGGAAGTAGCGCGCTGGCGGCAGCCGGGGACGCCATGGCCCGCCCGGGTTGCGTGCGGACGCCCGGGCGGGGAACAGTCGTCCGGTATGAAGACGGAGATCATCCGGCTGCAGACCGGCGGCCGCGAGACCGTGCTCGACATCACCTCCCGGTGCCAGGAGTTCGCGGCCCACGCCGCCGACGGCGGGGACGGGCTGCTGCACGTGTTCGTGCCGCACGCCACGGCCGGGCTGGCGCTGCTGGAACTGGGCTCCGGCAGCGACGCCGACCTGCTGGACGTGCTGGGCACGATCCTCCCGGCGGACGACCGCTGGCAGCACGCCCACGGCTCCCGGGGGCACGGCCGGACCCACGTGCTGCCCGCCCTGGTGACGCCGTTCCTGACCGTGCCGGTGCTGGGCGGGCGGCTGGCCCTGGGCACCTGGCAGTCCATCGCCCTCGTCGACCTCAACGTCGACAATCCGGACCGGCAGGTACGCTTCTCGTTCCTTCAATAGAAGAACCAAGCCTGCCAGGAGGATCCGCGGCTTACCGGCCACCCCAGACTGCGGCTGTCCGAAAACGGATTTCGTTTCTGGGCCGTTTGGCACTTGCGCACGGGCCCGACCCAGTGTGGACTGTGCCAATCAAGCAGTGCCGACGCGGCTCGTCCGCGAGAAGGGACCGAGGAGGACGTCAGTGAGCGCGACCGCGCGCCAGGCGCAGGAGCAAGGTGGCCTGGCCGAGCGGCTCGGCATCAAGCCGGGTCAGGTGGTGCAGGAGATCGGCTACGACGACGACTGCGACGAGCAGTTGCGCGAGGCGATCACCGCCATGCAGGACGTTGAGCTGGTTGATGAGGACTACGACGACGTAGTCGATGTCGTCCTGCTGTGGTGGCGGGACGGTGATGGCGACCTCTTCGAGGCGCTCGTCGATGCGCTCACGCCCCTCACCGATAGAGGCAACATCTGGCTGCTCACCCCGAAGGCGGGCCGCGACCGGTATGTGGAGCCGAGCGAGATCGGCGAAGTCGTGCCGACCGCCGGGCTGTCCCAGACCTCCAGCGTGAGCGCTGGCCGGGACTGGCTGGGCACCCGTCTCGCCGCGCCCAAGGCCCGCCGCTGAGAACCCCCGGCAGGCTCTGACCTCCAGCCGTCCCGATCCCGTCCGGCACGGCTGTCCCGCTGGCCCGGGTGCTGCCCCGGCCGGCCGCTGGCGGTGGCAGACTAAGGCCTGTCTGCTGCGTTCCGTCTCCGCGGAAAGGATTCCAGCCAATGGCGATCGAGGTCGGCCAGGAAGCGCCTGATTTCGAGCTCAAAGATCAGCACGGCGAGCCGGTCCGGCTATCGGGCCTGCGGGGCAGCAAGCACGTGGTGCTCGTGTTCTACCCGCTCGCGTTCAGCGGGGTGTGCAGCGGCGAGCTCTGCGCCCTGCGGGACGACTTCCCCGAGGTGTCCCGCGAGGATGTGGAGGTCCTCGCCGTGTCGGTGGACTCCGGCTTCGTGCTGCGGACGTGGGCAGATCGCGATCACTTCACGTTCAGGTTGCTGTCTGATTTCTGGCCGCACGGTGCCGTGGCCAAGCTCTACGGTGTGTTCGACGATGAAAAGGGCGTCGCCACCCGCGGGACGTTCGTCATCGACAAAGCCGGCGTCGTCCGGTGGAAGGTCGTCAATCCGATTCCCCAGGCGCGTGACATCGCCGAGTACCAGAAGGCCCTCGCCGATCTGGACTAGGCGCGCAGCCGGGGCAGCAGCGGCCGGGGGAGCGGTCCCCCGGTAACCCCCCAGGGGGGAGGACAGGACCCGGATGCCCTGTTATCGCTGTGGCGCGCGGCAGGTGGACCCCGGCCGCGGGCACAGCCCGTGGAAGCGCGGAGTCCGGGCGGACCAGCAGGTGCTGGTCTGCCCGGACTGCCAGGCCGCGCACGACTGGACAGCGGACCTCGACCAGTGCGCGCAGTGCGGCAGCACCCAGCTGGTCCGGCGGCTCGGCGAGGTCGAGTGCCGGGCGTGCGGGTTCGTAGCGCCGCCGGACGAGGCCGGGGAGCCGGTGACCGAGACGCGGCCCGGCACCGCGCCCGGCTTGGCCGAAGAGGTCTCCCAGGCACTCGAACGCGTGTTCAGCCGCCGGGCTGGCGCCCGCGTCTGAGCCGCCGGGCACCGGCGGGCTGCCTTCCGGCCCTGCCAGCCGCGCCAGGAACGGGTACGCTGCGGTGAAGTGTGCGCCCGGCGCCCGGGTGCAGGCGCGGGCGCATAGCTCAGGGGTAGAGCACCCGGCTTACAACCGGGAGGTCGCTGGTTCGAAACCAGCTGCGCCCACTGTTTACTCATTTCAGTAGCCAGTCGCGGTGACATCACCGGCATGTCGCGCAGGCATTTTGCCCGCTTCTGCCTACGATGCCGGGCGTGGGGAACACCAAGTCCATCGGCGACATCACTGAGGCCGTGGTGCTCGCGGAGTTACTCAAGGCAGGCTTCCCGGTCCTGCTGCCGTTCGGCGACAACCAGCGCTATGACATGGTGGTGGAGGCCGGCAGGCGTTTCCTTCGCGTCCAGTGCAAGACCGCGTCGGTATGCGGGGAAGGTGACGCCTGCATCCGTTTCAACGCTAGGAGCACCAACCCCACTAGGCCCAGGGGCGGGAGCTACCGGAACGAGGCGGACCTGTTCGCCGCCTACTCGCCCGACACGAAGCAGGTGTACGTGCTTCCCGTGGACGAGGTCGGCGAGTGCGAGGTCTGGCTACGACTGATACCCACCAGGAACAACCAGCAGCGCAAGGTGCGCCTGGCCGAGAACTACACGCTGGCGGCTTGGGCGGCGCGCACTGCGGCCAGGCCTTAGCTGATCGCGCTCTGCTGATCCCCTTTGGCTGGGTCTCATCGGTTAATCCATTGCCGCGAGCCGGGCTGCCCGGCCATGCTGGGCCGATGACCAGCCCTCCGGATACGCTCACCCACGGCCAGGTCAGCCTGCGGCGATGGCGTCCTGATGATGCGGCTGCGCTGCTGGCCGCGGTCACCGAGTCGCAGGAGCACCTGCGGCCCTGGATGCCGTGGGCTGAGGGCTACGACGCGGGCAGGGCAGCGGAGTACCTGCGCGACTGCGAGACGCAATGGGCTTCGGGCAGCGCGTTCACCTACGCGATCACCGTCGGCGACCAGCTCGTGGGCAGCGCTGGCCTGCACAACCGCATCGGCGAGGGCGGCCTGGAGATCGGCTACTGGGTGCACGCTGGCTGGACTGGCCGGGGCATCGCGACCGACGCGACCGCGGCGCTGACGGATGCTGCCCTCGCGCTGCCGGGCGTCGGCCGGGTGGAGATCTACCACGATGCCGCCAACGTGGCCAGCGGGCGCATTCCGGCGAAGCTGGGTTACGCCAGGCTCGGCGAACGGCCGCCCCGCGACCTGTGGCCTGCCGCGCCCGCCGAATCCGGCACCGACGTGGTGTGGCAGTTCACCCGCTAGCGATCGCAAGCGGCAGCGCCTGGGCCTCGCGAGGCCTCAGCGAAGTCTGGGGAGTGGGCGCGGCTGGCGTCAGTTGACGTCGAACTCGTTGCCCTCGGGGTCCTTCATCCCCACCGCGTAGTGGTCGAGGCCGTCGGCGCCCAGGGCCCCGGTGATGGTGGCCCCGAACTCCGTCAGCCGCCTGGCCTCGGCGTCGACTCGCTGCCTGCGGGTTGCGAGCGGGACCGAGCGGTCGGTCGTACCGGCGCCGCCGCTGGCGTGGATGTCGAGGTGGAGACGGTTCTTGACCACCTTGGCGTCCGGCAGCGCATGAAACCAGATGCGGGGGCCGTCACCGCGGGGATCGATGATGCTGTCCGCGCCGATTCCCAGCTCACTCTCGGGAAACCCGACGTCGCGCCGCCACTCGTCCCAGGTGGCGAATCCTTCGGGGGGCGGTTCAAGCACGTATCCCAGGGCAGCCGCCCAGAAGCGGGCCAGCGGCTCGGGGTCCTTGCAGTCGATCACCAGCTGGTACCGGACAGCCATCGCTCTCTCCCATCGGGCGTCCTCGCCGGGCCGGGCCACGAGTATTCCGCCGGCCACCGACAATCCGGCCCGCCGGGCTCAGCAGCGGCGGGCCCGGCTGCCCGTGCTGATGACCGCCACTGAGGAAGTCTTCATGTCCTCGACCGTGGCGCCGGACCTTCTGCCGGGTCGGGGTGCACGCCGTCGGTGACGACGGTCCAGCCGCCAGTGTCCTGCCAGGCGACCTGCATGATGACCGTGCCGGCGAATTCGGCCGCCTTCCCGTTGCCGCTGTCGTTGAGGTAGAAGCCCTGGATGCTGCCGTTGTCCGGGTCGAGTGCCACGCCGGTGACCGTCACCGCATGATTGACCCTGCCATTCCCGACCATCTCCGGGATCTGCCAGAGGACGCCGCTGTTGACCCCGATGATGACGCCGCGGCCCTGCTCGACCTCTGCGGCGAGCTGCGCCAGAGTCTGCCCGGATCTGACGGTGGAGGGCACGCCGTAGTCGCCCAGGATCTGGGCGTCCTGGCTGGGGCGGGTCGCGCCCGACCGGCCCGGTGCGGTGGGGTCCACCTGGCACTCGCCGTGCGCCAGCGCGTGCGTCACCACATCGCCCTCGGTCACCCGCGCGCCGAACTGCCGCAGGACGTCCTGGACCGACATCAGCCCGCAGTCATTCCGGAAATGCTCCGGGTTGTCGCCCTGGCGATGACTGAAGCGGGCATACTCCGGCACATCCCCGACCATCAGTGATTCGCGGCCGTCCGGCAGCGTGTCCGGCCGGACCGGCACGCCAGCGGCCTGGCCTGCCTTGCCGCGGTCCAGCGGGTCACCGCTCATGCCGGCCAGTCCCATCCCGCCGCCCTGGCGATACCGAATCCAGGAATAGGTGATGAGAGTTTAGGGCGGTCACAGGCTGAAAAGGCAGCCTGCGGGACGAAGGCGACGGGGATGTCGCCTGGCGGGAAGCCCGGCCATGCGACTCGCTTCCGGTCCCGGTGCCGCACGCGCGCGGGTAATCCATCGGGATTGACGATGGATTGCCGGGGCGGAAATCTGGCCTGGTGAGCGACGCCAGCCAGCAGGCCAGGGAATTCGCTGAGCTTTTCCGGGCTGCGTACCTGACCTTCCACCGGCGGGACCAGCCGCGCAGCCAGCTGCCCAACGCCTCGATCGCGGTACTGGAGCACCTGGCGCTGGCCGGCCCGCTCACCATCGGGGAGGCGGCGGCCCACCTCCGGCGTGCCCAGTCGGTGGTGAGCGAGATCGTCAGCCACCTGGAGCGTCAGGGCCTGCTGGAACGCGAAAGTGATCCGGCAGACCGGCGCCGGACCCTGATCTGGCTCACCCCGGCGGGTCAGGCCGCCCGGGACCGCCAGCGCGAGGTGCTCAGCATGGAGCTGCTCGCCGGCGCGCTGGAGCGGATGCCCCCAGAACACGTCCAGGCGCTGCTGGGCGCCTTCCGGGCCCTCGTTCAGTCAGCAACTGTTCAGTCGGCAACTCCGTCCCCGGCAGGCGCCGGGCATGTTCAGGGAGATCATCATGACCACGACGCACACCTGTGAAAGCTGCGGCATGCCCATCGAGACGGGCCGGTACTGCGCTTACTGCACCGACGAGAGCGGTCAGCTCCAGTCGTTTGACGAGCGGTTCGAGCGGATGACCGCCTGGCAGGCCCGGCGCAACCCGGGCGTGCCCCGCGCGGAGATCGAGCGCCAGACGCTGGACTACATGGCGACCATGCCAGCCTGGCGGGACCATCCCCGGGTCGCCTCACGGGCCGGCTGACAGCCCGCGGCGCCGGGCACACGCACGGGATCAGGCGGTCCAGGCGACCGGGAGCCGCTTGATGCCGCGCTGGAAGTTTGAGCGCAGGTAGGACGGCTGCCCGGCATGGCTGAGCGAGGAGGTGCGGGCCAGCACCTCGCTGAAGAGCGCGCGCACCTGGCTGCGGGCCAGGTGGGAGCCGAGGCAGAAGTGGGGACCGTGCCCGAAGACCAGGTGCGGGTTGGGCTGGCGGTGGAGGTCGAGCCGGTCAGGGTCGGCGAACACGGTCTCGTCCCGGTTCGCGGAGGTGAACGACACCACCACTTTGTCCCCCGCCCGGATGGGCTGGCCGCCCAGCTCGCAGTCGGCGGTCGCGGTCCGGCGGAAGGTCATCACCGGCGTCCACCAGCGCAGCAGCTCGTCCACCGCGGTGGCCAGCAGCGCCGGATCGGCGCGCAGCTCCGCCTGCGCGCCCGGGTGCTCCAGCAGCGCCACGCAGGCGCCGGGCAGGCCGTTCCGGACCGTCTCGTTGCCCGCCACCGCGAACAGCCAGAACATGTTCTCGAACTCGGCCACCGATACCCGGCTGCCGTCCTCGTCCTCCTGCGCCAGCAGGATGGACATCACGTCATCCCCGGGCCGGCGCCGCTTCTCCTCCGCGAGCAGGTGCGCGTAGGCGTACAGGTCCGGCATGCCGTCGCGGGTGCGCGGGTCGGGCATCCGGCCGCTGGCATCCGGCGCGGGGCGCAGCGCCAGCGCCTCCCTGGCCATGGGCGTGCCGCGGTCCGGGTCGAACTCGGCCGAGGAGGCGTAGTCCGGATCCTGGTAGCCGATCACCCGGTTGGACCAGTCGAACAGCAGCCAGCGGTCCTGCTCGGGCACTCCCAGCACGTCGGCGAGGGTGAGCAGCGGCAGGTCGGCGGCCACCTCCTTGGCGAAATCGCACTGGCCGCGGTCCCCGGTGAACGCCCGCTCGCAGAGGGCCCGGGCGTGCCCGCGGATCCGGTCCTCCAGCCGGCTGACCGCCCGCGGCGTGAACGACCGCGCCAGCAGCCGGCGCAGCCGCGAATGCCCGGGCGGGTCCATGTTCAGCATCATCTGCCGCACGTAAGCCAGCGCCTGCGTGCTCGCCGGGTCCCTGATCTGGGTCGCCCCCAGCCAGGAGGAGAACAGCCGCGGCCTGGTCAGCACCGTCTCCACGTCGGCGTGCCGCAGCACAAGCCAGAACCCGGGACCGCCCGGCCAGCCCAGCACGGGGATCTCATCCACCCACACGACGGGCGCGGCGCGGCGCAGCCGGGCGAGCGCGTCGAACGGCACGCCCTCGGCGTAGGTCGCCGGGTCGAACACGACCTCCGTGTCCGGCCGCGCCTGCCGGGCCGCGGTCGTCATGCCCGCCCCAGGAACTCCTCGATGGACGTGGCGAGCGCCACCGGCGTCTCGAACATCGGGTAGTGCCCGGCGTTGGCGAGCTCGTCCATCTCGGCCCCGGGGTAGAACGCCAGCCAGGTCTGCTTCATCACGTCGGCGGACAGCGCGGGGTCGTGCTCGCCGACGATGACCTTCACCGGCACCTCGCGGCCCTGGACCTGCTGGGCGAAGCCGGTCTTCGCCCAGGCGGGCAGGTAGGCGCCGAACGCTTCCACGGTGGAGTTGTCCAGCGAGTGCTGCACCACCTGGCTGACGAACGTCTTCGTGAGCCGGCCGCCGGTGGTGAAGTCGATGATCGCCGCCCGGCTGGCGGGGTCGCTGGCCGCGCTGCTGAACAGCGCCCAGCCCTGCTCGTCGAACGGCACCTCGGTGGCGGGCACCGGGTTGACGCCGACCAGCCGCCGGACCCGGCCCGGCGCCTGCACCAGCACCTGCTGGATGACCTTCCCGCCGAGGGAGTGCCCGACCAGCGAGAACCGATCCCAGCCGAGCTCGTCGGCGAGCGCCACCGCGTCGGCTGCCGCCTCGGCCATGGTGTACTCGCCGCTGACCTCCTTGCGGCCGCCGTAGCCGCGCAGGTCCATGAAGGCGTAGGTGTAGCTGCCGGTGTCCAGGAACCCGGGCAGCGCGCCCCACCCGTGCGCCGAGCCGAACCAGCCGTGGACCGCGAGCACGTGGTGCTCGCCGGATCCCACTGTCACATGCGCAATAGCCACGGTGGCCTCCCTGGGGGGGTGGGGTGCCTGCTGGTGACTCTAATCAGCGGCGGGGCCCGGCGGGAGGGGGTGTCCGGTCATCGCTGCGCGGCGGCGAGCTGGCGGAGCCGGTAGCGCTGCATCTTGCCGCTCTCGGTCCGGGGCAGGGCGTCCAGGAACTCGATCGCCCGCGGGTACTTGTACGGCGCGATGACCTGTTTGGCGAACGCCTGCAGTTCGGCCGCCTTGGCCGGGCCCGCCGTCACGTTCTCCCGCAGCACCACGTAGGCCTTGACAATCGTGCCCCGCTCCGGGTCGGGCGCGCCGACCACGCCGGCTTCCAGCACGTCCGGATGGGTGAGCAGGGCCTGCTCGACCTCGGGCCCGGCGATGTTGTAACCGGAGCTGATGATCATGTCGTCGGTGCGGGCCTGGTACCAGTAGTAGCCGTCACCGTCCCGGATGTAGGTGTCACCGGTCAGGTTCCAGCCGTCCGCCACGTAGCTACGCTGGCGGTCGTCCGCGAGGTAGCGGCAGCCGGTGGGGCCCCTGACCGCCAGGCGGCCGGGTGTCCCGTCCGGCACCGGGCTGAGGTCCCCGCCGAGCACCGCGGCCTCATAGCCCGGCACCGGGACGCCCGTGGCCCCGGGCCGGATCGCCTCGCCCGCGGCGGAGATGAAGATGTGCAGCAGCTCGGTGGCGCCGAGCCCGTCGATGATCCGGGTGCCGGTCTCGCGGCGGAAGTCCTCCCACACCGGGGCGGGCAGGTGCTCTCCGGCTGACACGCACCGGCGCAGCCCGTTCAGTTCCCTGATCTTCCCGGTCGCCAGCAGTGCCCGGTACATGGTGGGCGCGGTGAACAGCGCGGTCACCTGGTGCTCCGCGATGGCCTCCGCCAGATCCGCGGGTGATGCGCGCTCCAGCAGCAGGACCGAGGCGCCGATACGGAACGGGAAGACCGCCAGCCCGCCCAGCCCGAACGTGAAGCCCAGCGGCGGCGTGCCCGCGAAGACGTCGGCGGGCTCGGCGGCCAGCACGTGCCGCCCGAAGGTGTCGTCGATCGCCAGCAGGTCCCGGTGGAAGTGCATGGTGGCCTTGGGCTTGCCGGTGGTGCCCGACGTCGGCGCGAGGATGGCGACATCGTCGGCGGCGGTGGCGACCGCCGGGAAGTCCCCGCTCTTGCCTGCGCAGCGGCTGGCCAGGTCGCCGCTGTCCCCGTAGTACACGGCCGGCAGGCCGGGCACGGCCGCGGTCAGCTCGCTGGCGAAGCGGTCGTCGCACACGGCCAGGTCCGGCCCGGTCAGCTCGGCCAGCGCGGTGATCTCCCTGGCCCGCAGCAGCGGCATGGTGGTGACCGCGACCCCGCCCGCCTTGAGCACCCCGAACCAGGCGGCCACCAGCCACGGGTTGTTCGGGCCGCGCAGCAGCACCCGGTTGCCGGGGACCAGGCCGAAGTCGCCGGTGAGCACCTGGGCCACCTGGTTGGCCCGGCGGAGCACCTCGCCGTAGGTCCAGGTCCCGCTGGCGGTGCGCAGGCACGGGCGATCCGGGCCGAAGCGGGCCACGGTGGCGTCCAGCAGCTCCTCGGCGCAGTTGAGCCGCCCGGGGTAGTGCAGTTCGGGGAGGGTGAAACGCAGGTCCGGCCACTGCTCTGCGGGCGGGAGGTGGTCCCGGCAGAAGGTGTCGGTGTGCGCTGAGGGCGAGAGCCGCATGGGCACCACTCCCTTGTGGAGCACCCCGCTGTGGCGGGGTAGCATCAGTATTCACTATTTCTGACGACAGTCAAAGGATCGCGACATCCGGGCTGGAGGGTCCCGCATGAGCCCGTTCCGGGGGTCGGTGGAGCCGGCCCGGCAATGGGACCACTTCCGGTTCGAGTGCGCCGGCGGGATCGCGACGGTGACGCTGGACCGCCCCGCGCGGCTCAACGCGCTCACCTTCGAGGTCTACGCGGACCTGCGGGACCTGATCACCCAGCTGCCGCAGCGGGGTGACGTCCGGGTGCTGGTGATCCGCGGGGCGGGGCGGGCGTTCTGCTCCGGCGGGGACGTCAGCGGCATCATCGGCGCCACGCTGCGGATGGGCCAGGACGAGCTGCTCGCGTTCACCCGGATGACCGGCGAGGTGATCCGGGGCATGCGGGAGTGCCCGATCCCGGTCATCGCGGTGGTGCACGGGATGGCCGCCGGTGCGGGCGCGGTGATCGCGTTGGCAGCGGACTTCCGGGTGGCGACCCCGGCGGCCCGGTTCGCCTTCCTGTTCACCAAGGTAGGGCTGTCCGGCGGCGACATGGGCGCCGCCTACCTGCTGCCCCGGCTGGTGGGCCTCGGCCGGGCCACCCAGCTGCTGATGCTCGGGGACACCATCGACGCGGCGCAGGCCGAGCGGATCGGGCTGATCAGCGAGCTGGTGCCAGAGGACGGCCTGGAGGAAGCGGTGGCGCGGCTGGCCGGGCGGCTGGCCACCGGACCCGCGCACGCCTACGCGCAGACCAAGGCCCTGCTCACCCGCGAGCAGGACATGAGCCTGTCCGCCGCGGTGGAACTGGAAGCGATGACCCAGGCGCTGCTCATGACCGGCCAGGACTACGCCGAGTTCCACGCCGCCTTCACCGCCAGCCGCGAACCCCGCTGGCAGGGCCGCTAGCCACCCGGGCGCCAGCGGGCATGGGCGGTGCCCGCCTCCCCGGCCCGGATGAGCTCCAGCCGGGGACGCGGGCCGTCGGTGCGGCCGGTCTGCGGCCGGCGGCTGCCAGCGGCGAACGGGTCGGGCCAGCGGGCCGCCGGGCCGGCGTAGCCCTGCTCCGCGGCGGCGTGCAGGGTCCACTGCGGGTCGTACAGGTGGACCCGGCCCAGGGCGCAGAAGTCCGCCCGGCCCGCCAGGATGATCGAGTTCACGTCGTCCCAGGAGGAGATCGCCCCGACCGCGATCACCGCGGTCCCGTACTTGCGGCCGATCTCGTTGCGGATCCGGTCCGCGTAGGGGGTCTGGTAGCTGCGCCCGAACGCGGGCTGCTCGTCGCTGACCACCTGGCCGGTGGACACGTCGATGCCGTCGGCGCCGTGCTCGGCGAATGCCCGGGCGATCTCCACCGCCTCCTCGATGTCCACCCCGCCGTCCCGCCAGTCGGTGGCGGAGATCCGCACGGTCACCGGCCGGTCCGCCGGCCACGCCGCGCGGACCGCGTCGAAGACCTCCAGCGGGTAGCGCAGCCGCCCCGCCAGCGGCCCCCCGTAGCGGTCGGTGCGCTGGTTGGCGAGCGGGGACAGGAACGAGGACAGCAGGTAGCCGTGCGCGCAGTGCAGCTCCAGCAGGTCGAAGCCGGCCCGCGCCGCCGCCCGGGCCGCCGCGGTGAACTGGCCGGTGATCTCCGCCAGCTCGGGCGGGGTCAGCTCCCGCGGCACCTGGCTGGCCGGTGAGTAGGGCAGCGGGGAGGGCCCGCACACCTCCCAGTTGCCCGCGGTCAGCGGCTCGTCCATGCCCTCCCACATCAGCCGGGTGGAGCCCTTGCGGCCGGAGTGGCCGAGCTGGACGCCGATCCTGGCGCCGGTGCGCGCGTGCACGAAGTCCACGATCCGCCGCCAGCCGGCCTCCTGCTCCGCCGTGTACAGGCCGGCGCAGCCGGGGGTGATCCGGCCCGCCGCCGACACGCACACCATCTCCGTCATCACCAGCCCCGCCCCGCCCAGCGCCTTGCCGCCCAGGTGCACCAGGTGGAAGTCGCCGGGCACGCCGTCGCAGGCGCTGTACATGTCCATCGGCGAGACGATGACCCGGTTGGCGAGCTCCAGCCCGCCGATCCGGCCCGGCTGGAACATGGGCGGGCACGCAGCAGGCTGGCCGGGCGGCGGGGTCCCGCCGGGATCGGGGCCGGGCAGGCCGGCGGCGGGCGCCGGCGCCGTCCCGGCGAACCAGCGGTCGAGCCCGGCGACGAACTCCGGATCGCGCAGCCGCAGGTTGTCATAGGTCACCCGGCGGCTGCGGGTGATGATATTGAACCCGAACTGCGGCGGGTCCTGGCTGGTGTACTGCGCGATGTTCTCGAACCACTCCAGGCTGGCCTGCGCCGCCCGCTGGGTGGAGGCGACCACCGGCTGCCGCTCGGCCTCGTAGGCGGCCAGGGCGGCGGGCACGTCCGGCTGCTCGTGCAGGCAGGCCGCCAGCGCCAGGGCGTCTTCCATGGCCAGCTTGGTGCCCGAGCCGATGGAGAAGTGCGCGGTGTGCGCCGCATCGCCGAGCAGGACGACGTTGCGGTCGTGCCAGCTCGCGCAGCGCACCGTGGTGAAGCTGATCCACTGGGAGTTGTTCCCGGTGATCCCGTGCCCGCCGAGCACGCCGGCGCACAGGTCGCGGATCCGGGCCAGCGAGGCCTCGTCGCTGCGGCCCGGCGGGAGCCGGCCGGGCGAGCAGGCCGCGAAGCCGGCCCGCTGCCACACGTCGTCGTGCATCTCCAGGATGAAGGTGCTGGCGTCGCGGCTGTAGGGGTAGCCGTGCACCTGCATGACACCCCACGGCGTGTCCAGGACGAAGAACTTGAACGCGTCGAAGACCAGGTCTGTGCCCAGCCAGATGTACCGGCAGCGGCGGGTTTCCAGGCTGGGCCGCAACGCGCCGGCCAGCGCGGCGCGGATCTGGGAGTTGGCCCCGTCGGCGGCGACCACCAGGTCGTGCGTGGCGGACAGCCCGGCCAGCTCCGGGACGGGCGCCCGGAAGTGCACCTGCACGCCGAGCGCGGCGCAGCGTTCCTGCAGGATGGTCAGGAGCCGGTGGCGGCTCATCGCGGCGAAGCCGTGCCCGCCGGAGGTGGTGACCGTGTCCCGGTAGTGGACGTCGATGTCGTCCCAGCGGGCGAAGTCCCGCTCCATGGCCCGGAAGATCGCGGTGTCGGCGTGCTGGATGCCACCCAGGGTCTCGTCCGAGAGCACCACGCCGAAGCCGAAGGTGTCGCCCGGGGCGTTGCGCTCCCACACGGTGATCTCGTGCCGCGCGTCCAGCTGCTTGGCCAGCGCGGCGAAGTACAGGCCGCCCGGGCCGCCGCCGGCTACCGCGATCCGCATCCCATGACCCTTCCTTTCCGGCCCTCGCTCGCCTCCGGGCCGCTCGAGCCCGCCGTCTTCCCTCCTCGCTCCTCGCTGGCGCTCGTCGCTCGTCAGTCCAGACGGCGGCGCGGCCCTTCGGCTCGCTCCGGCCTGGGCGCTGCCGCGCCCCTTCGGGTTGCGCGCGGGGGGAATGAGGTCAACGTATGTTGCTTTTTGCACGGTCGTCAATGAGGCGCTATAGAAGGCTGGCCCCGGGGGCGGGGGGCGTGATAGCCAGGAGCGTGGCTATCGACCGCATCAACCCCGCTGAGCTGGGCAGGCCGTCCGGCTTCTCGCACGCCGTGACGGTGAGCCCCGGCCGGCTGGCTTTCCTGGCCGGGCAGACCGCCCTGGACGACCGCGGCCAGATCACCGGGTCCGGGGTGGTGGCGCAGTTCGAGCGGGCCCTGGCCAACCTGCTCACCGCGCTGCGCGCCGCGGGCGGCGGGCCAGCGGACCTGGTCAGCGTCACCATCTACGCCGTCGACCTGGCGGATTACCGCGCCCATGGGCGGGAGATCGGCGAGGTGTGGCGCAGGCTGGCCGGCCGTGAGTACCCCGCCATGGCCGCGGTCGGGGTGCAGCGGCTGTGGGACGCCGCCGCCCTGGTCGAGCTGCAGGGCGTGGCCGCGCTGCCCGAGCCCGGCCAGGACCGCCCCGGGCAGGACCCGGCTTAAGGCCGGGCGGGCCGGGGCCGGGCCGCCGGGGAACCGGACCGCTGCGGCTGGGCCGGGTGCCCGAGCAGCTGGGCCACGTGGGCCTGGGCGGGCTCGGCCAGCAGCGACTGGAGCGTGAAGAAGAGGCTGGCGGCGCGGATGCCGGCCCAGTCCCCGGGCAGCAGCTCAGCGGGCAGGCCCGGATCGAGGTACGGGAGCCGCCGCCAGTCCGTCAGCACCCGGACGTAGCCGGCGAACGCCTCCCGCCCGCCGGGTGGCTGCGCGCGGCTGCGCTCCAGCAGCGGGCCGTGGGCGGCGAGGAACTGGGCGCTGAGCTGCTCCAGCAGGTCCAGGTCCCACCACTGGCGCACCTTCGCGGCCGCGTCCCCGAAGGCCAGGTGCTCCGCGCGGAACAGGTCCGCGTACTGGTCCAGGCCGAGCCGCCGCAGCATGTCGGCGGCGGCGTCATGCAGGTACGCCGGGGCGATCCACACACCCGGGGCGGCGGTGCCGAAGCCCAGCCGGGCCAGCTGCGAGCGGAGCACATGCCGTTTCTGCCGTTCGGTCTCTGGCACCGAGAACACCGCCAGCAGCCAGCCGTCCGCTAGCCGGGCCCGCTCGCGGCGGAAGATCCGGTGGTCGCCTTCCCGCAGGATCGCCAGGGCCTCAGCCGACAGCGCGTATCCGGCCGCCCCGGCCCGCCGGTCCGGCTGCAGGATCCCGCGCCGCTTCAGCCGCGAGATCGAGGAGCGCACCGCGGGCTGGTCCACGCCCAACTCGGCCAGCAGGGTGATCAGCGATGCCACCGACAGCCAGCCGCCCTCGGCCCGCGAGTACAGCCCGTAGACGGTGACGATCAGCTGGCGCGGCTGTGCCGCCTTTGCCTGGCCGCCGCCAGCTGCGGCACCGGCGCTGCCTGCCTGGCCCGCGCTGCCTGGCTGGCCTGCTGCCTCCGGCCCGGATGCTGCCTGCGCTGCGGCCGTCACGCGGCCACGATACCGAACGGGACGCGGCCCAGCGGGTCAGGAACGGGCGCGGCCGCGAGCGTGGATGGCGCAGGTGCTCTCGCCGGGCCTGGCAGAGAGCCTGCACTGGCTGCCCTTGGCGGTGGTGGCGGTGCAGCGCTGGGGTGCGGGCGGCGGCGAGGGCGGCGCCGGGCCGCTTTCATCCGCCAGCTGGCTGACGCCGCTGCCGCCAGCCGCCGGCGGAGCCGCCTCCGGTTCGGGTTCCGCCTGCGGCGGGACGGCTTCCTCCGCTGCTGAGGGGGCAATCTGCTCGTGCATCTTCGCCGACCATGCCGTGATCCAGGCCAGCTGGGTGTCCAGCCAGTCGCCCTCCGCGGCGGGCTGCGGGCCGCTGTCCGCGGCGCGCTGCGGCAGGCTGCTGTCCGCGGCGGGCTGCGGGCCGCGGGCTGCGGTGGGCTGAGGAGCGCGGTCTGCTGCGGGCCGCGCGGCGGGAACGGGCGGAAACCCGGCGTGCTCGCGCGGGGCTTGCGGCACCGGGGGCACTGGCCCGGTTCGCGGCCCCAGCAGGTCCGCTACCAGCGTGTCGTCGGCCGCCGGGCGGCGGCGGCTGCGGTGCGTGAACAGGGCGAGCCCGCCGGCCAGCACCAGCAGCAGCCCGATGATCAGCCATCCCATGTGTGTCCCACCTGCTGCCCAGGCTACGGTCCTTCGCGGGCGGCGCTGGCACCTGGGGGTGGTTGGCACCATTACATGCGGTTACGCATAGGATGCCCGGATGCATCCCCCGGGCGGCAGGCCCGGGCGGCTGCGCCGGTAAGACCAGAAGGAGAACCCCTGATGGCTGCCAACTCGGCGCCCGAACGGCCCGGCCAGCCTGGTCAGGGCGCCGGCGAGCCCCCCGGCGCGCAGTACCTGTCCCACCGGCAGATCCTGGTCGTCCTCGCCGGGCTGATGGCCGGCATGCTGCTGGCCGCCCTGGACCAGGGCATCGTCGGCACGGCGCTGCCGCGCATCGTCAGCGACCTGGGCGGGCTGGACAATCTCGCCTGGGTGGTGACCGGTTACCTGCTGACCTCAACGGCCGCCACGCCGCTGTGGGGCAAGATCTCCGACCTGTACGGGCGGCGGCTGATCTTCCAGGTCGCGATCAGCATCTTCCTGATCGGGTCCGCGCTGTGCGGCCTCAGCCAGAACATGCTGGAGCTGATCGTCTTCCGCGCCCTGCAGGGCGTGGGCGGGGGCGGGCTGATGTCGATCGCGCTCGCCATCGTCGGGGACGTCATCCCGCCCCGCGAGCGCGGCCGCTACCAGGGCTACTTCGGCGCGGTGTGGGGCGTGTCCAGCGTGGCCGGGCCGCTGCTGGGCGGCTGGTTCACCGACGGGCCGGGCTGGCGGTGGATCTTTTACATCAACCTGCCTGTCGGCATCGCCGCCCTGGTGGTCACCTCTGTGGCGCTGCGCATGCCGGTCGTCCGCCGCCAGCACCAGATCGACTACGCGGGCGCCGCGGTGATCGTGGCGGCGGTCTCCGCGCTGGTGCTTTACCTCGACTGGGCCGGCAAGGCCTACGGCTGGACGGCCCCTGGCCCGCTGGCGCTGGTCGCCGCCTTCGCGGGGCTGGCCGCGGCGTTCGTGTGGATCGAGCACCGGGCAGCCGAGCCGATGATCCCGCTGCGGCTGTTCCGCAACAGCATCTTCGCGGTCAGCAACATCTACGGGTTCCTGGCGGGCGCCGCCATGTTCAGCGCGATCGTGTTCCTGCCGCTGTACCTGCAGGGGGTGAAGGGGATGTCGCCCACCCGGTCCGGCCTGGCGATGCTGCCGGCCGTGCTGGGGATCTTCACCGTGTCGATCGTCTCGGGCCAGATCATGACCAAGACCGGCCGCTACAAGGCCTTCCCGGTCGTCGGCGCCGTGGCGATCGTGGCGGCGCTGCTCCTGCTCGGCCACCTCGGCGTGGGCACGCCGTACTGGCAGGTGGCGCTGTACTCGTTCCTCTTCGGCGCCGGGCTGGGGTGCACGATGCAGCCGCTCGTGACCGCCGTCCAGAACTCGGTCGAGGTCCGGGACATGGGCGCGGCCACCGCGGGCACCGCCTTCTTCCGGCTGATGGGGGCGGCCATCGGCACGGCGGTGTTCGGGGCGGTGCTGTCGAACCGGCTGGCGGCGCACCTGGCCGGCCTGCCGGGACCGCGGCCCGGCCACCCGGTCGACACCAACAACATCCAGGCGATCCAGCACGCGCCGGAGCCCTTCAAGAGCCTGCTGCTGAGCGCGTTCGCGCACTCGCTGGACGACGTCTTCCTCGCCTGCGCGCCGGTCATCGCGCTGGCCCTGATCGTCGCGTTCTTCCTCAAGGAGGTGCCGCTCGCCGCCAGGGCCGGGCACGCGCCGGCTGCGGCGCAGCCAGCGGGCGAGGCGGCCCCCGGCTAGCCGGGGGCCCGGCCGCTCACTGCCCCGCTTCGCCGTAGGCGTCGTGCCACCGCCACCACTGGTACGGCGGCGTCTGCGGGTAGCCGTCGGGGGAGTCCTCCCACTCCTCCTGCCGCCCCAGCGCGGTGATGTCGAGGTAGCTCCAGGTGCCGCCCATCACCTCGTCGCCGCGGTTGTTGACGAAGTAGGTCCGGAACACCCGGTCACCGTCGCGGATGAAGGCGTTCGTGCCGTGCCACTCGTCCACGCCGAAGTCGGCGTCGAACCCGTCGGTCATCGTGTACCAGGGCATCGTCCAGCCCATCCGCGCCTTCAGCCGCGCGATCTCCGGCTGCGGCGCGCGCGAGACGAACGCCAGCGTGGTGTCCCGGGCGTTCAGGTGCGCGAGGTGGGCGACCTGGTCGGCCACCAGGGAGCAGCCCGGGCACGCGTGGCCGGGCCAGCCGTACACACCCGGCTCGAAGAACGCGCGGTAGACGATCAGCTGGCGGCGGCCCTCGAACAGGCCGGGCAGGCTGACCCGGCCCTGCGGGCCCTCGAACGCGTAGTCCTTGTCCACCGCCAGCCACGGCATCCGCCGGCGCTCGGCGGCCAGCGCGTCCCGGGCGCGGGTCAGCTCCTTCTCCTTCACGAGCAGCTGCTGGCGGGCGCTTTCCCACTCCTCCGCCGTGACGATCGGCGGGGTCTTCATCGTTGTCATTGCCGTGTCCTCCTCAGATGGTCCTGCAGGGCCGCGAGCGGGCTGTCCCAGTCCCGGGCCAGCGCGGCCAGGAACTGCTGCGCCACCTGCATCGGGGCGGAACGCAGCCGGTAGCGCACCCGGCGCCGTTCCCCCGGCTCGGCCGTCACCAGGCCTGCCTCGGCCAGCAGGGCCAGGTGCTTGGCGACCGCCTGCCGGCTGATCGGCAGCTGCGCCGCCAGGTCCGTGGCCGTGGCCGGGCCGCCCGAGGCCAGCGCCGCCAGGATGGCGCGCCGGCTCGGGTCGGCCAGGGCGATGAACACCTGCTCGGCCATGGCCTCGATGTCAGGTTCCCCGATGTCAGGTGGCATCGAGGTAGCTCACCAGCTCGCCCAGCTCGCGCGCCCACCCTTCGGTGTGACCGTCGTACGCCTTGCGGTGGGGCTCGTCCGGCAGCTGGGCGAAGCCGGTCTCGACCACCGTCAGCCGCGTGCCCGCACCGGACGGCTCGAGCGTGAACTCGACGTAGGTGCGGCGCGGATCATCCTCGGGCAGTTCCTGGAGCTGCCAGGTGAACCCGAACACCCGTGGCTCCTCGACCCGCTCCACCCGCATGTCCGCGGTGTACCGGCCGGTCCACCGCAGCTGGGCCGCGCCGCCGGGGCGCAGATCGATCGTGGCCTCGTCGCCGAACCAGGCGCTCAGCCCCTCGGCCGTGGTGAGCGCGGCCCATACCGCGGCAGGCGGGGCGGCGAGCTCCACGGTCCGCTCGATGCGATCGGGAAATCCCATGTCGGCCTCCAGCCTGTAGCAACCGGTCGGTTGCCACCATATTGCAACCGTCCGGTTGCGTCAATGTCACGCTGTCCCGCGGCCCGGCGCCTGGCCCGGCGGCTGCCGGCCCGTGGTGATGTTTCTGACATTCCGGTGAACTGTGCAATCCTTTGCAGAGTGAGCCGGTAGCCTCTGTCGCCACGGCAGCAGAACCGCCCCCGGGACGGGGCGGCACGTCCAGGGCACCATTGGCGAGAGGGCTCATCGCATGGCATTGATCTCCCCGAAGGTAATTGCCCAGGTCAGCTGCAGGTCAGCCAGCGACCTGGCGGTGATGACCTGGGATTGGGTCATGCGGTCGGACGGGCAGGTGCTCTACCGGCTCGCCAAGGTCGACGGCCGCCGGGAACGCAACCCGTGGACCTTCGTGACCCAGCTTTCGGCGGCTCAGCTGCAATCGTTCCGCGCGGACAAGGCCAGGGCGGCGGCGATGCTGGACAGCCTCGCCCGCCAGCACGGGCACCGGGCCGGCTGACCGCGATCCCGCCGGAGCTCGGGAATGCCTACCCGCCGTGCCCGGCCACCCAGGCCGCGATCAGGTCGGCGGCCTCGGCCCGGGCACCGGCCGGCTCCTGCAGGTAGTGGTCGGCCTTGAGGAACTCCAGCCGCTTGTCCGCCGCGGCGAGCGCGGAGTGGATCGCCCGCGCGTCGCTCTCATACACGCAGGCGTCCGCGGTGGCGTGGACGACCAGGGACGGCACGCTGATCCGGCGCAGGTGCGGCGCGGCGGTGCACTGGGAGGTCCGCAGGCTCCACATCGACAGCCACGTCCGCAGCGTGCTCAGCGCCCCGATACCGAACACGCCGTAGTTGGCCCTGACCGGCTCGCCCAGGTAACACCAGTTGGGCCGGCGGTCCGACGGCTCGATGGACGGGTCGATCATCCGCAGGTCAGCCCAGCTGCGGTAGACGTTGAACAGCCGGTCCCGGGCCCGGGTCCCGGCCAGCACGGCCAGCTGCGCGAGCGCCCAGTCGGTGATGCGCTCGTTGCGCTCCCGCTGGGCCTGCCGGTACCGGTGCTGGAACCCGGCGGAGTAGGGCGGCCCGTGCGCGGGGTTGAACGGGTCGAGCTCCGGATCGGCGGACAGCGGGTCGGTCTCGTCGGTGACCGAGGGGTCGAGCCAGGCGGTCAGCACCTCGGGGCGGCCCGCGTGGGCGGCGAGCGCGATGAACAGGTCGCCGGGCGGCAGCTGCCCGATGGCGGGCAGGGGCCGCATGCCCGCGACCGGGGTGACGTTCGGCTCGGTGGCCTGCGACTGATAGGCGGCCATGAGGGACCCGCCGCCGGAGTTGCCGAGCAGGACGACCCGCTGCACCCGCGCCTGCTCCCGGAGCCACCGGACGCCGACCCCGATCTCCGCGAGCGCGTGGTCCAGCAGGAAGTGCGCCTCGTTCCCGCGGAACCGGGTGTTCCAGCCGAGGAACCCGAAGCCGCGCTCGGCCAGCAGTGAGGCCAGGTAGTGCTCGGAGAAGTCCACGTTGTAGTGAGTGGCGATGAACGCGGTGGCCGGCCAGGTGCCGGCCGGCCGGTGGTAGATGCCCTGGCACGGGTGGCCGCCGGCGCCGGCCCGGCCGGCCACCGGTGACGGCAGCCCCACGAACTCCCTCACGACCTCGGCCATCGCCAGCCTCCCGGCGGGTTGAGGGCCGCACGGATCGGCCCTTACCGGGCAGAAGGGTAGGGGATTGGCGGAACTGGTTCTAGATTGAGACGGGTCTGGTGCACTGCGCGCTGAGGGAGGACGTCATGGAGTGGCGGAACGAGGAGTTCGACCTCGGTGGCGTCAATCATCTGGCGCTGGTCTGCTCGGACATGAAGCGGACGGTGGAGTTCTACACCCAGGTACTGGGGATGCGCCTGATCAAGACGCTGGACCTGCCGGGCGGGTCGGGCCAGCATTTCTTCTTCGACATGGGCGGTGGCAACGCGCTGGCGTTCTTCTGGTTCCCCGACGCGCCCGGCCCGGTGCCGGGTGTGTCGGCGCCGGTGACGGTGCCGGGCCTGGGGGAGTGGACGAGCGCGGTGGGCTCGATGAACCACGTGGCGTTCAACGTGCCGGAGGAGAAGTTCCTGGAGTACCGGGCCAAGCTCAAGGCGAAGGGGGTGCGGGTCAGCCCGGTCCTCGACCACGACGACAGCGAGCTGGGCGTGGCCCGGGAACTGCATCCCGGCGTGTTCGTCCGGTCCTTCTACTTCCAGGACCCCGACGGCATCCTGCTGGAGTTCGCCTGCTGGCGGCGGGCCATGGGGCAGCCCGGCGACGTCCGGCACGAGCCGAAGACCGCGGCCGACCGCGCCGAGCGGGTAGCCGCGCCGTAGCAGCGGGCCCGCGGCGGGCCTCAGCGGGGCGGCCGCACTGTTACCGTGCGGCTATGTACGACGTGAGCCTCGTTCCCTTCCTGCTGGTCGCGGCGGTCATCGTCGTCGTGGTCCTGATCGCGAGGAGCCGGCGTCGCGGCGGCTGACCGCCGCGCCGGTGGTCGCCCCGCCGGTGGCGCGGCGCAGGGCCGCGCTGACCGCACAGCGGGTACGGTCGTAAGGGTCCGCGCTGCCCAGCCGCTGGAGAGGAGGCCGTCATGATCGGCCTGATCGCCGTCACCCGGGGCGGCCGGCTCGCCGCGGCCCGGCTGGCGGAAGCCTGGCCCGGCCAGACCCGGCTGTATGACGGCCCGGTCCGGCAGGTGCTGCCGCAGGCCTGGGCGCAGTGCGAGGCGCTGGTGTGCTTCCACGCGGTGGGGGCGACGGTGCGGCTGATAGCGCCGCTGCTGGACAGCAAGTGGACCGATCCCGCGGTGGTGTGCGTGGACGAGTCGTCCCGGCACGCGGTGGCGGTGGTCGGGGGCCACGCCGCGGGCGCGAACGCGCTGGCAACCCGGGTCGCCGCCGTGTTCGGCGCGGACCCGGTCATCACCACCTCGACCGACGCGGTGAGCCTGCCGGGCCTGGGCGAGCTGGACTGGCCGACCGAGGGGGCGATCGGCACGGTGAGCCGCGCGCTGCTCGACGGCGAGCGGGTCCGGCTGGAGTCCGCGCACACGTGGCCGCTGCCGCCGCTCCCGGACACCGTGGGCGCCGCGGGCGACTACCGGATCCTCATCACGGACGAGGCCGTGCCGGGCGACGCGCGCACCGCGGTGCTGCGGCCGCCGTCCCTGGTGATCGGCGTGGACGCCAGCCGCGGGGCGGCCGCCGAGGATGTGCTGGATCTCGCGGACGGCGCGCTGAGGGCGGCCGGGCTGTCGGCCGCCTGCGTGGCCGCCGTGGCCACCGCGGACGGCCAGGCCGGGGAGGCCGGCCTGCGGGAGGCGGTCCGGCAGCGCGGCTGGCCGCTGGTGATCTACCCGGCGGAGCGGCTGATCGCCGCCGGGCTGCAGCAGCGCGGCGGTGCGGGCCCGGGGGCGGCGGAGGCGGCCGCGCTGGCAGGGGCGTCGGAACTGGCCGTGCCCGCGCTGCGGGCCGGCAGCGTCGCGGTGGCCGTCGCGCGGGTGCGGCCCCGGGGGCGGCTCGCGCTGGTGGGCACCGGGCCGGGCGCCCGTGACCTGCTCACCCCGCGGGCCATCCGGGAGCTGCGCCGCGCGTCCGTGGTGGCCGGCCTGGGCCGGTCCCTGGACCAGGTCGCCGACCTGCTGCGGGCGGGCACCCGCACGGTCACCGGCGAGCCGGGTGAGGAAGACGCCTGCCTGCGGGCGGCGGTGCGGGCAGCCCGGGACGGGCACGCGGCCGCGATCGCGATCCCGGCGGACGCCGACATGCGGCTGGTGGCCCGGCTCATCCTGGACCTGGCGCGGGAGGATGTCGAGGTGATCGAGGTCCCCGGGGTCACGGCGGACTTCGCGGCCGGGGCCTTCCCCGACTCCCCGCTCGGGATCCCCGCGCCATGACACCGGGCGGCCCGCTGCGCGCGAGCCTTGCGGGCCTGGCTCCAGCCGCCCTACGATGCGTGAGCTTCCATCAAGTTACTCCTAGGTAAGTACGGACGAGGATGCTCTTTACCGAGGACCACGAGGCATTCCGGCAGTCGGTGCGGGGAGTGCTCCAGCGCGAGATCGTGCCGCACGTCGAGGAGTGGGAAGAAGCCGAGATCTTCCCGGCTCACGAGGTTTTCAAGAAGCTCGGCGAAGCCGGGCTGCTGGGGGTGGAGTACGACCCCGCCTACGGCGGCCAGGGCGCCGACCACTCCTACACGGTGGTCTTCGGCGAGGAGCTCGGCCGGATGGGCTCCGCCGGGGTGGCGATGGCCATCATGGCACACACCGACATGGCCACGCCGTCCCTGCACCGGCACGGCAGCCACGAGCTCAAGCAGCGTTATCTCGCGCCGGCCCTGCGGGGCGAGATGGTGGCCGCGATCGCCGTCACCGAGCCCGACGCGGGCTCGGACGTGGCGGGCATCCGGACCCGCGCCGTCCGCGACGGCGACGAGTGGGTGATCAACGGCTCGAAGCTCTACATCACCAACGGCACCCAGGCGGACTGGCTGTGCCTGCTGGCGCGCACCTCGGACGAGGGCGGCTACCGGGGCATGTCGCAGATCGTGTTCCCCACGGACACGCCCGGCTTCGCGGTCAGCCGCAAGCTGCGCAAGCTCGGCAACGAGTGCTCCGACACCGCGGAGCTGTCGTTCACCGACGCCAGGGTCCCGGTGGCCAACACCATCGGCGAGGCCGGCCGCGGGTTCCAGCAGCAGATGAACCAGTTCCAGAACGAGCGGATGATCGCCGCCTACAGCGGGACCGCCGGGATGGAGACCGCCCTCCGCCGCACCGCCGATTATCTGCGGGAACGAGAAGTCTTCGGCGGGCCCCTGCTGTCCAAGCAGTACATCCAGTTCCGGCTCGCCGAGCTGGCCGCGGAGCTGGACCTGCTGCGCCAGTACAACTACGCGTGCGCGGAAGCGTACATGCGCGGCGAGGACACCACCCGGTTCGCCACCATCGCGAAGCTCAAGGCGGGCCGGCTGCAGCGCGAGGTCGCCGACACCTGCCTGCAGTTCCACGGCGGGTTCGGCTACATGGCCGAGACCTGGGTGTCACGCTACTTCCGGGACAGCCGCCTGATGTCGATCGGCGGGGGAGCCGACGAGGTGATGCTGCAGATCCTGGCCCGCATGGACGGTTTCACGGCCTGAGCCGCTGACCAGCTGGGAGGTGCGGTGCCTGCGCCAGTCCTGCCGACCGCCGTGGATCCCCGGGACCCGGCGTTCGCCGCCAGCCGGGAGCAGATGCTGGGCCTGGTGGGCGAGCTCGGCGGCCTGCTGGAGCAGGCGTCGCTGGGCGGCGGCACCCGGGCGATCGAGCGGCACCGCGGCCGCGGCAAGCTGCTCGCCCGCGAGCGGGTCGCCCTGCTGCTCGACCCGGACACCCCGTTCCTGGAACTGAGCCCGCTGGCCGGCTACCAGACCGACTACGCCGTGGGCGGCGGGATGGTGATCGGCATCGGGGTGGTCGAGGGGACCGAGTGCGTCATCGTCGCCAACGACCCGACCGACCTCGGCGGCGCCCTGACCGCGGTCAGCATCCGCAAGCTCATGCGCGCCCTGGAGGTCGCCCGCGACAACCGGCTGCCCTATCTCCAGTTCGTCGAGTCGGCCGGCGGTGACCTGCGCGGCCTGTCGGCGGGTGAGGACCCGGACGCGGTGCTGCGCCGCACCATGGTGCACTTCGCCGAGAGTGGCCGCATGTTCCACGACATCACCGAGCTGTCCGCGCTGGGCGTCCCCACCATCTCGGTGGTGTTCGGCAGCTCCACCGCTGGCGGCGCCTACCAGCCGGGGATGTCGGACTACAACATCTTCGTCCGGGGCGGCGCCAAGGTGTTCCTCGGCGGCCCGCCGCTGGTGAAAATGGCCACCGGCGAGGACGCCGACGACGAGGAGCTGGGCGGCGCCCAGATGCACGCCGCGGTCAGCGGCCTGGCCGACTACCTGGCCGAGGACGAGCACGAGGCCATCAGCATGGCCCGGCAGGTGGTGGCGCATCTGCACTGGTGCAAGCAGGGGCCCGGCCCGGTCACCGCCAGCCCCGAGCCGCCCGCTCACGACCCGGAGGAACTCCTCGGGCTGATGCCCGCGGACCTGCGCACCCCGGTGGACGTCCGCGAGATCATCGCCCGGGTGGTGGACGGCAGCCGGTTCGAGGAGTTCAAGCCGCGGTACGGGCCGACCCTGGTGACCGGCTGGGCGCACGTCCACGGCTTTGCCGTGGGCATCATCGCCAGCAACGGGGTGCTGTTCTCCGACTCGTCCCAGAAGGCGGCGCAGTTCATCCAGCTGTGCAACCAGACCAGCACCCCGCTGGTGTTCCTGCAGAACATCACCGGCTATATGGTGGGCCGCGACTACGAGCGGGGCGGCATCGTCAAGCACGGCAGCCAGATGATCAACGCGCTGTCGAACTCGAAGGTCCCGCACGTCACGGTCATCCTCGGCGCGAGCTACGGGGCCGGCAACTACGGCATGGGCGGCCGCGCGTTCGACACCCGGTTCGTGTTCCTGTGGCCGACCGCCAAGATCGCGATCATGGGCCCGAAGCAGATGGCCGGCGTCATGTCGATCGTCCGCCGCGAGCGCGCCGCCCGCCGCGGCGAGCAGGTGAACGAGGAGCTGGAGGCCGCCATCACGGAGGCCGTGGAGAACTTCGCGGAGGCGGGCTCGCGGGCGCTGTACGCGACCGGCCGGGTGGCCGACGACGGCGTCATCGACCCGCGCGACACCCGCACCGTGCTGGCCATGGCGCTGTCCGCGTGCCACTCCGGCCCGGTGCAGGGCGCGCAGGGATTCGGGGTGTTCCGGCT
>JBLMWU010000123.1:0-18093 GCA_050257395.1 Gemmatimonadota bacterium | reverse complement strand
AGGCCCGGCAGGCCGCGGGCGATGATCCGGCCCTGCCCGTCCGCTGGCAGCACCCGCGCCCGGCCGCGGCCCAGGCCCACCAGGCCGAGCGCCTTGCGGACCGTGGTGTGCACCTCGCCGCCCACCACCACCGTGACCGGCGGCGCCCCCACCAGGCCGTCCCGGGCCGCGTCCCAGCCGTGCCGGGTCAGCACCGCGTCCCGGGCCGCGGCCAGGCAGGTGGCATTGGCCATGGTGGCGCCGGTGACGAACCCGCCGCCGGTGCCGGCGGGCAGCCCCAGCAGCCCGGTGACCCAGCGCAGGGCGACCGTGTCCAGCGCCGCGGCCACGGGCGACATGACGGCCAGGGCCGCGTTCTGGTCCCAGGCCGCGGCCAGCCAGGCCGCCGCCTGCGCCGCGGGCAGCGTCCCGCCGGTCACGAACCCGAAGTACCGCGGCCCGGCCGTGGCCACCGTGGCGGGCGAGCCCGCCTCGTCCAGCAGCGCCAGCACCTCGCGATCGGCCAGCCCGGCCGCGGGCAGCGGGAAGTCCAGCCGCGCCAGCCCCGCCACCGCCGCCGGCGGCGGCGCCACCGGCCGCTCCGCGAGCCCGGCCAGATACCGCAGTGCCCGCTCGCTGGCGTCCGCCAGCAGCGCCGGCCGGCCCGCGAGCGCGTCTTCGGCCTGTGTCATGCGCGGAACGTAGCAGCGGCCGCGCCGGGGCGGGCAGGGCCAATCCGGCTGATTGTGGCCTGATCTGCGCCGCGGGACCAGACGCTGGCGGCGCCCCGGGCACGAACCGGCCCTCGTCTCAGCTACCGGTCCGCCTCCCGGCCTTGGCCGCGTAGAAGCGCCACAGCTGGTCGTAGTAGTCCTGGCCGAACACCGGCAGGTCACGGTAGTCGTCCGGGTCGATCTCGGTGAGCGGCCGCTGCATCTGCCAGCAGGTGACCGTCAGCCTGGCCAGCACGTCGATGTCGATGGCGGCCAGCACCGCGGCGGCGAGCGACCCGCCCGTGGTCGCCAGCCCGTGACCTTGCAGCAGGCACACAGGCCGGTCCGCCATGGCGGTCAGCAGCCCGGCGGCCCGCTCGGCGTTGCGGATCAGCCCCGAGTACCGGTAGGTGGGGATGCCGTCGAGCGCGAGCCGGGTGGCCGGGATGTTGTAGGAACCGACGATCGGGCGCAGCGGCACGTCCGCGATGGTGCAGGCCACCACCGACGGCGGATGCGCGTGCACCACCGCGGCGCAGTCCGGGCGCGCGGCCAGCAGCGCGGTGTGGATCGGCAGCTCCGACGGCAGCGCGATCGGCGGTTCGCCCGGCTGCAGGTTGCCCTCCAGGTCCACCAGCGCGATGTCCTCGGCGGTGGTGAACAGCACTCCGTGCTCGGCCGCCCGGCGGGCGCGCACCAGCAGCAGCGAGTCGCTGACCCGCAGGCTGACGTGACCGAGTGTGGTCTCCGCCAGTCCCTCCACCCCCAGGATCCGGCACGCCAGCGCGACCTGCTGGCGCTCCGCGGCGTACGGCACCTCCGTCATCCCTGCCCCCCGTCTCCGCTGCCAGCACCGCCCGCGCCGAGGAAGACGGCGCCGAGGTCGCGGCGGGCGGCGATCCCGGCTGCGGGCCCGGCCAGCGCCACGGTCCCGCCGACGAGAACGTATACCCAGCCGGAGACGGCCAGCGCCGCCGCCGCGCGCTGTTCCACCAGCACCACCGCTGCGCCGGCGGCGGCCAGCGCGGGCACATCCTGCTCCAGCAGGGCCCCTCCGCCAGCACCGAGCCGTCCGCCATCACGATCACCGGGTCACACAGCCTTTCCACCAGCCGCAGCTCGTGCTCGACCATGAGCATGGTCATCCCGGCGTCCCGCAGCTCGGCCAGCCGGCCGGCGATCGCCAGCGCGAGCGGCGGGCTCACCCCGGCCATCGGCTCGTCCAGCATCAGCAGCGTCGGCCGGGCCATCAGCGCGCGCATCAGCTCGACGAGCCGGCGCTGGCCGCCGCTCAGCGCCCCCGCGTACTCGTGGGCGATGCCCGCCAGCCCGAACCGGCGCAGGATGCCCCACGCCTCCGCCAGCAGGGCGTCCTGCGGCGCGGACCACGACCGCCGCGGCCCGAGCGCGGCCGCGAACCGCTCACCCCGCCACGGCGCCGCCCCGACCAGCAGGTTCTCCAGCACCGTCAGCCGGGCGAACACGTTCGCCTGCTGGAAGGTCCGCACGATGCCGTGCCGGGCGACCTCGTGCGGCCCCTTGCCGGTGAGCTGCGCCCCGTCGAAGGTGACCGAGCCCCGGTCTGGCCGCCGGGTGCCGCTGATCAGGCTGATCACGGTGGACTTGCCGGCCCCGTTCGGCCCGATGAGGCCGGTGATGGTGCCGCGGCGCACCTCGAAGGTCGCGTCCCGGACGGCCTGCACGCCGCCGAAGTGGCAGCTGAGCCCGTCCACCCGGAGCAGGCCCCCGGTCATGGCGCGCCCGCTTCGGCTGGCCCGGGTGCCGCGCCCGCGGTCTCCTCGTTCCCCGGCACCGGCAGCACCCGCCTGCGCTCGGGAAGCAGGCCGTTCGGGCGGAACCACAGGAAGACGAGCAGGATCGCGCCGATGACGACCCAGTCCAGGGAGTCGATCAGCCCGGGACGGCCGAAGGCCGGCAGGAACCGGGTCGCCTCCACGATCCCGATCGGCACCAGCAGCGCGCCCAGCGCGCCGCCCGCGAGGTTGCCCTTGCCGCCCACGATCAGCGCGGTGAAGAACAGGAACGTCTCCGGGTACAGCCAGCTCGACGGGCCCCACGCGGTGGTGTACTCCACCAGCAGGCCGCCGCTCAGGCCGGCCAGCGCCCCGCCCGCGACCAGCACCGTCATCCGCAGCGCGTCCGGGCTGCGGCCGAGCGCCGCGACGGCGGACTCGCTGTCGCGCACCGCGCGCAGCAGCCGGCCGAACGGCGAGCGGGCGATGCCGCGGGTCACCCACCAGGCCACCGCGCAGCACACCGCGGTCAGGCCCAGGAAGACCCAGTTGTAGGCGAACGAGGAGACCCCGAACAGGCCCGCCAGCGGCTGCGGGATCAGCGCGAGCCCGGTGGGGCCGTTCACCAGGCCGGTCTGGGCATCGGCCAGCGCGGTCGCGATGAGCGAGAGCACCAGCATCGCCATGGCCTGGTAGTCGGCCCGCAGCCGGCGCATGGCGATCAGCCCGATGGGGACGGCCAGCACGCCGCCGATCACGCCCGCGCCCAGCAGCGGCAGCGGGAACGGCAGGTGCCAGCCGCCCAGGTAGGTCTCGAAGTTGCCGTACGCGCCGGCCGGCTTGAGCGCGAAGAGCGCCGCCGCGTAGCCGCCGGCCGCCTGGAACACGATGTAGGCGAAGTTGTTGATGCCCGCCAGGCCGAACTGCAGGTCCAGCCCCCAGATCGCGATCACGTTGATCCCGAACAGGATCGCCAGCCCGCTCAGGTAGTAGACGGTGCCGGTCACGGGCCGCCCCGGGGCGTGCGGGTCATGCCACCAGCTCCCGGTCCGCGGCGAACTCGGCCATGATCCCCTGCGGCCGCAGCAGCAGCACCGCGACCAGGATGACCCAGGCGGCGATGGTCTTGTAGGACGGCGAGATCACCGCGGCCGCGGCCTGGCTCACGATGCCGACGATCAGCGCGCCGAGCATCGCGCCGTAGGGCTTGCCGATGCCGCCCAGCACGGCGGCGGCCGCGAGCGTGATGAAGAAGTCGCTGCCGCTGCTGGCGGAGAACGAGCCCTCGTTGATGCCGAACAGCACGCCGCCGAGCCCGCACAGCGCGCCCGAGACCAGCCAGGCGGCGATCCTGGTCCGCGCCGGGGACACGCCGCACGACCGGGTGAGGGAGACGTCCGCCGCGGTGGCCCGCATCGCCAGCCCCAGCTTGGTCGTGCGCAGCAGCAGGTGGACCGCGATCATCGCGGCCACCGCGACGGCGATCGTGGTCAGCTGCCCGCTGCTGACCACCACCCCGCCGATGTCCACGGTGGTGCGGGCGGTGGCGGCGTAGGCCCAGATGTACGGTCCCTGGATCGCCTCCAGCCCGAACTGGATCATGAGGCTGATGGCGATGGTCACCATCGCGATGCCGAACCGGTCCGCACCCCGCCGCAGGAACGCGGTGACCACGAAGTGCCCCACCACCAGCGAGAAGAGCGCGCCGGCCGCGGCGCCCACCGCCATCGCGAGCCAGATGTTCGCGCTGTGGCCGGTCAGGCCGTACTCGGCGAAGATGCTCGCGGTGAAGATGGACCCGAACGCGAGGTTCAGCACGTTGGTCACGCCGAACTGCAGGGTGAACCCGACGCCGCCGATCGCGAGCAGGGCCGCGCTGTAGATCCCGAAGATGACGACGCTGAGCAGGAGGGTCACCGGGACCCTCCCGCCAGCAGCCGGGCCGGGCGAGCGGTCACCAGGTCACGGCCTTAATGTCCTTCGGCGGTGGCGATGTTCTGCGCTGAGATGAGCTTCTCCGGCAGGTTGGTGACCGGGTTCTCCGCGGCCCAGACCCCGGCCGAGTTGTGGTACCGGTCGAAGGAGACCTGGCCGGTCACGCCCACGTAGTCGATGCTCTTGCCCGCGGCGATCGCCGCCTTGCCCTGCGCGAAGGTGTGCACGACGGTGCCGCCCTGGGTGATCTTCGCGATGAACGGGTTGAAGGTGGCCGGGCTGGTGCTGTGCGCGGCCAGCATCGCCAGCGCGATCATCGTGGTGTGGTCGTAGGGGAGTTCCGCGTAGATGGCGGTCACGTCGCTGGCCGGGTTCTTGACCAGCTTCCCGGACGCGAGCAGCGCGGTCTTCCAGGCATCGAACGCCGGGCCGGACTGCTGGGCGTAGGAGATGATCCGCACGAACTGCGACTCGTAGGTGGCCTTGCCGAGGGCGGCGATGGCGGCCTTGTCGTAGTCCGTGCCGAGGGTCCCGGAGGTGCCCACGATCGGGCCGTTCCAGCCCGCCTGCTTCAGGTTGCCCAGCAGGACGCCGGCGGTCTGCGGGTCGGACTCGGTGACGATCACCTGCGGGTGCGACGCGAGGATCTTCTGCACCTCGGTCTCGTAGGTGGACTGGTCCAGCGCGATCGCCTGGTTGCTGACGATGTCCAGGCCGAGGTTCTTCGCGCCCGCCTGCAGCCCCGGCACGTTGCCCTGGGCGGCCTGGTCGTTGCCGAACACGGCCGCCACGCGGGTGAACTTCGTGCCGAACTTGACGTAGGCCGCGAGGGTGTAGCCGGCCACGTCGTCCCCGGGCGTCGTCCGGTGCCGGTCAGGTCGGTCGGCTACCGTACGACAGGAGATTCAGGGCCGCCGCGCGCGGCGCGCCCGGGGAATTTCCATCCGTGGGAGGCCGGATCCGATGTCCTTGCGCCACGCCCTGCTCGCGATCCTCGCGGTGGAGCCGATGACCGGCTATGACCTCACCAAGCACTTCAGCCGCTCGGCGGCCTACGTGTGGCACGCCCCGCACTCGCAGATCTATCCGGAGCTGCGCAAGCTGGAGGCCGAAGGCATGGTCACCGCCGAGTCGGTGGCCCGGGGCGACCGGGGGGTCAAGCGCACCTACTCCATCACCGACGCGGGGCTGGCGTCGCTGGTCGCGTGGGTGGAGGAAGACTCGGTGCCGGTTCCCGAACGCGACGCATTCCTGCTCAAGGCCACCTACTTCGAGTACGGCTCGTTCGCCAACGCCCGCCGCCAGTTCGAGGCCCACCTCGGCTATTACGAGGAACAGCGGCGGCGCTGGGAGGTGCACGCCCAGACCCTGGAGCGCCGCGCCACCGCGCTCATGGAGCGGCGGCTGGAGGCCATGCCGGAGGAACTGCACGAGGCCCTGGTCGCCTACAAGGTGCACGTGTACCGCGGGCTCACCGAACGGGCGCGGCACGAGGTGCGCTGGGCGCGCCGCGGGATCGCGCTGGTCGACGCCCTGGCAGCGGCCGCGGCCAGGGAGCCGCTCCCGGGGGAGGCCGTGGCGGGGGACGCCCTCCCGGCGGGCGCGGTGCCCGAGGGAGCGGTGCCGGGGGGAGCGGTGCCGGGGGAGGCGCTGCCGGGGGATGGCGGGCCGGGGGCGGCAGCCGCTAGCGGCCCCACCAGCGCCACGGGCCGGACCGGCCGCGGGTTACCCCGACCGGCCTGACCGGCCCGAAGGCCTCCGCTGCCGGAACCGGTTCGGGTGGCCGGTGGACGGCGTCGTACTCCTCGATCAGCGGCTCGGGGTCGGTCCCGACGGCCCTGGCGATGCTGCGGATGTGCCCGCGCGCGTAGAAGTCGCCGCCGCAGGCCGAGAAGTCGTCACCCTCGATGCCTCTGATGATCGTCTGCCTGATCCGGGTCTGCTGGCTGACCTGGCCAAGGGTGAGGCCAGCCTGGCCACGTGCCTGCGCCAGGGCTTCGCCGATGCTCACGCCACTCCTCCCCGCTGCCTGCTGCCCCGCGCGGGGGCGATGCGGCGCCGCCCGGATTGCGGCGCAGCGACGGTCTTAACCCATCATTACCGAATTGACCGCCGGGAACCCCGGCCGGGACCGGCGAACTCCGGGCACGGGCGTGCTGGATCCGGCCGCGCCGCCGGCCCCCGGCCGGATGCGGGACATCTACGCCCGGCACGCCAGCCGCCTGCTGCCCTGACCGCGGGCGGCGGCCTCACGCCACGCGGTAGGGCTGCACCACCTCGGTGCGCCAGGTCGCCGGGTCGGGCTGGCTGACCGGGTCGCTGAAGTAGATCTCCCAGGCATCCCCGGCGGGCTCCCCGCCGTGGTCGCGCACCCACGAGTCCAGCGCCTGGTAGGCGGGTGCCATCTGGTCGTACGGCCCGATATGCACGGTGACCGCGGCGGGGCCGCCCGGCAGCTCGGAGGGCCGCACGTCACCGTCGGCCTCGATCGGGCCGGTCAGCGGGAAGCCCGCCTCGACCTCGAACCGGTCCTCGCCGAGCCGGTGGTAGCGGGCGAACGGCGGCCCGGCCGGGCCGAGGTGGCGGGCTGCGGCGGCGGCGGCCACCGCGGCGTAGGCGTGGCCCAGCCAGGGCCCGATCTCCCCGACGCGCAGGGTGGTGCGCTCGACCGCGGTCGGCTGCGCCGCCCTGGTCTCCGCGTGAATCTCATACAGCTTCATGATCATCAGCCTGCTGCGGCCCGGGTGCCGGGGCCCAGGGACGTTGGGGCCGTCCCGGGGGAGGCGCTGGTCACCACGCCGGGCCGCGGGACCGCTGCCGGGTCGGCTTCCCGGCGCCGGGCACACGCCGCGCCTGCCTGCTGACCAGGGGATCTGGCCACTGCCCGGGGGGTCCCCCGGCAGGCGGCGGGGGAATGTCTATATTCTGGCGCGAAAGACTAGGGAATATAGGAAATACTCGTACGCGCGACTGCGGGCATCCGTGGCAGGGACTGAAAGGCAAGTGATGCAGCTCAATCCCTACATCGTCCTGGGCAGCGCGGTGGTCGGGCTCCTGGTGGGGCTGACCGGCGCGGGCGGCGGCGCCCTGATGACCCCCATGCTGATCCTGCTGTTCGGCGTGAAGCCGTCCTCGGCGATCTCCAGCGACCTGGTCGCCGCGGTCCTGATGCGGCCGGTCGGCGCCGGCGTCCACCTGTACAAGCGCACCGTCAACCTGCGCATGGTCGGCTGGATGGTGGCCGGCTCGGTGCCGATGGCGTTCCTGGGCACCTTCCTGCTGCGCCAGCTCGGCAACACCGCAGCGGCCGAGCAGCACGTCGAGATCGCCCTCGGCGCGGCCCTGCTGATCGGCGCGGGCGCCATGGTGCTCCGGTACGTCATGGACCGCCGGTCGGGCCAGGAGCGCACCGGGACCATCGGGCAGGTCGCGGTCCGGCCGCTGCCGACCATCCTGATCGGCATGGTGGGCGGGCTGATCGTGGGCCTGACCTCGGTCGGCTCCGGCTCGCTGATGATCGTGCTGATGCTCTTCCTGTACCCGCTGATCAGCGCCGGGCAGCTGGTCGGCACCGACCTGACCCAGGCGGTCCCCCTCACCGCGGCGGCCGCGCTGGGCGCGCTGGTCTTCGGGCACGTCGAGTTCGGCGTCACCACCTCGCTCATCATCGGCAGCGTGCCGGCCGTGCTGATCGGCTCGTTCCTGTCCTCCTGGGCGCCGGACCGCTACATCCGGCCGGTCATCACCTTCGTGATCTTCGCGTCCGGGCTGAAGTACGTCGGCGTCGGCACCATGGCCCTCGGCTGGATCCTGTGCGCGGTGGCGCTGGCCGCGGGCGGCTACTGGCTGGCCCGTACCCGGCCGTGGCGCAACGGGGTGCGGCCCGCCCTGGCTCCCGCACCGGTCCGGGAGGCGGAGCCCACCGCGGCCGGGCCACCGGGCCGGGGCGGCCCGTAGGGGGGCCGCTGAACGGCGGCGCGCGAACCGGCTGGCCGGTGCTGCGGGTCCGCTGGCGTGGTAACCGCGGTGCCAGCCTGCGCGCGCGGCGGTATCGTGCTGTCATCGGCGCGGGGGTGCCGGCGGGAAGGCGGACCATGGCAGGCGACTTGGCCCGTGAGGTTGTTGCGCCTCACAGCGGGCCGGCCTTGTTCGACACCAGCGTCGCCCACTGCGCGCGGGTCTACAACTACTGGCTCGGCGGCAAGGACAACTTCGCGGCCGACCGGACCGCCGCCGAGGCGGCGATCCGGGAGTTCCCCAAGATCATCCAGAACGTCCGCGCCAACCGGGCGTTCCTGCTGCGGGCCTCGCGCTTCCTGGCCCTGAAGGCCGGCATCCGCCAGTTCCTCGACATCGGCACCGGCATCCCGCCGGCCGAGCCCGAGCCCGGGACCGAGCAGTCGGGCAGCTTGCAGCTGCGGGTCGTGTACGTGGACAACGACCCGATCGTGATGTCCCATGCGCGGGCGCTGCTGAGCAGCAGGCCCTGGGAGAGCACCGCGTACCTGGACGCGGACCTGCGCGACCCGGAGCGGATCCTGGCGGGCGCGGCCCGGACCCTCGACTTCACCCGCCCGGTCGCCGTGCTGCTGCTGGCGGTCCTGCACCACATCGAGGACTCGGACGACCCCGGCAAGATCGTGGCCACGCTGATGAACGCGGTGCCGTCCGGCAGCTACCTCGTGCTGTCCCACCCCGCCGCCGACGTGGACGCCGAGCCGATGGCGAAGATGGCGGAAGGACTCGCCGCCTTGCTGAACGAGCCGGTCGCCCTGCGCACCCGCGCCGAGGTGGCCAGGTACTTCGGCGGGCTCGACATGACAGAGCCGGGCCTGGTGCAGGTGCAGGACTGGCGGCCGGACTGGGAAGGCGAGGCGCTGGGCCCGGTTGCCCTGTGGGCCGGGGTGGCGCGCAAGCCCTGACCGTGCCTCCGGCTGCTCAGCGCGTGGGGCAGCTGAGTACACCGGGCAGCTCAGTGCTCCCGCAGCATCCTCCGGATGGCGTCCAGGCTGTCGGCCGGGGTCGCGGCCTCCATGCACACCCGCTCCATCACCATCAGGTACTGGTCGACCGTCTCGGGCTTGTCCAGGTACAGGGCGCTGTTGAGCTGCTCCAGGTAGACCACGTCCGGCAGGTCAGGCTCGGCGAAGCGCAGGATGCTGAACGGCCCGCCCGCGGCCGCATGCCCGCCCGCGTTGAACGGGATGACCTGGATGGTCACCTGCGGCCGCTGTGCCATCTCCAGGAGATGCTTGAGCTGGCCCCGCATGATCCCCCAGTCGCCGAACGGCCGCTGCAGCACAGCCTCGTCCAGCACCACCCAGAGGTTGGGCGCGTCGGTCCGGTCGAGCACGGCCTGCCGCGCCATCCGCAGGTTGACCCGCCGCTCGATCTCGCCGGCCGACGCGCTGCCGTGACCGAGCAGCGTGACCGCCCGCGCGTAGTCGCTGGTCTGCAGCAGCCCCGGGATGAACTGCACCTCGTAGGCGCGGATCTGGGCGGCGGCCTCCTCCAGCCCGACATACGCCTCGAACCAGCTCGGCAGGATGTCGGAGTAGTCATGCCACCAGCCGGGGGCGTTGGCGCGGCGGGCCAGCGCCCGCACCGCCTCCCGGTCGTCTTCGTCCGTCACCCCGTACAGCGTCAGCAGGTCGGCGATGTCCCGGTCCTTGAAACCGACCCGCCCGGTCTCCAGCCGGCTCATCTTGGAATGTGACGCGCGGATCACCTCGCCGGCGTCCGCCAGCGAGATGCGCTTGTCTTCCCTGAGCCGCCGGAGCTGCGCGCCGAGCAGGATGCGGAGGACCGTGGGACCGCCGCTGGCCGGGGCGATCAGGCTGCCCGCCGGGCCATCGCCGGCCCTGGCTGCTCTGATCATGTCTCCTCCCGGGGGCGTCCAATCCCGGAAGTGTCCCACGGGCACGCGGGCCGGCGCTATACCCGGCGACTGGGGACTTTTCCCGATGCGCGCCGGCCAGGCTGCGGCGGCCCGGTCAGCCGCCCTTCCCGCGGCTATCCCGTCAGGCGCCATTCCCGGCGCGGATAACAGCGAGGAATGGCTGCCACTGGGCCGGCGTGAAGATCAGAGCAGGACCGTCGGGGAAACGGGAGTTGCGGACCGCCAGCCGGCGGTCCGGCAGCCGGCCGATCTCCACGCAGTTACCACTGGGATTGCTGAAACTGCTCTTGCGCCATTCAGCCACTGGCAGCTGTGATGCGGGTATGCCGCCGCGCGCGTGCTCCACCATGCGTCCTTTCCCCCGCCCCACGTCAGCCCGGGGTCACCTCCGGCGCTGGGCCCCTGAGGTGATACCAGGCCCTTAAATCTGTGCACCTGCACTTGCATATGCACAGTTGCGGTGGCATCGTAGCGGATGCTGACTAACTGGTCAGTACCGGCCGCCGGGTGCCGGCCTGGCGGCCGACCTTCATGCTCCGGGGACACGAGTGACATCCGCACAAGCACGTGACCACCGCTACGATCCGCTCGCGGGGCTGTGGCCGCCCCGGCCGGACTGCTGGCCGGCTGCCGGCAACTGCTGCACCGTGCTGCATCCGGGTGGTGGCGCGGCCCGCGCCGCCCGTGAGTTCACCGCGTCGGCGCTGCGCGGCTGGCGGCTGGACCCGCTGATCTCCGACGCGGTGACGATCGCCTCCGAGCTCGCCGCCAACGCCATCCGGCACGCCGCCCCGCCCGCCGGCACCCCGGGCCGGCTGGCGGAACTGACCTGGTGGCACGAGGGTCACCAGCTGACCTGCGTGGTCACCGACGCCAGCGGCGACCCGCCGGTGCTGGCGCCGCCCGATCCCGCCGCCGAGTCGGGCCGCGGCCTGCAGATCGTGGCCGCGCTCGCGGCCGCCTGGGGATGGACGCCGCTCGGCGCGCACGAGAAAGCGGTCTGGGCCGCGCTCTGGCTGCCGCGGTAAGCCGCGGGACGTCAGGACAGCAGCCGCGCCCGGCACGCCAGCTGCAGCACCAGCCGCTGGTCCGGGTCCTCGAGGTCGATGTCGAGCAGTTCGGTGATGTTGCGCAGCCGGTTGGCCACCGCGTTGCGGTGCAGATGCAGCTTCTGCGCGGTCTTGATGATGGATCCCTGCTCGTCCAGGTAGGCCGCGAGGGTCCGGATCGCCGTCTCGGCCCGGGGTGAGCCGAGCCGCTCCAGCGGCGCGAGCTGGTCGCGCACCGAGGCCCGGGCGGTGTCAGAGGAGTACCACTCCATCAGCATCCGCCGGACTCCCACGGCGTCGTGCGCGGCGACGCCCGCGGGCCGGCCCGCCGCCCGGGCGGCCAGCAGGGCGCCGCGTGCCTCGGCTGCGGAAGCCCGCAGCCCCATCGGCCCCTCGTGCGGGGTGCCCACCCCCGCACGGAACCGCAGGTCCGGCACGCGCGCCCGGATGGCCGCCAGCGCCCGCTCGGCCGACCGGGCGGCCCGCCCGCCGGCCTGCGGTCCCGGGTTCGAGCTCGTCACCCGGACCAGCACGATCGCGCGCGCGATCCGGGACAGGTACCAGGTGCCGCCGCCCGCCATGGCCGCCTGCAGCGCCAGCTGGCCCACCTGCTCCGGCAGCTCGAACCGCGCCACCTCGCGCCGCGGAGGCGCCGCCGCTGCGGGAGGTGGGCCCGGGCCGGCGGGCCGCCTGTCACCGCGCCGAGGAGGTGCTGGCGGGCGTCACCCCGGGTGCTTGATGTGGCGGCCGGTGATCCGGGTGGGCAGGACGCGGATGTACTGCTCCTTGGGGCCGCCGGCCCAGGGCGTGACCCCCGTCCGGGCCACGGCCGCCCGTTCCTCCTCCGACGTCACATGGTGGGCGGAGCCCTGCACGAGGACGCTCCACCCCTCCCGGGTGGCGGGGTCGAGCTCGTCGATCTCAAAAGCGATCTTGTACTCGGCGTTGGTGATGCCGGTGCGCAGGTCCTCGTCCATGGGGCTGTCCTGGCCGGTGCGGAACACGATGCTGCCCTCGTACAGCCGGTAGTTCACCGGCAGCACGGTGGGCCCGAACCGCCCGGCGTAGGCGATCCGGCCGACCTCGCGCGCCGCCACCAGCCGCAGGCACTCGGCCTCGTCCAGCTCCACGACCACCGGGTCCGCGGCCGGCTGCCCCCCGGCGTCGCCGCCCTGCGTGCCATCTGCCATGAATGATCCCTTTCGGTGTGAGCACGGACCCCCGGTCATGCCTACCGGCCGGGCCCGGCCGCAAACGTACCGGGCCGGCCGCCGGGCCGGGCGGCCAGCGGCTCCGGTGGCAGGCGCATGTGCAGGCGGGTGGTGGTGCCAGCGGGCCCGGAGCGCGTCTCCACCAGATCGCACAGCTGGTGCACGACCCACAGCCCGCGGCCCCCGCCGGGCGCGGCCGGGTCCGGCCGCCTGCTGCCGGCCAGCGGGTCGGCGATCTCGCCGCTGTCGTGGAGCTGGCAGACGAGTTCACCGCCCGTGGTCCACACCGCCAGCGTGCCGGGGCCGCGGGTGTGCGCCAGCGTGTTCCCGGCCAGTTCCCCGATGGCGATGACCAGGTCCATGACCCGGTCGCCCGGCAGCCCGGCGAGTTCGGCCTGCTCGGCCGCGAACCGCCGCACGGTGACCTGATCCTCCCGGTAGGCCAGGACCGCGGCCGCGGCTGGGGGCAGGCCCAGCGGCTGGTCGCAGTCCGGCGGGATCGGCACGGCGGGGGTGTAGGGCGGGCTGGGCCGCCACTGCCCGTGCTCCGCCAGCAGCGGGTGGACCCGCTCGGCGCTGGCGAGGGTCGCGGCCGGCAGCCGGGTGTCGTAGCCGCACAGGATGCTCGCGGGGAGACCGGCCAGGGCCAGGTTGACCAGGGCCTCATGGCGGATGACCTCGCACAGTTCGGCGGGCGCGCGGGTGGGCCAGGCGGGCTCCTGCACATACCGCAGCGGCCGGCCGGGATGGTCCTCCGCGAAGGCCCGCATGGCGGCCGTGATCCGCCGCGGGTTGATCCCGGTGCCGGACATGTCGGCCCACGTGACGTGCTCGCTCTGGCCGTCGAGCTGGGCGCGCAGCCGCACCAGGTCCGGCCCGGTGGCCGCGACCAGCACGGCCTCGCCGGCCGCCACCCCGTCCTGCACGAATCCCAGCACGGCCGCGATGAACTCGGCGGGGGCGCGGTAGAAGAAGAGGCCGTGCTGAAGGCGTACGGGGGGCACAGTGGGCTGATCCACCGGCAAACCCCCTCAGCGGCGCCTTCGCAGCGTAGCCATCCTATAGGCGCAACGCTCGTTACCGTTTCCGCGGCGCCAGGATCGATGCCGAGGGGCCGCGTGGGCAGGCCGCGCCCCGTAGGCTTGCCGCATGACGACCCCCGTCGCGGCAGGCCCCGGCTGGCGGGCTGTGCCATGACCGAGCAGATTCTCCCGGTCCGCACGGTCGGCAGCCTGACGGTGGTCACCCTGCCAGACGAGATCGACCTGCTGAACGTCACCCAGATCCATGAAGGCCTGGACGAGCTGGTCGGAAGCGGATCGGGCAGCCTGGTGGTGGACATGACCCAGACCAGGTACTGCGACTCGGCGGGCATCGCCACCCTGGTGCGGGTCGCCAAGGCCGCCAGGGCGGCCCAGGTGCCGCTGCGGGTCGCGGTCTCCGACCCGGTGACGCGCATCATCCGCCTGCTCGGCGCGGAGCGGGTGATCGACGTGTATCCGAGCCTGGCCGCGGCGCTCGGCGAGGAGGCCTGACGCGTTCCCAGAACCGGCGCAGCGGATGCGGATCCGCTGGCATGAATGACCACGGACGGGATATGAAAGCCCTCGCCCATCCGCGAGTTTGGTGGTGACACAGTGCCAGTCGAGCCGGGTCCGGCGGCGGATCCGCGGGGCCATGCCGTCCAGTTCTACCGTCGCGACGACGAACTGGCCGAGAGCCTGGCCGGGTATGCCGGGGAAGTGATCGCCGGGGGCGGCATCGCGGTGGTCGCCGCGACTCCCGCTCACCGCCCGGCGCTGAACGCCCGGCTCGCTGAGGCCGGCCTGGACCCCGCGGCCGCGGAGCTCGCCGGGGCGCTCGTGCTGCTGGACGCGGGCGAGGAGGTGCGCCGGTTCACGGTGGACGGCCGGATCGACCGGGCCGCGTTCAGCGCCGGGATCGGCCAGCTGGTCCGCGCCGCGGTCGCCACCGGCCGGCCGGTGCTGGTCGTCGGCGAGATGGTCACCGTGCTGTGGGACGCCGGCCAGGTCGACGCCGCGCTCGAGCTGGAATCGCTGTGGAACGAGCTGGCCGGCGAGGTCCCGTTCATCCTCTGCTGCGCCTATCCGCAGCAGCTGATGGCCACCCACCGGAAGGCGTTCGCCGAGGTGCTCCGGCTCCACGGCGGCGCCACCCTCCGGCCGGCGGGCGACCCGCCCCCCGGCGGCCCGGCTGGCCGGGCCGCGGTCACGCGGACCTTCCCCGCCACCCGGGAGGCGCCGCGGGCGGCCCGCCACTTCGTCCTGCAGACGCTGGGTGACTGGGGCCGGGACGCGTTCGCCGAGGACGCCGCGATGGTGGTGACCGAGCTCGCCACCAACGCCGTCCTGCACGCGGAATCCCGCTTCACCGTCAGCCTGACCGGGTCCGGCGACGCCCTGCGGATCAGCGTCGGTGACGCCAGCCCGTTCGCGGGCGCGGGCCCGGCGCTGCAGGCGGCGCCGGGCCACGGGCTGTCCCTGGTGGACACGGTCTCCGCCGCCTGGGACGTGCAGCCGCTGGCCGGCGGCAAGGCCATCTGGGCGGAACTCCGCCGGCCCTGACCGGGATCAGCTGACCTGCCTGGCGTGACCCGCCCAGAACGGTGCGCGGAGGTCGCGCTTGAGCAGCTTGCCTGAGCCGGTCCGGGGGAGCTCGGCCAGGAACGACACCGACCGGGGGCACTTGTACGAGGCCAGGTGCTCGCGGGCGTGCGCGATCACGTCCGCCTCGGAGAGCTCGGCGCCCGGCGCGGGCACCACGGCGGCGTGCACCTGCTCCCCCCACTCCTCGGAGGGGATCCCGAAGACCGCGACGTCGAAGATGCCCGGATGCTGTTCCAGGGCGGCCTCGATCTCGGCGGGGTAGATGTTCATGCCGCCGGAGATGATCATGTCGCTCTTGCGGTCGCAGATGTAGTAGAAGCCGTCCTCGTCCCGGTAGGCGACGTCCCCGACGGTGTGGAAGTCACCGTGCACGCCGGCCCGGTAACTGTCCGGCTGCTTGTAGTACTCGCTGAACACGCCCGCGGACCTGACATACAGCTCGCCGGACTGCCCCGGCCCGGTTCCGGTCACCTCGCTGCCGTCGGCGTCGAGCAGGCGGATCTCCACCAGCGGGGCCGGCCTGCCGCACGAGCCTGGCTTGCGCAGCTGATCCTTGGGCTCCAGGACGCAGTTCACCCCGAGCTCGGTCGACCCGTAGATCTCCCAGAGCGAGTCCGCCGGGAAGTCGGCCAGGTAGGCCTGCTTGAGCGCGAAGCTCCACGGCGCGGCGTTGGCCAGCATGATCCGCATCGAGGACCGGTCGTAGCGGGCCTTGACCTCCGCTGGCAGCGCGCACACCAGCCGGATCAGCGGCGGCGCCGAGAACGTGGAGCTGACCTTGTACTTGTCCACCAGCCGCAGCCAGTCCTCCGGCTCGAACTTCCGCTGGATGATGACGGTCTGCCCGAGCGTGAGCCCGACGCCCATGAACGCCAGCGGCCCGCTGTGGTACAGCGGGCCGGAGGTGAGGTAGACGTCGTCCGGCCGGTAGCCGATGAAACCGATCAGCGCGGCCGCCGTGCTCTGGTCCGTCATGGGGCGGTAGGCGCCCTTCGGCTTGCCGGTCGTGCCGGAGGTGTAGATCATCGTCGCGCTGCTGCCCTCGGCGTCCCCGGCCGGCGGCTCGTCCGGCGCCTGCGCGACGATGTCCTCCCCGAGCATCCCGGCCGGGGCAGGGCCGCCGAAGACGAGCACCTCGCGCAGGCTGCCGAGGCGCTCGTCGCGGGGCGCCGGGAGCAGGTGCGCGTACTCCGCGTCCACGTAGGCGGCGCAGGCGTCGGAATGCGCCACGATGTAGCGCGCTTCCTCGGCGGTCAGGCGGTAGTTCAGCGGCACCGCGACCGCGCCGATCTTCCTGGTCGCGTTGACGACCGCCACGACCTGCGGCGAGTTGGGCCCGCACCAGATCACCTTGTCGCCGGGGCCGACGCCCAGCGAGACGAGCGCGTTGGCCAGCCGGTTCGCCTCCGTCTCGAGCTGGGCGTAGGTCCACGAGACCACGCCCGCGCCGGGCCGGTCATCGATGACGGCAAGCTTGCCGGGCTGGGACGACGCGTAGAGGGTCAGGAGATCTGGCATGTGTTCGGGTCCTCCGGTCTCCGTTTCTGGTGATTACATCCAGCGCGCCGTTCCCGCGTCCAGAGGGTGCCGGGCACCAGTCTGGTAGCCAGCCCGCCGGCGGTGCCGCCGCCAGGCCGCCGGCCGCGGGGTCAGTCAGCGAAGTCGCGCATGATCTCCTGGGCCTTGCGGGCGGCCGCGCGCGCGTGCCCGGCGATCTCATGGTGCTCGTCGCGGCGGCCGGGGTGGCGGGCTGCCAGATCGTCATGGATGCGGGCGATCTCCTCCTCGGTCGCGGCGAATGCGGCGATCGCGGCGAGAGCCTGGCTGCGCAGCGCCCTGGCCCGCTCCACCGGCCTGCGGGGGCCGGGCAGCCGCGCCGCGGGCTCCGTTTTTTCCGTGGCTGGCTGGCCGGCCTCCGCGTGGTCCGGGCCGGCCAGCCGCTCCGTCTCCTCCGCCGCTGCCTCCTCGCCGCCGTGGCGGTGGCTGCTGGCAGCCAGCAGGGCACGTGACCGCTCGATGGTCGCCCGCGTGCGCTGTTCCAGCGCGTCGAAAGCGGCGCCGGATGCCTGTGTGCGCGCATCCTGCTCCTGCTCGCGCGCACCAGCCGGGGACTCGCGGTCATCGGCAGGGGCCGCGCGGCGCTGGGCCGCCGCCCTGTCCGGCGGCCGGGGATTCCTGCCGTCCACAACCCCCAGCATGCCCCCGGCCGGTATGCACAGGCCAGAGCGGGCGGGGCGGGGCCCTCAGAACGCGATCGCTTTGGTGTTCTAGCCGTCTTCCCGGCTGTTCCCGGCACGGCTGGAAAGAAGGGATTGGGCCTGTTCGGCCCGCCGCCGGTCGGCGGCTGCGGCGGCGCGCTGGCCTGCTGCCCGCAGGCGGCGGTCTTCCTGGTCACTGCCCCCGTAAGCTGCTGCCTGCTCGTACTGGGCGGCGAGGCGTTCATGTGCTTCGGCAGCTTGCCGGAAGGCGTCAATGCTGGCGGTAAGCGCCTGCTGCGCCGCAGCTTCTGAGGCGGCCGCGTGATGTTGTGCTTCTAGGAGCTGCTCGCTGGAGGACACCGGGTGCTCGCGCGCCTGCTGGGCTTGCCGCAGTTCGCCGATGCGGGTGCGGATGGCGGCGATCCGGTCATCAATCTGCCGGCGGCGGCCCTCCGCGCGATCCGGTCCGCTTCCCATAGGTAGAGAATGCCCGGGACCGGAGGCCCTGTCACGGCGCACGAGTGACGGCGGGTCTGACGCCCGGCTGCCCCTCCTCTGGACCCCGTCCCCGGGTCGCTGAGGGCCAGCTGCCTGGCCTGGGAAATTGGTGGAGCTGACTGGAAAATAACCCCGCTGGGGGCGCGGCAGCGAACGCCCGCCCTGGGTGTGGCGGTCGCCATCTTGCCTGGTGGGTGGCGGGTCAGGCGGCGGGGGCGAGGGTGACGGTG
>JBLMWU010000122.1:0-33516 GCA_050257395.1 Gemmatimonadota bacterium | reverse complement strand
CCCCCCCCCCCCCCCCCCCCCGCCGCCGCGGACCTGGTCCGCCGGATGGCCGGCCGCCACCGGCTGCCGGACGCCCTGCGCCGCGCCGACGCCCTCGCCCGCGGCGCCGCTATCCCGGGTGGCGGCGGAGGAAGGCCAGGGTGCGCTCGTTGAACTCCTCCACGTGCTCGTAGATCGGCGCGTGCGCGCAGCCCTCGAAGACCGCCAGCTCGGAGCCGGCGATGGCGGTGGTGAGCTGGCTGGCGAACCGGGTCGAGGTCACCTGGTCGTGCTGCCCGAACGTGATCAGCGTGGGCGCCTGGATGGCGCCGAGGACGCCGGTGGCGTCGTGTGCCAGCACCGCGCCGGACTGGCGGATGAACGCGTCGACCGGCGGCATCGGGCGGCTGCGCACGAAGTCGGCCAGGGAGGCGATGTACTCGGGCCGTTCCGCGTACAGCTCCGGGGTGTAGCACCAGGGGAAGATCCCTTTGATGACCATGTCGGTGACGCTGCCGAGCGCTTCGGCCATGATGCGCCAGCCCTCCACCACCACCTGGAGGAAGGGGTCCGTGCGGGGCCAGGCGCTGTGCAGCGACAGCGATGTCACCAGCGCCGGGTGCCGGGCGGCCAGCCACATGCCGGTCGCCGCGCCCAGCGAGAGCCCGGACACGTGCGCCCGCTCGATGCCCACGGCGTGCATGAAGGCGGCCACGTCGTCGGCGAGCAGTTCGGTGGTGTAGGTGCCCCCGGGTTTGCTGGTCTGGCCGGCGCCGCGCAGGTCCACCGTGAAGCAGGTGAACTCCTTGGCGTAGTCCGCGACCTGGAACGCGTAACACGCCTGGTCTGCAGCCAGGTACGGGATGAGCACCAGCGGCTCACCCTCACCCTGGACCTCGTAGTAGATGTCGATGCCGTTCGCCTGCACCGTTGGCATGGCGTTCCTCCCCGCCCCGGCGGCTGCGGGACGCAGCCGATGTTCCGATCATGCGCCCGGCCCGGCCCGGGCGCATCTGCCGGCCCTGCGCGGCCCGGGCTGCATGACAGCGGCGATCGCGGGGATATGACCTCCCGGGCGGTGCCCGCGGGGCTAATCTTGACCTGCTGATTCCGCCGTTTAATCCGCAATCGGCCTGGTCCGCTGCCAGCCGGCGGCCGGGGGGTTGCCCGCCGGGGCAGCCGCACCGGCCCGCGCACCACGGGCCCGAGGGGATGCGATCCATTGATAGCGATGCTGCGCGAGCGGTTCGGGCGCCTGATCCACGAGCTGGCCAAGTTCGGCGTGGTGGGGGCCGTCGGGTTCGTGGTCAACGTGGGCGGCTACAACGGCCTGCGCTATGACCTCCACCTCGGGCCGCTGACGTCGGCCACGATCGCCTACCTGGCGGCCGCGGTGGTGACCTTCCTCGGCAACCGGTACTGGACGTTCCGGCACCGGCCGAGCCGGGGCACCGCGCGCGACTCGGTGCTGTTCTTCGTGTTCAACGGCGTCGCGTACCTGATCCAGTCCGCCGCCATCGGCCTGGTCAACTACGTGTTCGGGCTGACCGACCCGCTCTCCAACAACATCGCGCTGGTCATCGGGGTCGGGCTGGGCACCCTGTTCCGGTTCTGGAGCTACAGCCAGTGGGTGTGGGGCGACCGCGGGGACGCCGCCGTGGACCCTGAGGACGGCCCGGCGGCGGCCGGGGCCGCGCCGGCCGCCTCCGCCGAGGCGGCCGGCGCCAGCCAGCAGGCCGGGCCCCGGTGAGCACCGGCCCGGCCGCCGCCCCGCTCCGCACGGGGGCGCGGCGGCGTTGACCGGGCCCGCCGGACCGCCCGCCAGCCGGGTGCTCGAACGGGCCGAGTCGGCCCGCGGCGAGCTCGCCCTGCGCCAGTCCGGCGAACACTTCGAGATCATCAGCAACGGCGTGTTCCTCATGGACACCCGCGGCGGCCGGTCCGAGCGGCTGCTGGTGGACCTGGCGCTGGACGGCTGCGCCGCGGCGGCGCCGCGGATTCTCATCGCCGGGCTGGGAGTCGGGTTCTCGCTGGCGGCGGCGGTGGCGCACGCGCGGGCGGCGGCCATCGACGTGGTGGAGATCTCGGCGGAGATCATCCGCTGGCACGGCACCCACCTGCGGCACCTGGCGGCGGCCGCGTTGGCGGATCCGCGGGTCAGCGTCATCAACGCGGACTTCGTAGCCTGGCTCGGCCAGCGGCCCGGCCCCTACGACGTCATCTGCCTCGACATCGACAACGGCCCCGGCTGGACAGTGCACGACGCCAACCTGGCCCTGTACGGCGACAGCGGGCTGGCCCGGCTGCACGCCGCGCTCAGCCCGGGCGGCTGCCTCACGGTGTGGAGCGCGGCGGCCGACGCCGCGTTCGAGCGCCGGCTGCGCCGCCGCTTCGCCAGCGTCACGGCCCGCGAGATCCCGGCCGCGCGCGGCGAGCCCGATGTGATCTACGCCGCCGCCAGGTGAATGCCCCCCGGCCCGCCGGGTAGCGGACCCCCTGGGGCCAGGGCCGGGACGGGGCGGCTTCCGCGGGCGCCGGGTGCCCGGCGGCGCGGGCAGGGGCCGGCCGGGGAATTCTCGTTCACCATGTTAGTTTGTATATAGCAACTAATCACGCCGGGCTTCCCGGCTGCGCGGGGCGCGCCCCGCGCGGGCCACAAGCTTTCTGACGGGGAGGGGACAGCTCATGCCGGCTGCCGCAGCCGCGCCGGACGCGCGGCCAGGGCCGCACTACAAGTGGATCACGCTGTCCAACACCACGCTGGGCGTGCTGATCGCGACGATCAACGCATCGATCCTGCTCATCGCCCTGCCCGACATCTTCCGCGGCATCGGCGTCAACCCGCTGCTGCCGGGCAACACCAGCCTGCTGCTCTGGCTGATCATGGGCTACCTGGTCGTCACCGCCGTGCTGGTGGTCAGCTTCGGCCGCCTCGGCGACATCTACGGCCGGGTACGCATCTACAACCTCGGCTTCGCCGTGTTCACGGTCTTCTCCATCCTGCTGTCGGTGACCTGGCTGCACGGGACGGCCGGGGCCCTGTGGCTGATCGCCATGCGGGTGCTGCAGGGCGTCGGGGGGGCAATGCTGATGGCCAACTCCAGCGCGATCCTCACCGACGCGTTCCCGTCCCACCAGCGCGGGCTCGCACTCGGGCTGAACCAGGTCGCCGGCATCGCGGGCTCGTTCATCGGCCTCATCCTCGGCGGCCTGCTGGGCCCGGTCGAGTGGCACATGGTGTTCCTGGTCTCGGTGCCGTTCGGGGTGTTCGGCACCTTCTGGGCCTATCTCAAGCTGCGGGAGATCGGTGAGCGCCGGCCCGCCAGGCTGGACTGGTGGGGCAACCTGACCTTCGCGGTGGGCCTGATCGCGCTGCTGGCCGGGATCACCTACGGCATCCAGCCCTACGCGGGTCACACGATGGGCTGGTCGAACCCTTACGTCATCGGCGCGATCGCCGGCGGCGCCGCGGTGCTGGCCGCGTTCTGCGTGATCGAGACCAGGGTCGAGCAGCCCATGTTCCGGCTGGGCCTGTTCCGGCTGCGCGCGTTCACCGCCGGCAACCTGGCCAACCTGCTGGCCGGGCTCGGCCGGGGCGGCCTGATGTTCATCCTGATCATCTGGCTGCAGGGCATCTACCTGCCGCGGCACGGCTACAGCTTCAGCTCCACCCCGCTGTGGGCCGGCATCTTCATGCTGCCGCTGACCATCGGGTTCCTGATCGCCGGTCCGGTGTCCGGCTGGCTGTCCGACCGGTTCGGGGCGCGCCCGTTCGCGACCGGCGGCATGCTGGTCGCCGCGGCGTCGTTCCTGCTGCTGGAGTACCTGCCGGTGAACTTCGCCTACTGGGAGTTCGCGCTGATCCTGCTGCTCAACGGGATCGGCATGGGCATGTTCGCGTCGCCGAACCGGGCCGCCATCATGAACAGCCTGCCCGCGCGTGCCCGGGGCGTCGGCTCGGGCATGAGCGCGACCTTCCAGAACTCGGCCATGGTGCTGTCGATCGGCATCTTCTTCTCGCTGATCATCGCCGGGCTCGCGGCGTCGCTGCCGGCGACCCTGTTCCACGGGCTGGTGCACCAGGGCGTGCCCGCCCACGCGGCCGCCCGGGTGGCGGCGCTGCCGCCGGTGGCGGTGCTCTTCGCCTCGCTGCTCGGCTACAACCCGGTCCAGACCCTGCTCGGCCCGGTGATCGCGCACCTGCCCGCCGCGCACGCGGCCTACCTGACCGGGCGCACGTTCTTCCCCGCGCTCATCACCCCGGCGTTCTCGCAGGGGCTGTCGGTCGCGTTCGACTTCGCGATCGGCGCCTGCCTGGTGGCCGCGGTCGCCTCGCTGCTGCGGGGCAAGCGGTACATCCACCAGGAGGAGGCGCCGGCCGCCCCCGGCCCGGCCCGGCCCGGCGTGACGGCCGCGCCCGCGGACGGGCGGGCGGCGGCGCGGGAGACCAACCCGGCCGGCCGCAGGTAATCACTCACTTGCTGACAGTGACCATTGCGGGTGTCTGATGGCGGTAAAAGCCGCCCAAATGGTCACTGTCAGCAGTCCGGCTTATACGGACTGCTCCTGGTTGCCTACGATGGTGCCGATCTGGCTCAGCAGGTGGGGACCTGAGGGTGGGGCTGCCGGGTGAACATGCAGCAGGTGATGGCTTGTCTCGCGGGCGTGCTGGCGTGCGCGGAAGGCCCGCCGTTCGGCGTGCCGGAGTTCGGCTGGCTGATGACCGGCCTGGTCAGCGCGCAGGAAGAGCAGTTAATGCTGCTGCAGGGCCTGGCCGGGGACGCCTGCCTGCTGGCTGACGGGCCCTGGCAGACCGCGCGGCTGCACCTGCGGGAGGCTTCGGTGCCGGGCCGCCCGGCGCAGCACGCGGCCGCGGCCCTGACCCGGGCGGCGGACCGGCTCGCGGTCGCGGTGGCGCAGCAGCCGGAGGGCTCGTTCCAGCGGGCGCAGGTGCTCCTCGATCTGGCGATCACCCAGTGGCTGCTCGGCGACACCGGGGCGGCCGCCAGCCAGGCGGGCCAGGCCTACTGGCTGGCGCGCCGGGCGATGGGCGGGCTCATCGCCGGCGCGGCGGGCGGCCAGCTGCCGGCCCGGCCGGACGAGCTGGCCAGGCTGTCCCGGGCGGGCGCCGCCTACGACGCGATCGAGTGGGCGGCGGCCGCGGTGGCGGACCCGGGCGCCGGCCGGGTGGTGTCGGTCAGCGGCCGCGAGCCCGCGTACGAGTTCGGCGCCGGCCGGGTCACCTGGTCCGCCGCGGGCGACCTGGACTTCGCCTACCTCGCCTACTTCCAGCTGCTGCTGGCACAGGTACGCGGCGCCGAGGCGGTCGGCCCGGGCCCCGCGACCAGCCAGCGGGTGCTGTGGCTGCGGTTCCGCGACCAGGCGCAGGTGGAGCGGCCGCGCCATCCGCCGCTGCCCCCGCCCGCGCTGCTGGCGGACGGCCGGGAGGCGCTGCGGGAGCTCCAGCTGCTCGCCGAGACCGGGCGGCTATGAGGACGCCGCGGATCTCTCCCCCGCCTCGGTGAGGGCGAACGCGAGCACCTCGGCCTCGTAGCGCAGCGCGGCGTAGCGGCCGGCCGGGCCGGTGTGCGCCCCGGCGCCCAGCTCGGCGCGGAACAGCACCCGGCCGCGGCCCGCCGCCCGCAGCCTGGCCACCCACTTGGCGGGCTCGTGCACCAGCACCCGCGGGTCGTGCAGGCTGCCGGTCACCAGCAGCGACGGCCGCGGGTCCGGCGGCACGTTCTCGTACGGGGTGTAGGACCGCATGTACGCGCGGACCTCCGGGTCGCGCGGGTCGCCCCACTCGTCCCATTCGTTCACCGTCAGCGGGATGTCCGGGTCGAGCATGGTGGTGACGCAGTCCACGAACGGCACCTCGGCCACCACCGCCCGCCACCGCCGCGGCGCCATCGAGAACGCGGCGCCCTGCAGCAGCCCGCCCGCGGACAGGCCGCGGGAGACGATCCGGTCCGGCGCCGCCCAGCCGCTGGCCGCCAGCATGTCCGCGGCCGCGATGAAGTCGGTGAACGTGTTGCGCTTGCGGTCCAGCCGGCCTTCCAGCCACCAGCGGCGGCCGCCCTCCCCGCCGCCGCGCACGTGCGCGACCGCGTACACCCAGCCGCGGTCCAGCAGGCTGGCCACGGGCAGGCTGAACCCGGGCCAGCTGCACGCCTCGTACGCCCCGTACCCGTACAGCAGGCACGGCGCGGCGCCGCCGGGCCGGACGTCCCGGCGGCAGGCCACGGTGACCGGGATCCGGGTGCCGTCCGGCGCCCCGGCGAAGATCCGCTCGGTGCGGTAGCCGGCCGGGTCGTAGCCGGGTACCTCCCGGCGCTTGCGCAGCTCCCACCGGCCGGTGGCCAGGTCCACGTCGTGCCAGGATGGCGGGTCGATCAGGGACTCGGTGCGCACCGTCACCGCGGCCGCCCGGTACTCGCGGTTCTCCGCCAGCTCCAGCGACGTCTCCGGGCCGGGCGGCTCGATCAGCCGCTCCTCCCCCGTGTCCCGGTCCACCACCCGCAGCTGGGTCGCGCCGCCCCGGCGCTGGGTGACCACCAGCCAGCGGCCGAACACGTCGCACGACACCAGCCGGGTGTCGTCGCTGCCGCCGATCACCTCAGCCAGCTCCCGGGGCCCCGCGAGGGGCCGGCGCACCAGCCGGAACTCGGCCGCCTCGTCGTTGGTGACCAGGTAGAACTCGCCGCCGCCTGGCCCGTCCGCGTGGTCGGCCCGGTACTCCACGCCCGTGCGCCGTTCCTGCAGAACGAACAGCCCGGTGCCGGCGCCGCCGGCCGGGACGGCGATCGTCTCGGTAGTGTCCCGGGAGGCCGTCTCGATGAGCACGTACGCGCCGCTGCGGGTGGCGCGGACCGTCAGGTCGAACCGCTCGTCCTCCTCGGTGTAGATGAGGGTGTCCCGGTCCGGGCGGGTGCCGAGCTGGTGCCGCCAGACCTGGTACGGGCGGTACTTGGCGTCGGTCACCGTGTAGTACACCGACCGCGAGCCGGCCGACCAGGCCAGCCCGTAGTAGGTCCGCTCGATCCGCTCCGGGCGGCCGTCGCTGGTCAGCAGCTCCTCGCCGTCCCCGAGGTCGCGGAAGCGGAGCTGGTAGACCTCGTCGCCGTCGAAGTCCACGGAGTAGGCGAGCAGCCGCCCGTCCGGGCTGACCTCCCGCACCCCGAGGCACACGTAGCTGCCGCGGCAGGCCGGGTCGGCGAGCAGCTCGTTCTCGTCCAGCAGGACCTCAGCGGGTGAGCCGCGCACCCCGCTGCGGCAGAACTGGCCGTACTCGCGGCCCGCCACGGTGCGGGTGAAGTAGCGGTAGCGCCCCTCCTGCCAGCTCACCGACTCCTCGGCCGGGGCGACCCGGGCCGCCAGCTCCGCCGCGAGCGTGTCCCGGAGCCCGGCCGCCGGCGCGGTCTGCCGGTCGTAGTAGGCCCGTTCGTCGGCGAGGTAGGCGCGCATGGCCGGGGCGCTGTGATCGCGCATCCACGCGTACGGGTCGGGGCCCGGCTGGACCGGCGCGACCGGCGGCCCCGGCCCGTTGCCCGTAGCTTCCTGGACATCGCCGGATGAATCGGGCAGCGAGCTCGGCATGCCTCGAGACTCTAGACGATCGGCTGGGCGAAGCCGTCAGGCGCCGGGACGGCCGGGCCAGGGCGCCACTGTCGTGCAGCCGAATTCCTCGGGCGCCACGTCCCGCACGGTCTCGGCGAACTGCCATCGATGGCCTGCCAGGTCCGCCACGGTGCAGTCCCGCTCGCCGTACTCGCGGTCCGTGGGCGGTTCGAGCACGCGGGCCCCGTGCGCACGGGCCCGCTCGAACTGGACGGCGACGTCCTCCACCCTGACCCGGACGAGGTGCGTCATCCCCTCACCCTGCGCTGGCGCCCCGCCCCGGCGTTCCGCGACGATCACCGCGCCGTCGGCGCCGATGCTCATCTGCGCCCGGTGACTCTCGCCTATCCGGGTGCGCTCGGCGAAGCCGAACGCTGCGGTCAGCCACGCCACCGCGGCCCGCACGTCCGGATAGGACAGGACGGGCACGACGGTCGCTGGCGGGACCGACCTGTTGGGCTTCATGTACCGACCCTGCCAGACCTCGCGCGATGGGCGCAGCGGCTAGCGTGGTGTCCCGTGCGGATTTTCGTGGCGGGCGCAACCGGTGTGATTGGCGCCCGGCTGGTTCCCCTGCTGGTGGCGGGCGGGCACACGGTGGCGGGGATGACCCGCTCGCCGCAGAAGGCCGGGCTGCTGCGCGAGCTGGGCGCCGAGCCGGTCAGCTGCGATGTCTTCGACCTCGCTGCCCTCACCCAGGCCCTGTCCGCGTTCGGTCCGGACGTGGTCTTTCACCAGCTGACCGACCTGCCCGACGACGCAGCCGACCTGGGCCGCTTCAGCGGCCGCAACGACCGGATCCGCGGCGAGGGCACCCGCAACCTGCTGGCCGCGGCAGCCGCAGCCCAGGCCGGGCGCGTCATCGCACAGAGCATCTCGTGGGAGCTGCCCGGGGACCGCGGCGCGGTAACCGCCGCGCACGAGCGGGCGGTGCTGCAAGCGGGCGGGGTGGTGATCCGCTACGGCCAGCTCTACGGCCCCGGGACCTTCTACCCGGACGAGCCGCCGCAGCCGCCGCGCATCCACGTTGATGACGCCGCCCGCATGACCCTGCCGTCGCTGGGCGTACCACCGGGAGTCACCATCGTTGCCGACGATCGGGCGCTCCAGGGCGGACCCGGATGACGCTGCGCACGTTCCGGACTCATCGGCAGCGCCGCTGCCTACGCGCCGGGCTTCCTGGCGTCCCGACGCTCATCGTGTGGGGCACCGGGGACGTCTTCTTCAAGCGCAAGTGGGCTTACTGGCTGCGCGACACCATTCCCGGCGCCACCGAGGTGATCGAGCTCAAGGGAGCGCGGCTGTTCTTCCCCGACGAACGGGCACCCGAACTCACCGCGGCGCTGCGCCGCCACTGGTCCGCCCACCCCTGACCGGGTCCCGCGCCCGCCGGCCCGCCGGATACCCGGGGCGCGCGGCTATCGGTGAGCGGTCAACCCAGGTCGGTGCCGCAGGCGGGGCAGGTGTGGCGGGCAGGCTGTGCCCCCGCGGTGGCGGCGGGGCGGACGGGGATGGCCTGGCTGCGGAAATGCGCGGCCCGGGTGCGGGCGAGCTGGCTCAGCGCGGCCAGCTCGTCTGCCCGCTGGGGGCAGTGGTCAGCCAGCCGGATCAGCGTGTCGGCCACCCGGTCCTGTGTGGCGGCCACGGTTTGCGCGAGCCGGTGGGTCTCCTCTCGCGTCTGGCCCAGCGATGCGTAGAGCCACCGCGGCTGCGGCCCCGGCCCGGGGACGTGGCCCCCCGGGCGGCATCCCCCGCAGCTCCAGGCTCAGCCCCAGCAGCTCCAGCACCCGGCGCGCTGCCGGGCTCACCGACCGCACGATGACCGGGCAGCCAGCGGGCACCGCCTGGGCCGTGGCGGCCAGCGCCCTGGCACCGCCGCAGTCGACGAACTTCAGCCCGGAAAGATCCAGCACGAACCGCTCCGCATTGGTCCGCAGCGCCGCGGCCGCGATGTCCGCATACTTCCCGGCCGCGAGCAGGTCCAGCTCGCCGCTGACGGCGAGCACGCAGACGAGTCCGTCGTACTCCACCCGCGCACTCAGGTGGTCGGCTCTCCCCATGCTCGGCACCCCGATCCGCGAATCGATGACCGCAGGAATCGGCAGAGCTACCCGGTGCAACGGCAGCAACCTACCCAGAACCTGGCCGGAACCTACCCAGAAGCTGGCCAGCTACCGTCCAGTTCTACGTCAGTAGTGTGATGCCCGTTACCCGCCAGCGCCAGTCCTGCCGGGGCCCGGGTGACAGCGTGCGGTGAGAAATTCCGGCGGCCAGCGTCATATCAGCGACCAGAGTTCGTGCCCTCTGCACCCGGGAGATGTGATGAGCACCGTGGTGATGCACAGCGTCGTGTCGGTGGACGGCTTCATCGCTGACGCGCAGGACCAGGTCGGCCCGCTGTTCGACTGGTACGCCAACGGCGACACCCCGCTTACCGAAGGCGGCTGGTTCAAGGTCTCGCCGGCCTCGGCTGAGTATGTCCGGCCGATGTGGGCGAGCATCGGGTCGATGGTGATCGGGCGTCATCTGTTCGACCTCACCAACGGCTGGGAGGGGTCGCCGCCGGCCGGCGAGCACGTGGTCGTGGTGTCGCACCGGCCCAGGCCCGGCGGGTGGCACCCCGAGGCGTCGTACCACTTCATCGCCGATGTGGCACAGGCGATCAGCAAGGCCAGGGAACTCGCTGGCGACCGTGTCGTCGCCGTGGCGGCGGGCAACGCCGGCGGGCAGGCACTTGCGCTCGGCCTGGTGGACGAGGTGGCGATGGACGTCGTGCCCGTGGTCTTCGGCTCAGGCAAGCGGTACTTCGGGCCGGTCGAGGCTCAGCATCTGCTGGAGGACCCGCACACGGTCATCCAGGGCGACCGGGTGCTGCACCTGCGCTACCGGGTCCGCCGCTAGCCGGCGGCCCCGTGCCCTCGCGCGGGGATCACGGGCAGGCCGCTCGCGGCCCAGGCGGTGAACCCCCCGTCGAGGTCGGTGGCGTGGATCAGGCCGAACTGCTGCAGCGTGGCTGCGGCGAGGCTGGACTGGTATCCCTCGTTGCAGATCAGGATGACGTGCAGGTCCCGGCGGGTGATGGCAGGATGCCGCCACTCCGAAGTGGGGTCGCAGCGCCACTCCAGGGAGTTGCGGGGCAGCACGATGGCTCTGGGGATCAAGCCATCTTCCCGCCGCTGGTCATCGCCGCGGATGTCGATCAGCAGAGCGCCGCCGGCCTGCGCCTGGAACGCCTCGGCAGGCGAGGGACGGTGCGGCAGCAGCGACCTGGCATGGGCGAGCAACTCATCGACGGTGTACGCGATCCGGCATCCTGCCATGGTGGTCTCCGGGTCGGGGGTGGCCTGGTCCCGCCCAGCCTCACCGGCAGCCCTTGCAGTCTGTTTGCAGCGGCACGGCCGAGTGGGCGGCATGCCAGGCGTCATAGTCGAGATGACCGCGCCGGACCGCTGACGGTCCTGTGCGGCGGACGGAACGGCGGAGAGGACGGGGGAACTCATGGCTGATCTGGCTGTCATGCCGGTGTATGCGCTGAGCGAGGGGCACCTCGGCCGGGCGCAGGTGATCTACGAGGGTGCTTTCAGCCCGGACCTGCGGGTTCCCTTCAGCGAGCTGACCCGGACGGGCGACACTGACCGGACGTTCGTGGCGATGGACGGCACCAGGCCGACCGGGATCGCCGTAGTGCGGCTGCTCGGCTCGGTGGAGTGGTCGTTCCTGCGCTACTTCGCGATCGCCGGTGAGCGCCGCGGCCGGGGACTCGGCCGGCGGTTCTGGCAGCTGCTGCAGCGGTCACTGCGGGCGGAAGGCTGGCCCGCGAGCGTCATATTCGAGGTGGAAGATCCCGCCGACGCGGCCGGCGACGAGGCGGAGTGGGTGATCCGCGAGCGCCGTATCAGCTTCTGGGCCGGGTGCGGGGCCCGCCTGCTGCCCGCGTCAGGGTATGTTCTCCCCGATTACACAGCGTGCGGGACGACGGAGCCGATGCTGCTGATGGCGGCGACGCCAGCCATAGTGCCACCTGCCAGGGGTGACCGGCTCAGGAAGCTGGTCCTGGCGATCTACACCGACCGCTACGGTTTGGCGCCGGATGATCCGCTGGTGTCGCGGGCGCTCGCGTCAATCGGCGACGACGCGCAGAGCCGCTGACCCACCGCCGCCCGGATCAGGCTGCCGGCCGCCGCAGCCGCGCCGGGCTCAGGCGCGGCTGGCCAGGAGGCGGCGGACGCCGTCGGCGGGCAGCTGGTGGGAGGTGTTGCCGTCGCGGCCGGTGACCGTGCGGGCCTGGAGGAGGCTGTTGAGGACGGCCTCCTCGGTGGCCTCGACCGCCCCGGCGAAGTAGGGGTCGAGGTCGCGGCCGGTGACCGGGGTTCCGGCGGGTGATTCGCCGCGGGGCGCACGCAGGCCGGTGGCCAGCGCCAGGAAGATCTCGCCGCTGGCGTGGTGGCCGGTGCTGCCGGTGCGGGCCAGGCCCAGGCCGGCCCGGCGGGCCAGGCGGGTGCAGGCGGCGGAGTCCAGCGGCCCGTCGGTGAGGATGACCACGATGCACGAGCCGGCCGGTGGCGGGGCGGGCTGGCCGGGTCCTGGTTCCGGCAGGAGCCGGCCAGCGGGGATGCCTGCGATGGTGAGGCGTTCCCGTTCACCGAAATTGGTCATGGTGACGGCCGCGACCGTGTGCCCGCCGGGCAGCGTCCGGGACGCGGTGCCGATGCCGCCCTTGTAACCGAGGCAGGACATGCCGGTGCCACCGCCGACGGCGCCTTCGGCCGCGGCGGTGCCGCCGGCGGAGGCGCGGGCGCCCGCCAGGGCGGCGGCGACGTCGGCGGCGGTCACCTGCATCCGGCGGGCGTCGCTGAGGAAGCTGTCGTCGCACTCGGCGACCAGCGGGATGATCACGTCCTCGGCGCCGATCGCGGGCTGCTCGCCGGTCAGCAGCTCACAGGCGGCGTCGTAGACCCGGCCGAGCTGCATGGTGGAGGTGAGAAACACCGGCGTCTCGGCCAGGCCCCATTCGCGGGCGGACAGCAGGCCGGTGCACTCCCCCGCCCCGTTGAGCACCGCCGCGCCCGCGGGCACCGGCGAGCGGAACAGGTCGCCGCCCGGGTCCACCACCGTCACGCCGGTCCGGGCGATGCCGCGGCCCTCCGGCGGCGGCGGCTCGTCCCGCCAGACGGTGGCGTGCCCCAGCCCGGCCCCGGGGATGTCGAGCACCGAGCCGGTCGGGCCGGACGGCAGCAGGCCGATGGTGATACCAAGGTCAGCAGCGCGTGGCATGCGGCCGATGGTAACCGTGGTCTCAGACGAGGAGCTGCGCGCCTTCCGCGTGCAGCACGGTGCCGGTGACGAAGCCGTCGCTGATCAGGAAGCTGACCGCGTTCGCGATGTCGGCGGGCCGCCCGATCCGCCCGCCGGGCAGCCGGCTGGCCATGTCCGCCAGTCTCGCCTGCTTGGCCTCCGGCGTGGCGAGCTGATCCCAGACCGGTGTGTCCACCCAGCCCGGGGAGACCGCGTTGACGCGGATGGGCCCGAGCTCCCGCGCCAGCGCCCGCACCATCGACTCCAGTGCGCCGTTCACGGTCGCGGCGAGCAGCCCGCCGGGGGCGGGCCGGTAGGCGGCGATGCCGGAGGTGAACGTGATGCTCCCGCCGCCGGCCATGCGCGGCGCCGCCAGCTGGGTCGCGAGCAGCGGCCCGACGATCTTGGACCGGACGGCCCGCATCACGCTGTCCTCGGTCAGGGTGACGGCCGGGCCATAGGGCAGGTCCGCGGCGGTCACCACCAGGTGGGTGAGGCTCCCCGAGGTGCCGAACAGGCTGGCGAGCTGCGCCCGGTCGCCGATATCGGCCGGCACGGCGGACAGCCGGTCCGGGTGGCCGAGCTCCGCGCTGGCCTCCGCCAGCCGCTGCTGCGACCGGCCGGCGATGATGACCCGCGCCCCCTCGGCCAGGCAGCGCGCGGCCACCGCCCGCCCGAGCCCGGAACTTCCGCCGATGATCACGATCGTGTCGTCGCTGTTCATGCCCCCTCGTCCTCCTCTTCCTCGATTCCGTGCAGCACCTTCTTGAGCAGCGCCGCGAGCGCCCGCCGGTCCTCACCCGCCAGGGCTGCGAGCATCGCCGCCTCGCACTCCATGTGTGCCGCCATGGCCCGGTCCACCGCCGACCTGCCCGCGGGGGTGAGCCCGACGAGGCTGCCGCGGCGGTCGGCGGGGTCGGGCATCCGCTCCACCAGGCCCGCCCGGGCCAGGGCGTCCACCCGGTGGGTCATGGCGCCGGACGTCAGGACGAGCTCGCGGTACAGCGCGGTCGGGGTGAGCCGGTACGGCGGCCCGGAGCGCCGCAAGGTGGCCAGCACGTCGAAGCCGCCGCGGTCCAGCCCTTCCCGGCGCAGGACGCGCCGGATGCGGGCGTCCGCGACGTGGGCCGCGCGCAGGATCCGCCCGACAACCTCCATCGGCGAGGTGTCGAGTGCCGGATCCTCACGCGCCCACTCGGCCCGTGCCCGGTCGATCCGGTCCAGCTTCTCTATCTGCACATTAAGTATCTTAGCATGCAGATACTTGCGGTCGCGGTCTGTGCGGAGTCCGCCGGGGCCAGCGGCAGCGCCGCCGGCCCGCTGATCGTCAGCGGCCCTGACGATCCGGTCTGCTGATGCTGGCCGTGACTGATGGTCAGTAGATCAGGACGACGACCAGGCCAGCGACGCCCATGAGGGTGGCCATGACCGCGAGCGCGGCCGCTAGCCGGGGCGACGACGCGTCACGCCTGCCGCGGGCGGCCGCCTCGATCGACCGGTAGCGCAGCAGCGCGCGCAGCAGGATGGCCGCGGCCACCGCCAGCCCGAGCACCCCGGGCAGGTAGGCCAGCAGGTAGTGCAGCCGGACGGCCGCGTGCACCAGCAGCGCGCCCGCAGCGGCGAACGCCAGGCCAGTGCGCTGCCAGGCCAGGTAGGTGCGCTCGCTCTGCAGGCCGGGATCCGCGACCCGGGGCGGCGGGCCGTGGTCAGGCATGGCGGCTGCTCACGCGATGCTGACCAGCACGATGACCAGGGCGGCGAGGGCCACCACCGACACCCCGGCGCCCAGGATGCGCGGCAGCGGCGACGGTGGCAGCGGGCGGCCGAGCCGCATCGCCTGCTCGCTCAGGGCCCAGTGCCGGTAGCTGCTGACCGCGACGATGATGCTGAGCACGATGAGGGCGACGCCCAGGATGTGCCGGCCGCCCGGCACCGAGAAGCTGGGCACCAGCTGGATGACGGCCACGCCGCCGGCGAGCAGGGCCAGCGAGGTGCGGACCCAGGCCAGGAAGGTCCGCTCGTTGGCCATGCTGAACCGGGCGTCCGGATCGTGCCCGGCCTCGCGGATCGTCCTCGGCGGCAGCCACCAGCCGCGCAGCGCACCACCGCCGTCGCCGGCCTGGCCGGTGGCGCCGGGGGTTCCCCTCCCCCCGGGCTGCTGCCCGGCCATCCCGTCCGTCATCGCTCCCCTCCCGGGCCTGGCGCCGCTGGCGGTCAGGCTGTCAGCCGCTCCCGCCCGTGCGGCGCGTCCCAGTCCAGCAGCGGCCCGGCCGGCAGGATCCGGTACGGGTTGAGCCGCAGGTGGGTGCCGTAGTAGTGGCGCTTGATGTGGTCGAAGCTGGTGGTGCCGCCGAAGGCGGGCTGCTGGTACAGATCGCGCGCGTAGGGCCACAGGTTCGGGTAGTCGGCCAGGCGGCGCAGGCTCGTCTTGAAGTGGATCGCGTAGACCGTGTCGAACCGGGCCAGGGTGACCCACAGCCGGATGTCCGCCTCGGTGACCCGGTCCCCGAACAGGTAGCGGCGGCCCGCCAGCCGCTCGTCCAGCTCGTCCAGCATGGCGAACAGGCCAGTCACCGCCTCGTCGTAGGCCTGCTGGGAGGTGGCGAACCCGCACCGGTACACGCCGTTGTTGACCGCGGCGTACACCCGGTCGTTCAGCGCGCCGATCTCCTGCCGCAGCGCCGCGGGGTACAGGTCCACCGCGGGGTCGGCCCACCGGCCGAACTGGGTGGCCAGGTCGATGGTCAGGTCCGGGAAGTTGTTGCTGACGATCCGGCCCTGCTGCCTGTCCCACAGCACCGGCACCGACACGTGGCCGTCGTAGCCCGGCTCGGTCGCCTCGTAGGCCTCCCGCAGCAGGGTGAACCCGTTCACCGGGTCCGGGGTGTAGCCCGGGCCCTCGCGGAACGCCCAGCCGCGCCCGTCCCGGACCGGGTCCACCACCGACAGCGAGATCACGTCTTCCAGGCCGAGCAGCTTCCGGGCGATCACCGACCGGTGCGCCCACGGGCAGGCCAGCGACACGTACAAGTGGTAGCGGCCGGCCTCGGCTGGGTACCCGCTGCTGCCGTCGGCGGTGACGCGGCCCTGGAAGCGGTACAGGGGCCGGACGAAGCTGCCGTCGGCCTGCTTGGGCGCCCTGACGCTGTACTCGCCGTAGGTATCGAAATCCACCGGGCTGGCGACGGCGGCAGTGCTGGTCATGGGGACCCCTTTCCGGCCAGGGGCACCGGCGCGCGCCGGTGTCACCTCCGACGCTACCCACCAGGGGCGGGTCTGCCTTCCTCCCGGGTCCCCGGCGTGGCGGCGGCCGCCGTCACACGGCCGCGGTGCCGATCAGGCCCCGCTGGGTGACCAGGGCGGCCAGTTCCGGCTCGGCCAGGCCCGCGGTCCCGGCCGGGCGCTCGGGCACCACCAGGTACCGGCTCTCGGCGCTGGCGTCCCAGACCGTGACCCGGGTGCTGGCGGGCAGGTCGAGGCCGAACTCGGCCAGCACCCCGCGGGGCTCGCGGACCGCCCGGGAGCGGTAGGCCAGGCTCTTGTACCAGCTGGGTGAGGGGCCGAGCAGGGAGACCGGGTAGCAGGAGCACAGCGTGCACACGATCAGGTTGTGCTGGCCGGGCTCGTTGGCCACCGCCCGCAGCCGGTAGCTGAGCCCGCTCTCACCGCCGAGGCGCAGCTCCGCCGCGGCCGCGTTGCCGTCGGCCAGCAGCAGTTCGGAGTAGGACGGGTCAGTCCAGGCGCGGGCCACCATCCGGGCCCCGTTGACCGGGGAGGCACCCTCGTACAGCCGGGCCAGCAGCTGGTCGAGCTCCGCGTCGGTCGCCAGCCCGGCCGCGATCACGCGTTCCTCCAGCCGCCGCACCCGCGCCGCGACCGGCAGCTCCCCGTGATCGCCGCTCATGACGAGGCCTCCTCCAGGTAGGACTCCCACAGGTCCACGGTCACCGTGTGCGTGCCCTCGCCCCACAGCGCGGCGGCCGGGAAGCGGACCGCGTACACGGCCTCCACCCGCGGCGGGTCGATGCCGCGCGCCACGTCGTCGGGCAGCGGCCAGTCCCCTTCGTACTCGACCACCTCGCCGGTGTGGCCCCGCACGTACCGCGGCACCCGGGTGTGATGATCCGGGTCGCCCGCCCGCGCCCGCACCCGGGACCCCGGCACCAGCGCGCTCACGCCACGCCCCTGCGTTCGAGCAGCGACTCGAGGGCCGCGAGCCACCGCTCGTAGTACGGCAGGGCCAGGTACTCCTCCGGCGGCAGGGACTCGATCGCGTCCCGGAACTCGTCGGTGGTGAACACGCCGTGCGCGCGCAGCACGCCGCTCAGCGCGTACACCCGGGCCTCCCAGTCCGCGTGGAACGGCTGCCCGTCCTCGTCCAGCGGCACCGGGCCGAACCCGCTCTGCCCGCCCACATCATGGACTCTGCTCACCCGGCGGATCCTCCCCTGCTCGCGGCGTCTGCGCCACCAGGATCGGCTACCGGCCCCCGCCAGGGGAAGAGGCAGCGGCGGCTTCGCGCTCGCGGGCCGCACGTTCCCGGGCGGCGAGGCGCTCGCGCTGCGGGACCACGGTGTACTTCGGGTCGTCGGCGGAAGCCAGCCCGGCGGTGAAGATCCCCCACCGGGTGGCGGCCGACGCGGCGAGGAACGCGGCCCCGGACAGGGCGCTGGCGAGCCTGCTGCGCCGCCCGGCCACCGAGCCCGCGGCGCCGAGCACCGACAGCACCTGCCCGGCCCGCAGGAACGCCCCGGGCCGGCCGGTCTTGTACGGCTCGGCCACCATCCCGATCCGCTTCTTGAGCTGGCTGGACGCGGCCAGCTCGGTGATCACCCCGAGGATCGCGAGGTTGCGCGCGGGCGCGGTCTCCGCTGGCGGCGCGGCGATGAGCGCGAGGCCACCGGCGGCGGTGGCGCCCGAGCCGACGAACACGAACGGCATCTCCCGGAACCCCTCGTGCCAGGCGGGCACGGCGGTGTCGCAGATCAGCGCCGCGGTGTAGGACGTCACCCCGGGGCCGAGCAGCGCGGCGCCGGCGGTGGCGGCCGTCCCGATCCGCGGCACCCGCCCGGTCAGCGCGGCCCCGGCGGCCACCCCCGCGGCCGGGACGAAGGCCGCCAGCAGCCACGACCCCACGCTCATCGGCGAGGTCACCTTGAAGACCCGCATCATGTTGAAGAACCGGGCCGGCCGGCCCAGGTCGTGGACCAGGGTCGCCAGGCCCAGGCTGATCGCCCCGAACGAGCCCGCCTTGGCGGCCCGGGCCAGCGCCGGCCGGCCGGTCAGGTCCGCGCCCAGGGCCAGCACCGAGGACGCGCCGGCCAGGCCGCCCAGGAACAGGTACCCCGGGATGTCCGGGGTGGCGCTCCACACCGGCCGGTTGATGATCGCCTTGCCGTAGTAGGAGGAGAACTCGGCGTCGGGCACCATCGGCTGCTCGCCGCGGCGGCCGCGCCGCCGCCCCCGCCGCCCCGCGTGCACGCCGGTCATCGCCTCCCGGTCCGGCCGGACGCCCCGCTGGCCGTCCCGCGTGACCTCGGCCTCGCTCACCCCAGCCTCCTTATCAGCACGGATGCGAATGCGGCGGCGGTGCCGGCCACCAGGGCGGCCGCGGCCACCCCCACCTGCCGGTACATGGACGGCAGGTCGCGGGTGGTGACCACCGGGTCCGGCGGCAGCCCGTACACCTCCGGCTCGTCCAGCAGCAGGAAGAACGCGCCGTCCCCGCCGACGCCGTCGTGCGGGTCCTCGCCGTACAGCCGGGCGTCGGTCACCCCGGCCTCGTGCAGCGCGGCCACCCGGCCCGCGGCCCGCTCGCGCAGCTCGTCGAGGGGGCCGAACTGGATCGAGTCGGTGGGGCACGCCTTGGCGCAGGCGGGCTCCATGCCGGCGCCGAGCCGGTCGTAGCACAGCGTGCACTTCCACGCCCGGCCGTCGTCCTTGCGCTGGTCGATGACCCCGTACGGGCAGGCCGGGATGCAGTAGCCGCAGCCGTTGCAGACGTCCTCCTGCACCACCACGGTGCCGAACTCGGTGCGGATCAGCGCCCCGGTCGGGCACACGTCCAGGCAGGCCGCGTGGGTGCAGTGCTTGCACACGTCCGAGGACATCAGCCAGCGCAGGTCACCGGGCTCGCCCGGGGTGGTGGGGGTCATCCCCGCCTCGGACGGCGGCGTGCCGGAGCCCTGCCGGGCCAGCGCCAGCACGTCCACGTCCTCGTGGCTGACGCCGGGGTCCTGCATGGCCAGCGGCTTGCGCTGCTCGATGAACGCCACGTGCCGCCAGGTGTCGGCGCCGAGCCCGATGCTGTTGTCGTAGGACATGCCGGAGAAGACCAGGCCGTCCTCGGGGACGTGGTTCCACTCCTTGCAGGCCACCTCGCAGGCCTTGCAGCCGATGCACACCGACGTGTCGGTGAAGAACCCCATCCGCGGCGGGTGCTCCGGGTAGCCGCTGCCGCGGCCCGGGTCGGCGCCGCCGGCCAGGGCACCTTTCAGCTCACCCGACAGCACCGTCCGCAGGCCGCCGGGGAGCCTGCCCGCCAGGCCTTCCCCCGGCTGGCCGGCGCCTGCTTGCTCGCTGGGGGCGCTGCGCGCCCGTCCCATGACCGTCATAGCCCGATCCCCGTGTTCTCGGTGATGCCCGCCCGCCGCTGGTAGTCGCGGACCAGCTCCGCCCGGGCCGGTCCGCGCGGCCGGCGGCCCGGCTGGATGTCGCAGGCGAACGCCTTGACCTCCTGGATGTGCACGTTCGGGTCCAGGCTGACGGCGGCCAGCTCGTTGGCCGCGTCGCCGGTGCTGTACCCGTTCGGTCCCCAGTGGTAGGGCAGGCCGACCTGGTGCAGCCGCCGCCCGGCGACGGTGAGCGGGGTCATCCGCTCGGTCACCAGCACCCGCGCCTCGATGGCGTTGCGCGCGGTGACGACGGTGGCCCAGCCCAGGTTCTCCAGGCCGCGCTCGGCCGCGAGTTCCGGCGAGACCTCGCAGAAGAACTCCGGCTGCAGCTCTGACAGGTACGGCAGCCAGCGGCTCATCCCGCCCGCGGTGTGGTGCTCGGTCAGCCGGTAGGTGGTGGCCACGTACGGGAACACCCCGGAGCCGGCCTCGTCGCCGCTGGGCTGCATCCGGTTGGCCGGGTGCCTGAACGCCTCCACCTGCCGCACCGGGTTGCGCTGCTGCCGGTAGAGCAGGTTGCGGAACGGTGAGTCCTGGGGCTCGTAGTGCGCGGGCAGCGGCCCGTCCACCAGCCCGGCCGGGGCGAACAGCCAGGCCTTGCCGTCGGCCTGCATGACGAACGGGTCCATCCCCGACAGGCCCTCCGCCCCGATGGCGTCCTCCGGCGGCCGGTAGTACGGCGACTTGGACGAGGCGAAGTCCGCGATGTCGTGGCCGGACCACTTCGCGTTCTCCTCGTCCCACCACACCAGCGCCTTGCGGTCGCTCCACGGCTTGCCGTCCGGGTCAGCCGAGGCCCGGTTGTAGAGGATCCGCCGGTTGGCGGGCCAGGCCCAGCCCCATTCGTTCGCCACCCAGTCCATCTCCCCGGATGGCTTGCGGCGGGCGGCCTGGTTGACCGCGTCGGCGTAGACCCCGCAGTAGATCCAGCATCCGCAGACGGTGGACCCGTCGGCGTTGAGCTGCTCGTAGGAGGCCAGCGGGCGGCCTTCGGCGTCCCAGCCGTTGATCTCGGCGAGCACCGCCTCGGCGTCCGGCTCGGCGATCTCCCCCTGGGTCGGGTAGTCCCAGGTGAGGTCGAGAACGGGCCGGTCCATCTCGTCGGTGGACCCGGCGAGCTTCTCCCGGATCTTCCGGCCGAGGTGGTAGGTGAACCACAGGTCGCTGCGCGCGTCGCCTTCCGGCTCGACCGCCTGGTGGTGCCACTGCAGCAGCCGCTGGGTGTTGGTGAAGCTGCCGGACTTCTCCGTGTGCGCCGCGGCCGGCATGAAGAACACCTCGGTGCCGATGTCCCCGGTCCGCAGTTCCCCGGTCTCGATCTCCGGGCCGTCCTTCCACCAGGTGGCGCTCTCGGTCAGCGAGAAGTCGAGCACCACCTGCCAGTCCAGCTTGGCCATGCCCAGCCGCTGCAGCTTGGCGTTGGCCGAGCCGACGGCCGGGTTCTCCCCGTACAGGAAGTAGCCCTTGCAGTCCCCGGCGAGCTGGGCCATGACGGTCTCGTAGGTGCTGTGGCTGCCGGTCAGCCGCGGCAGGTAGTCGAAGCAGAAGTCGTTGTCACCGGTGGCCGCCGGCCCCCAGTACGCCTTCAGCAGGCTGACCATGTACGAGCGCATCTCGGCCCAGTAGCCCCGGGCGGTCTCCTCGGCCTGGACGTAGCTGTCCAGGTTCTCGTTGGAGTGCGCGTGCGGCATCGGCAGGTAGCCGGGCAGCAGGTCGAACAGGGTCGGGATGTCGGTGGAGCCCTGGATCGACGCGTGGCCGCGCAGCGCCATGATCCCGCCGCCCGGCCGCCCGATGTTGCCCAGCAGCGCCTGCAGGATGGACGCGGTGCGGATGTACTGCACCCCGACCGTGTGCTGGGTCCAGCCCACGCTGTAGACGAACGCGCTGGTCCGGTCCCGGCCCGAGTTCTCCGTCAGCAGCTCGCACACCTGGCCGAAGGTGTCTTGCGGGATGCCGCAGATCTGCTCGACCATCTCCGGGGTGTACCGGGCGAAGTGCCGCTTGAGCACCTGGAGCACGCACCGCGGGTGGGTCATGCTGTCGTCCCGTTCCGGGATGCCGGGCGCGATCGCCGCGCCGCCGGAGCCGTGGGCCTCGCCGCGGCTGGCTTCCTGCACCGATGCCGCGCTGGCACGCTCCTCGTACTGCTGGTCCCGCTCCCCGGAGGCCGCCTGCACCTCCAGCCCCTCGTACTGCCAGGTGTGCAGGTCGTAGGTGCGGTGCTCGGCGTCCAGCCCGGAGAACACGCCGTCGAGGTCCTCGGTGTCCCGGAAGGCCTCTTTGAGGATCACCGGGGCGTTCGTGTACGCGCGGACGTAGTCCTCGAAGTACTTCCCGTTCGCCAGGACATAGTTGATGATCCCGCCGAGGAAGGTGATGTCGCTGCCGGCCCGCAGCGGCACGTGCACGTCCGCGAGCGCGCTGGTGCGGGTGAACCGCGGGTCGACGTGGATCAGCTTGGCGCCCCGCGCCTTGGCCTCCATCACCCACTGGAACCCGACCGGATGGCACTCGGCCATGTTCGAGCCCTCGATGAGGATGCAGTCAGCGTTCTGCAGGTCCTGCTGGAAGGTGGTCGCGCCGCCCCGGCCGAAGCTGGTCCCCAAACTGGGGACGGTGGCGGAGTGTCAAATCCGGGCCTGGTTCTCGATCTGGACCGCGCCCAGCGCCGTGAACAGCTTCTTGATCAGGTAGTTCTCTTCGTTGTCCAGGGTAGCGCCGCCCAGTGACGCGAAGCCGAGTGTGCGCCGGGTGCGGATCCCGTCGACGTCCCACTGCCAGCACTCGCGCCTGGACTTGATCACCCGGTCGGCGATCATGTCCATGGCGGTGTCGAGGTCGAGTTTCTCCCAGTCGGTGCCGTAGGGGCGCCGGTAGAGCACCTGGTGCTGCCGTGCGGACCCGGTGGTGAGCTGGAGGCTCGCCGAGCCTTTGGGGCACAGCCGGCCCCGGCTGATCGGGGAGTCCGGGTCGCCCTCGATCTGCACGACTTTGTCATCTTTGACGTAGATGTTCTGGCCGCAGCCCACCGCGCAGTAGGGGCAGATGGACTTGACCACCTTGTCCGACGTCAGTGTGCGGGGGGCGAGGCGGTCAGTGGTGCCGCTCTTGGCGGCGGCGCCCCGGCCGAGCGGATCACTGCCCGTCAGCTGGCGGTAGACCGGCCATTCCCCGATCCAGGTACGAACCCCCATCAGCCCTCCTCCGTCTGCGGTTTCCGCGGGGCGCTGCGGCGCGGCCGGGTCGGCCCCCGCCTGGCCGCGGACGCCACCTTCTTGCCGAGCTTCTCCCGCTCGTCCGCAGGCATCGCCCCGCGCAGCAGCACGAACACCCGGGCCTCGTAGGCAACGTGCTTGCGGAGCTGGCTGATGAGCTGCTCCACAAGGTCGTCGAACTCATCGCTGTCCGGGTCCAGCGGGGCGAGAGCAGCCAGCGTCTCGTTGCCCTCCTGCTCCTGCTGGAGCGCGCCGTCCGCCCACCGGTCGCCGTCGGGCAGGGCCGCGCGCACCGCCGGCCACAGATGCGCTTCCTCCGCGGCTTCGTGGGCGGCCAGCCGCGCGGTCATGAGGTCCACGATCGACTTGCGCTTGGCCAGGTCGGCAGCTGTGCCGCCCTTCCGGTGCCCGGGCAGGGCCGCGAGCTGCTTCTGCAGCGCCTCGACCTGGTTGTGCTGGCGGGTCAGGACGTCCGTTATGTCCTGGCTGACGTCCGGCGCCTCGGGCTTACCCGGCTCAGCGGTGCGCTGGGCCGCGGCGGTCCGCATCTGCTCGTCGGCCGCCACCCGGGCGGCGATCCAGTCCCGGACCGTCTTGCTGCCGGTGGGGTTCTCGTGCGGCGGGTTCGCCAGGTTCTGGCTGGCCGCCAGCAGCTTGCCCTGGCTGCTCTCCTGCTCCTGCGCGGAAGGCGTGTCACTGCCGTCGGCCGGCCGGCCGGTCGCGATCAGATAGGCCTGGCCAGCCGGGATGCCCAGCTCGCTGGCGGCCGTGCGGTAATCCAGCCCCTGGTCAAGCAGCTTGCGCACCTGTTCCCTGGTCGGCAACGCCCACCCCACCTTCTCTCTCAGCAGTCACGGCGCTACCCGCCGCGATGGTGATGAAACGTGGCCGCCAGGCAGGCAGCGCAGGCCTGCTGCGCCCCTGTTACCCCAGGCACGGCGGTTTATCCACGCCCGCCGTGGGTGGTTTAGCGCCCCGCTCACGGGAAGGGGCACAGGTCTTGACCACGAGACCCGACGGGGGAGGAACCGATGCCGAGCGCATTCGATGTCCTCAGCAAGGACCACGAGGAAGTCAAGCAGATGCTGTCCGAGCTCGAGCAGGGCCCGACGGCGGCATCCGGGGCCAGCGCCAACGAGCTGGCGCTGCGCAAGAAGATGGCCGAGCAGCTGGTCATCGAGGAGTCCCGGCACGAGGCGGCCGAGGAGATGTACTTCTGGCCTGCCGTGCGCGAGCACGTGGCCGGCGGCGACCGGCTCGCCGACGAGGCCACCGCGCAGGAGCAGGAGGGCAAGCAGGTCCTCGACAAGCTGGACAAGCTGGAGGCCGGCGACGGCCAGTTCGAGCAGGTGCTCGGGCAGTTCATCAAGGCGGGCCGCGACCACATCGCGTTCGAGGAGAACGAGGTGTGGCCGGCCCTGCGCCAGGCCATGACCGCGGAGCAGGCCCAGCAGCTGGGCGACGACCTGGAGCTGGCGAAGAAGGCCGCCCCGACCAGGCCGCACCCGCACACGCCGCCGTCCTCCGGGGTCCAGAAGGCCGCCGGGCCGGCCGCCGCGGTGGCCGACGCGGCCCGGGACGCCGCCAGCGGCCGCGGCGAATAAGAGCTGCCAGTCCCTGGCCACCCTGCCGGGGCGGGGCCGGAATGCCACCGGCCCCGCCCCGGTTCGGCATCTATTGACGGTGAACGGGCGCTGCGCGCCGCAGCGGGCCTGGCGTGAAGGAGCAGCTGGATGCGGGTGGCAACTCGATGCAGGTAGAGCGGGTGACAGCCCGATGCAGGTAGAAGTGTGGGCGGACATCATCTGCCCCTGGTGCGGCCTGGGCCTGCACCGTCTCGGGACGGCGCTGGCGCAGTTCCCGCACGCCGGTGACGTGGAGGTGGTGCACCGGTCCTTCCAGCTCGACCCGTCGTTCCCGGAGGGGACGGTCATGCCGTCGCTGGACATGCTCCGCCGCAAGGGCCTGGACGAGGCGCAGATCACCGGCTCGCAGCGGCGCATCGAGGAAATGGCCGCCAGTGAGGGGCTCACGCCGTACCACGTGGCCGGCAGCCAGGTCGGCAACACGTCGCTGGCCCACGAACTGCTCGCCTACGCCACCGCCAGCGGCCGGCACACCGAGGCCTGGCAGGGCATGTTCCGCGCCTATTTCGGTGAGCAGCGGCCGGTGTTCGACGTCCCGTCCCTGGTGTCACTGGCGGGAGAGCTCGGCCTGGACCCCGCTGGCGCGCAGGAGGCGCTGGCCTCCCGCCGCTACGCCGGCCAGGTCGAGGCGGATGCCCGCGAGGCCGCCCGGCTCGGTGCCACCGGCGTGCCGTTCTTCGTCCTCGGCCGCCGCTACGGCGTCTCCGGCGCCCAGCCGCCCGGCGTCATGCTGGAAGCCCTCCAGCAGGCCTGGTCCGCCACCCACCCCCCCGACCCGGTCCCCGGCGCCGCCAGCTGAGCCCTCACCCCGCCCTGGATGCGCCAGCGGCAGCCGCGGCGGATATAACGGGGGCATGCGCGTTGGCGTGGTGTTCCCGCAGACGGAGATCGGCGCGGATGCGGGTGCGGTCCGCGCGTACGGCGAGGGTGTCGCGGAGCTCGGATTCACCCACGTGCTGGCCTATGACCACGTGCTCGGGGCCGACCCGGCGGTGCACCAGCCGTGGACCGGGCCCTATGACGTGCACACCACGTTCCACGAGCCGATGGTGCTGTACGGGTACCTGGCGGCGCTGACCTCGCTGGAACTGGTCACCGGGATCATCATCCTGCCGCAGCGCCAGACCGCCCTGGCCGCGAAGCAGGCCGCCGAGGTGGACCTGCTCACCGGCGGCCGGTTCCGCTTCGGGATCGGGCTGGGCTGGAACGCGGTCGAGTACGAGGCGCTCGGCATGGACTTCACCACCCGGGGCCGGCGCGTCGAGGAGCAGGTGGCGCTGCTGCGGCGGCTGTGGACCGAGCAGACGGTCAGCTTCGAGGGCGAATACGAGCGGGTGACCGGCGCGGGGCTGGCACCGCTGCCGGTGCAGCGGCCAATCCCCATCTGGTTCGGGGCACAGTCACCGCGCGCGTACCAGCGGGCCGGGCGGCTGGCCGACGGCTGGTTCCCGCAGGTGCAGCCGGGGCCGAAGCTGGACGAGGCGCGTGCCACGGTGGAAGCCGCCGCCCGCTCGGTCGGCCGCGACCCGGGCTGCATCGGCATGGAAGGCCGGGTGAGCTGGACAAAGGACGGCCTCCCGGCGCTGGCGGAACGGGCAGGCCGGTGGCGCGACGCCGGGGCCACCCACCTGTCGGTCAACACCATGGGCGCGGGCCTCGGCGGTGCGGACGGTCATCTGGCCGTGCTCACCCAGGTCGCCGCCGGGCTCTCCCTCTCTGCCTGAGCGCCCGCTCCCTGGCAGGCTGCAGACACTTGCCGGGCTCATCGAGGACGGCAAGGTCACCCCGGTCATCGACCGCTGCTGCCCGTTCGCGGACATCCCGGCGGCGGCCAGCTACCAGGAAAAGGGCCATGCCCGTGGCAAGGTGGTGGTCACCGTCTGACCCCAGGCCGGTGACGGCGGGGCCGGGCGGACGCTGGCGGCGATGAGTCCGCCCGCTCGGCGCAGTCCGTATCCGTGAGGCAGCCGTCACATCAGAGCGGGGTGATCGCCGTGACCGGGAACAGGGCGGATGCGCTGGCACACCTCGGCGTCTTCGTCGGTGAGTGGGTCCTGGATGCCCAGTTCGCCGGCCAGCCGCCGGCACCGGACGGGACCGGTCCCCGGGTGGTCAGCCGCTTCGAATGGGCGCTGGACCGGCAGTTCCTGCTGCAGCGCACCGCGGTTCCGGTCCCCGGGGCCCCGGACAGCCTGGCGATCGTCGGCGCCGACCTGGAGACCGGGGCGTACACGCAGCACTACTACGACTCCCGCGGAGTGGCCCGGCTGTACGCGATGACCCTGGCCGGCGGGGTGTGGACGCTCACCCGGGAGTCGGCCGACTTCACCCCGCTGGACTTCCGGCAGCGGTTCACCGGCAGCTTCAGCGAGGACGGGAACACCATCACCGGCGCCTGGGAGAAGGCATTCAACGAGGGCGCCTGGGAGCACGACTTCGCCCTCATCTACCGCAGGACCGGCTGAACCCGAGCGGGCGCCGGCCCGCCCGCCTGAGGCCGTCGCCGAGCCGGTGCATCCGGTCCCCGTCACCTCATACCGCCCGCCGCCCGGCATCCCGGCGCGCCCCCGACGTGGCGCTCCCCTGCCCCGCGCGGGCACCTGATGCCCGCCAGGGGTTGATCTGCCAACGAATCGGGTGTATTCAAAGGCTAACAAACTCAAAACAGGAGCGAAACAACATCATGTACGCCGAGGAACGCCAGCAGCAAATCCTCCAGCGGGCCCGCGCCGAGGGCCGGGTGGACGTCATCTCGCTCGCTGAGGACTTCGCGGTCACCACCGAGACCATCCGGCGGGACCTGACCGTCCTGGAGCGGGCTGGGGTGGTCCGCCGGGTGCACGGCGGCGCAATCCCGGTGGAACGGCTCGGCTTCGAGCCCGCGCTCGCGACCCGCGACGCCGTGATGACCGCCGAGAAGGAGCGGATCGCCAAGGCAGCCATCGAGGAGCTGCCCCGGGAAGGCGCGATCATCATCGACGCGGGCAGCACCACCGGCAGGCTGGCCGCCGAGCTGCCGCTCGACCGGGAGCTGACCGTCGTGGTCAACTCGCCGCCGCTGGCGACGGTGCTGGCGACCCGGCCGAACCTGACCGTCATCGCCCTGGGCGGCCGGGTCCGCGGCCGCACCCTGGCGGCGGTTGACGACTTCGCGCTGCAGCTGCTGTCCCAGCTGTACGTGGACATCGCCTTCATGGCGACCAACGGCCTGTCCAGCGAACGGGGCCTGACCACGCCCGACCCGGCCGAGGCCGCGGTGAAGCGGTCCATGATGGCCGCGGCCCGCCGGACGGTCCTGCTCGCCGACCACACCAAGGTAGGCAACGACTACTTCGCCCGGTTCGGCGCGCTCGCCGACGTGGACGTCCTCATCAGCGACGCCGGTCTGGACGAAGGGCTCGCGGCCGACCTCGGCCAGGCCGGGCCCCGGGTGATCCGCGCATGATCGTCACGCTGACGGTCAACCCCAGCCTCGACCGGACCGTGGACATCGGCGACCTGGCCCGCGGCGCCGTCATCCGGGCCGACTCCGCCCGGCTGGATCCCGGCGGCAAGGGCGTCAACGTGAGCCGCGCGCTGCTCGCCAACGGCGTCCCCTCCCGGGCGGTGCTGCCGGTCGGCGGCGGCGAGGGCGACCAGCTCGTGCGCCTGCTGCACGCCGAGGGCGTGGCGGTCACCGCCGTCCCCATCGCCGCCCGGACCAGGTCGAACATCGCCCTGGCCGAGCGCGACGGCACCATCACGAAGATCAACGAACCAGGGCCGCGGCTCACCCCCGCCGAGCTGGACGAGGTGGCGGCGGCGGTGGCGGCGACCGCGGCCCCTGCGGGCCGGCCGGGCCCCGGCGGGGACGGCGCCCCCCAGGCCGCCAGCGGCCTGTCCGGCGGGACCCGCTGGGTGGCCGCCTGCGGCAGCCTCCCGCCCGGCGTGCCGGTGGGCTTCTACGCGGACCTGTGCCGGCGCTGCGCACAGGCCGGCCTCAGCGTGGCGATCGACACCAGCGGCCCGGCGCTGCTGGCCGCCATCCAGGCCCGGCCCAGCCTGATCAAGCCGAACCGGGACGAGCTGGCAGCCGCCGTCGGCACCCCGATCACCCGGATGCGGGACGTCATCGACGCCGCGCAGACCCTGCGCTCCTGGGGGGCTGGCGCGGTCCTGGCCAGCCTCGGCCCGGACGGCGCGGTGCTGGTCAGCGCGGACGGCGTGACGGTCGGCGAGGCAGCGGTCGAACGGCCCCGCAGCAGCGTCGGCGCTGGCGATGCGCTGCTGGCGGGCTTCCTGGCCGGCGGCGCCCACGGCGAGGACGCGCTCGCGCAGGCCCTCGCCTGGGCCAGCGCCGCGGTGGCGCTCCCCGGCAGCCGCATGCCCGGCCCCCCCGACATCCGGCCGGAGGCGGTCCGCATCCGCCCGGCCCCCGACCTGGCCCGCGACCTGGTCGTGCAGCCATGACCGCACCAGCCCCCGTCCCGCACCGGACGCTCCGACGTCATCCCCTCACCTAAGGAGCCCCCGACATGACCAGCATCCCCTACACGCCCCCCGTCCAGGGGACGGGCTTCAAGGCGGCCCTTCAGCGATTCGGCGGCCAGCTGGCCGGCATGGTGATGCCCAACATCACCGCGTTCATCGCCTGGGGCCTGATCACGGCGCTGTTCATCCCGACCGGATGGCTGCCGAACGCCCGGCTCGCCGAGCTCGTCGCGCCGATGATCAGCGTCCTGCTGCCGCTGCTCATCGGCTACACGGGCGGCCGCATGGTCTACGGCCAGCGGGGGGCGGTCGTCGGGGCCATCGCCACCATGGGCGTGGTGGTCGGCTCCGCGGTCCCGATGTTCCTCGGCGCCATGATCGTCGGCCCGCTCGCGGCTTACGTGGTCAAGCAGTTCGACAAGCTGACCGCGGAGCGGATCAAGGCCGGATTCGAGATGCTGGTGGACAACTTCTCGGCCGGCATCATCGGCGCGGCGATCGCGATCCTCGGGTACTGGGTGATCGGCCCGGTGGTCGACCATCTCACGCTCATCGCCGGCAACGGCGTGAGCTGGCTGGTCCACCACGACGTGCTGCCCTTCGCCGCGGTCCTGCCTACGTCCTCATGAAGCCCCGCATGATCCTCGCGGCCATCGCCGGCGGCCTCGCGGGTGACCTGGTCTTCGTGATCGCGCACGCGGGCCTGGTCGCGACGCCGTCACCCGGGAGCATCTTCGCCTACATCATCGAGACGCCCCGCGGCGGCTGGATCGGCGTGTTCGCGGGCGTCATCATCGCGGCGGGCGTCTCGTTCGCGGTCGGCTCCGCCCTGCTCGGCTTCGGCCGGGCGGAAAAGCGGGCGGCCGCGGAGGAAGGCCAGCAGGCTGACCCGGATGCGGCCGGCGCCCCGGCCGCGGCGCCGGCCGTCCAGCCGGCCACCGGCACCGCGGCGACCGCGCTCCCGGCGGAGGCGTGACGGCGATGACCACGATCAACGGCAAGGACATCCGCAAGGTAGTGGTGGCCTGCGACGCGGGCATGGGCAGCAGCGTCATGCTGGCCAGCCAGCTGCGCAAGCAGCTCAAGCCGTACTCGGTCACGGTGGAGCACTCCCCCGTGGACACGATCCCGGCCGACGCCGACGTCATCGTCTGCCACGCCGGGCTCGCCCAGCGGGCCCGGGCAGGCGCCGGCGGCAAGCCCATCGTCGGGTTCCAGGTGTTCATCGGGGACCCGGCGGTGGCCAGGGTCGTCACGGCGGTGCGCGAGGGCAGCGACCTCGATGCCTGATCCCGTCGCCGCCCTGCTCGACCCGGCCGCCATCCGGCTGCACGCCCGCGCCGCCGACCGGGACGAGGCCATCCGCCTGACCGGGCAGGCGCTGGTCGACAGCGGCGCGGTCGCGCCCGGGTACATCGAGACCATGCTCGAGCGTGAGCGCTCGGTGCCGACCTACCTCGGCGAGGGCGTCGCGATCCCGCATGGGACACTCGCCGCGCGCGAGGTGGTGCACCGGGACGCCCTCGCGTTCCTGCGCTTCCCGGATGGGGTCGACTGGGGCGGCGAGCAGGTCGTCGTGTGCATCGGCATCGCCGCCCGCGGCGACGGCCACGTGGCCATCCTGGCCCAGCTCGCGGAGATCCTGCTCGACCCGCAGCGGTCGGCGGCGCTGCGGGCCGCCGCCGACCCGGCGGAGGTCAGCCGGCTGCTTCAGCCCGCCAGAGAGGAAACAGCACCGTGAGAGTCGCGCGCTTCCACGCGCCCGGGGACATCCGGCTGGAAGACTCCCCCGAGCCGCGGCCCGGGCCCGCGGACGTGAAGATCCGCGTCCGCAACTGCTCCACCTGCGGCACCGACGTCAAGATCTTCAAGCACGGGCACTACCGCATCGACCCGCCCCGGGTGATGGGGCACGAGATCGCCGGGGAGATCACCGAGACCGGGCAGGAGGTGACCGGCTGGCAGGCCGGCGACCGGGTCCAGGTGATCGCCGCCATCCCGTGCGGCCGGTGCGCCGCCTGCCGCCGCGGCTGGCAGACCGTCTGCCCCCACCAGGAGTCCATGGGCTACCAGTACGACGGCGGCTTCGCCGAGTACCTGGTGGTCCCGGGCAAGGTGCTGGCCGTGGGCGGGCTCAACCGCATCCCGGACACCGTCGGCTTCGCCGAGGCCTCGGTGGCGGAGCCGCTGGCCTGCGTGCTCAACGGGCAGGAACTCGCCCGGGTCGGCCCGGGCGACGTCGTGGTGGTCATCGGCGCCGGGCCGATCGGCTGCCTGCACGTGCGGCTGGCCCGGGCACGCGGCGCGGCCCGGGTGTTCCTCGCCGACCTCAACCCGCTCCGGCTGGCCATGGCCGCCAGCCGGGTCGCCCCCGACGGCACCATCTGCTCGCAGGAGACCGACCCGGTGGCCGCTGTGCGCGCGCTCACCGGCGGCAGCGGCGCCGACGTGGTCATCACCGCCGCCGCCTCCCGGGTGGCCCAGGAGCAGGCGGTCCGGATGGCGGCCCCCCGCGCCCGGATCAGCCTGTTCGGCGGGCTGCCCAAGGACGATCCGGTGATCGGCCTGGACTCCAACGCCGTCCACTACTCCGAGCTCACCATCGTCGGGGCGAACGGCTCCAGCCCGGCCCAGAACACCAGGGCGCTGGAGCTGATCGCCGCCGGCGAGGTGACGATCTCCGACCTGATCACCCACCGGCTGCCGCTCGGCGAGGTGCACAAGGCCATCGACATCGTCAGCCAGGGCGACGCGATCAAGGTCACCGTCGAGCCGTGACCCCCGCCGGCCCTGGCCAGCCCAGCGAAAGGAACACCCCGATGATCTCGCGCAAGGTGACGGTCGCCTCCCAGGGCGGGCTGCACGCCCGGACCGCGGCCCTGTTCGCCCAGGAGGCGGGCAGGCAGCCGGCCAGGGTCATGGTGCGGGCCGGCGACGGCCAGGCCGTCCAGGCGCGCAGCCTGCTGGCCGTGCTGTCGCTCGGCGCCACCCACGGCACCGAGCTGACCCTGGAAGCCGACGGCGAGCAGGCAGCGGAATCCCTGGAGGTGCTCGCCGCCCTGCTGGCCACCGACCTCGACGCGGCACCCACCGATGCCTGAGCAGCTCACCGGCGTCGCGGTGAGCGCCGGCCGGGCCGCGGGGCCGCTGCTGCGGATGGGCCTGCGCCCGCAACTGCCGCCGCCCGCACCGGTCACCGATCCCGCGCAGGAGGTCAGCCGGGCCCGCCGGGCCCTCGAAGCGGTGTCCGCCGACCTGCAGGCGCGGGCGGACCGGTGCGGCGACGCCACCGCCGCGGCGATCCTCGGCGCCGCCGCGATGATGGCCACCGACCCGGTGGTCTTCGACGAGGTGACCGCCAACGCCGAGGCCGGCCTGGACGCCGCGCACGCCATCGACGCCGTCCTGTCCGCCCACCGGCAGGCGGTGCAGGCCGCCGGCGGCCGCATCGCCGAGCGGGCCGCCGACATCGACGACATCCGCTGCCGGGCTGTGGCCGAAGCGCTCGGCCTGCCCGTGCCCGCGCTGCCGGAACCCGGTCACCCCTACATCCTGGCCGCCGACGACCTCGCGCCCGCCGACACGGCCACCATCGAACCGGCCACCGTCCTGGGCCTGGTGACCGAGCAGGGCGGCCCGACCAGCCACACGGCGATACTCGCCCGCGCCCTCGGCATCCCGGCCATCGTGTCCTGTCCCGGCACGATGGCGGTCGCCGACGGCACGCTGGTCCTGATCGACGGCTCAGCCGGGACGGTCGAGGTCGGGATCTCGCCGGAGCAGCTGGCCGCCGCCCGGCAGGAGCACCCGGCGCCGCTGCCGGAACCGGCGGGCTCCGGCAGCGGCGGCCACGGCGTGACCAGCGACGGACATCCCGACAAGCTGCTGGTCAACAGCGGCGGCGCCGCCGACCTGGGATCGCCGGAAGCCGGCGGCGCGCAGGGGGTGGGGCTCTTCCGCACCGAGTTCCTCTTCCTCAACCGCACGGAGGCGCCCACCGGGGAGGAACAGGAGGAGATCTACGCCACTGTCTTCAAGGCGGCCGCCGGCCGGCCGGTCGTCGTCCGGACCCTGGACGGCGGCGCGGACAAGCCGCTGCCCTTCCTCGGCCTGCGGCAGGAACCCAACCCGGCGCTCGGCGTCCGGGGCCTGCGCACCGCCCGGCGCCAGCCGGAAGTCCTCGCCACCCAGCTGAGCGCCATCGCCGCGGCCGCCCGCGCCACCGGCGCCGAGGTCTGGGTCATGGCCCCGATGGTCAGCACCGCGGCGGAAGCGGCGGACTTCGCCGCCCAGGCCCGCTCGCACGGCCTGGACACGGCCGGCGCCATGATCGAGGTCCCGGCGGCGGCCCTGCGGGCCCGGCACCTGCTCGCGCACCTGGACTTCCTCAGCATCGGCACCAACGACCTGGGTCAGTACGCCCTCGCGGCCGACCGCCAGGCCGGCGGCCTCAGCGACCTGCTCGACCCGTGGCAGCCGGGCCTGGTGCAGCTGATCGCCGAGTGCGCGGGCGCGGCGGGCAGCGCCGGCAAGCCGGCCGGTGTCTGCGGCGAGGCCGCCGCTGACCCGCTGTTCGCCCTCGTCCTCACCGGCCTCGGCGTGACCAGCCTGTCCATG
>JBLMWU010000121.1:0-9330 GCA_050257395.1 Gemmatimonadota bacterium | reverse complement strand
GGACGTCATCCACAGCTTCTGGGCCTACAAGCTCGGGGTGAAGGCCGACGCCAACCCGGGCGTGGACAACATCGCGCCGTGCCAGATGCCGCACAGCTCGTTGCAGCGGACCGTGAACCCGCCGGTCTGCATCGGCTTGGCGAACGCGATGTTGTCCACGCCCGGGTTGGCGTCGGCCTTCACCCCGAGCTTGTAGGCCCAGAAGCTGTGGATGACGTCCAGCGAGGTCACGTGGAACTCCACCTCGGTGTTGACCGGAAGCATCAGTTCGGTGGTCTCCATGCCGCCGAACTGCGGATAGCGGTAGGTCCACGCCCACTGCTGGCCGATGGCCTGGACGACCAGCGGCGACCCCGGCGACCAGGACTGCTCCATCCTGGCGAGGCTGGTGGCACTGGTGGTGGTGATCCCGGGCGGGTTCCAGATCGGGGACGGGCCCTCGCCCGCGCCCGCGCCGTTCGGGACGATCAGCTCGTAGGTGCCGAAGCCGAAAAGTCCCAGCACGATCACGGCGGTGACGGTGATCCAGGTGGCCTGCACCCGGGTGGTGCCGTGCATGGCCGGGCCGTCCTCGTCGTCCCCGGCCCGGTGCCGCCAGACGACCAGCGCGTAGCCCACGTACACCCAGATGAACAGCAGCACCGGCGCGCACAGCACGGCCATCACGGCGATGTCGAACTGCTGGCCCCTGGCCTGGTCGGTCATGTCCCCGGGGGGCAGGTGCGGCCGCCAGACGAACCAGATGAGGGCGTCCGCGATGATGGCAAGGACGAGCCACGCGCCGAAGATGCGGGCGCCGTGGTTCGGCTCGGTCCTGGCCGGAGACTCGGTCGCGGCCATCAGGCCGTCACCTCCATCTGGCCCATCATGTAGCCGATCGTGGCCATCGGGCCGCCGTTGCCGTCGAGGTAGCCGCCGCCGCAGGGCACGAAGCACTGCCAGCGGAAGTACCCGGGCTTGGACGGCGCCTGGAAGGAGAACGACTCCTGCGAGTAGGGGCCCTCGACGCACGGCGAGTCGCCGCACGGGTTCTTGTTGAAGTCCGCGGTGTTGGGCGAGGCCACCGGCACGAAAACGTGCAGGCTGGGGATGGCGAACGTGTGCCCGACCGCGCAGTGCGCCCAGCCGTTGATGTTGGACACGGTCGACGGGGACCCGATCGGCTTGTTCGTGTCGGCGAACTGCTGGACCGTCACCGTCCCGCCGATGGTGCCCTGGACCTGGCTCCAGTAATTGTTACGCGGGGGGGTGCAGCCGTCGTAACCCAGGATCGTGACGTGGACCGTCTTGCCCGCGGGCACCGAGAACAGCGTCGTGTGCACCCACTGCTTGGTCTGCGGATCCTGCACGTAGTAGCTGACCCAGTCGGGGTTGGCCGGGTTGTTGTTCTGCGGGTCCTCTTGCAGCATGACGTTCACCACATTGCCCGTCGCCGTGTAGTGCACCGTCGGCGGAGAGCTCACGATGTAGTGAGCGACTACGAAGACCGCACCGGCGACCACCGCGGCGAACGCCACGAGCAGGGTCACGATACGGACTGGCACAGACACCAGTCACCACCTCGCTTCTCCGTGGCGCCTCTGTGCGCACACGACTGTGGCCGGCCGTGAACGTCCCCCTGGAACCCCCGGCCGGAGGCCTGTTACGCCCCTGATCCTGGGAGTAACCCCTGGGTACAGCAACAGTCCGGGCGCTGAATGACGAAATTGTCATGAACCGGCCCCCGCTGAGAGTCCGCCATCTCAGGCTGACCTGGGATTTTGCTCAATGCAATCGTTCTGTTACCTAGCCGCATTCGGGCCGTGACGGCCTCGCCGGCGGAAGCCCGGGAAGCCGCCCGGGCCGGCGCCACCAGAAACCGGACTGTCACCTTCCGGCGCGCATCCGGAAGCCGAACAGTCATGCCCTGCTACGCAACGTGATGAATCTCCTCTCCTTGGACCGCGGCTGCTACGTTCCGTCGCGAGACGCTCGTGCAATGGTTTGCTTTGCCCTAAGGTGTCGCTACGGATCGTAGGAATGAGGCGGGGCTTGGAGTACATTCCACTGGTAACCGGAATTCCCCCATACCCACCGGAACCAGAGCTGGCCACCCCGGTCCCTGGTAACTGGGCACGCTGAAGTGACAGGTATGGCCATGAGAAGCGAACTGCCTGTGCTCGTGCCGGAGTGCGGGCTGGCCAGCCGACGCATCCTGCTGGTGGACGACGAGCCGAGGATCCGCGACTTCATCAGCCGTGCTCTGGCCGCCGCTGGGTATGCAATCGATTTTGCGGAGACCGGCTCCGAGGGACTCCGGCAGGCGCTGTCCGCGGGCTACGACCTGGTCATCCTGGACCTGATCATGCCGGACCTGGACGGCCGCCAGGTACTCACCCAGCTGGTGCGGGAACGGCCGGAGCAGCCGGTGCTGGTGCTGTCCTGCCTGGCCGACGTGACCACGAAGGTGGACTGCCTGGAGCTGGGCGCCCAGGACTATCTGACGAAGCCCTTTTCCCTGGCCGAGCTGCTGGCCCGGGTGCGGGTCCGGCTGCGGGAGGACAGCCACGCGGGCGGCGAGGTGCTGCGGGCGGGCGAGCTGATCCTGGACGTGGGCAGGCTGGAAGCCAATATCGGCCGGGGCCCGGTGGCCCTCACCCGGCTGGAGTTCCTGCTGCTGCGGGAGCTGATGGAGCACGCGGGCCAGTCGGTGGCCAAGGGCCAGCTGCTCGCATCGGTGTGGGGCTACGACTTCGATCCCGGCTCGAACGTGGTGGACGTCTGCGTCCGGCGGCTGCGGTCCAAGCTGGGCTTCGACCTGATCAAAACGGTGCGTGGTGAGGGCTACCAGCTCGCCTCCTGAGGCGGCCCGGGCCGCCCCCGGAACCCGCCCGCCGGGGCGGCTGCGGCCGCTGGTCGCCCGGGCGATCCCGCACCGGCGGCCCGCCGACCGGGCGATGCCCGGGCTCCGCTGGCCGCCGGCGGGGTTCCGCTGGCCGGTCAAGCCGCCCGGGCTGCACTGGCCGCTGTGGCCGCGCAGCGTCCGCTGGCCGTTCGCCGGGCTTGACGTGGCGTGGGCCGCCTTCTCCGTGGTCAACCTCGCGGCGATGGTGGTGTTCGCCCACTGGGAGACGGTCCCCTTCCACTTCATCTGGATCAGCCTCACCCTGCTGTACGGCTTCCGGGTGTGGGCGATCCGGCCGACCCTGTGGGTGCTGGGCGTGGTCATCGTCACCACCGCCATCGCCATCGGCTGGGATGTCTGGCAGCACTCCGAGCCAGTGGACGAGCTGAACGAGGTGCCGCTGATGGCGGCCATGTTCTGGCTGATGGTCTGGCACTCCCAGCGGCGGCTGGCGGCGGACGCCGAGCGCGACCTCATCAGCGAGGAGAACGCCCGCCTGCTGGCCACCCAGCGGGTGTTCCTGCAGGACGCCTCGCACCAGCTCAAGACCCCGATCACGATCGCCCTCGGCCACTCCGAGCTGCTGGCCCGCGAGCTGGCCGGGCGGGGGGAGAGCCGCGACATCGAGGTGGTGGTCGGGGAACTGGCCCGGCTCCGGCGGCTCGGCGAGCGGCTGCTGGTCATCGCCGGGTCCGAGGACCCGGACTTCCTGCTGCCCGAGCCGGTCGCGCTGGACCAGCTCACCATGGAGGTGCTGCGCAAGTGGATGCCGACCGCCCCGCGGCGCTGGCAGTTCGGCCGCCTGGACAGCGCCTTGGTCAGCGCCGACCCGGAGCGGCTGGGCCTGGCCATGGACGCGCTGCTGGAGAACGCGGTGCGGCACACCCGCGACGGCGACCTGGTCGAGCTGTCCGTCGCGGCCGATAGGGCCGCCGGGCAGGCGCGTATCATCATCGCGGACAGCGGGTCCGGCATCGCGCCGGAAGAGCTGGAGCACGTGTTCGACCGGTTCCGGACCGCCGGGCGGCCCGGCGGCTCCCGCGGCACCGGCCTCGGCCTGGCGCTGGTCCGCGCGGTGGCCCACGCGCACGGCGGCGACGTGCTGGTCCGCAGCACCCCGGGCAGCGGCAGCGCGTTCGAGCTGGTGCTGCCCGCGGTCCCGGACCCTGACGGCGGCGTGGGCGAGGCCTCAGCGGGGCAGCGGCTCGCCGGGGACGGCCTGCCGCTGCAGGACGACCGAAGGAGGAGCGGTACGAGATGAGCCAGCGCTGGCACCTGCCCCCCGGCCGCCGGGCACGCCTGCTGCTGCTGGTCGCCGCCTCCGCCGTCGCGGGGGTCGCCGCCGTCAGCATCGCGCTCGGCCTCGGCGGCGGCGCGGGCGCCCGGCCGCAGCCGGCCCGGAACTTCACCGTCCCGGTCCTGGGCCACCCCGGCCAGCAGCTCTCGCTCAGCCGGTACGCGGGCAAGCCCGTGATCGTGAACTTCTTCGCCTCCTGGTGCACGCCGTGCCAGCACGAGACGCCGCTGCTCGCCCGCTTCTACCGCGGCAGCCACGGCCGGCTCGCCATGATCGGCATCGACGTCAACGACCCGGCCGGGGCGGCCATGGCGTTCGTCCGCAAGACCGGGGTGAGCTACCCGATCGGGGTGGACGCCGCGCCGATGCCCACCGCCGCCGCCTACAGCGTGAACGGGCTGCCACAGACGTTCTTCCTCAATGCCCAGCACCAGATCGTCAAGCGGGTCTTCGGCGCGGTCACCCGCCAGCAACTGACCACCGGCACCGCCCTGATCGACCCCGGGACCAAGTGAGGCAGCGCATGGAGACCCCCACCCGCACCGAACCGCCCTACGTCCCGGTCCGCCGCTCCCAGTGGGTGACCAACCGCACCCCCCGCTGGCTGTGGCTGGCAGGCGCGCTCATCCTGGCGGGCGCCGTGGTGGTCGGGCTGGCCGTGCACCCCTCCCACTCCCAGCGGGCCGCCGACATGAACGGCTTCCTCACCGACCTGAAGACCGACATCCAGTCCTGCTCAGGCGGGGTCCGGGAATCACTGCAGGTCCTGCGGGCCATCCAGGCCGGCACCAGCCACGACGTGGCCACCGCGGTCCGTATCGCCAGCTACGGCGCTACCAACTGCTCCCCGGCCAACAACACCCAGCTGGACGACCTGACCCAGTACCAGGTGCACGAGTCCCTGGCCAGCTTCCACCTCAACCGGGCCGTTGACGAACTGGTGACCTGGGCCTTCCCCTACGCCCAGCGGGTGCAGAACGACGTGGCCGACATCCTGCGCAGCAAGGGCGCGGCGCGCTCGACCGCCACCGCCAAGCTGCAGCGGGAACTGCGCATGCTGAACGCCCAGCGGGCCAAGATCGACGGCATCATTCTGCCGGCCATCAGGGCCACCGGCGCCACCGCCAAGCTGCCGCCGCTGTCCGGCTGAGCGCCGCCAGGGCACGGCCTAACCCAGCCCCAGGGACTCCAGCGCGAGCGAGAACGCGTCCTCCCACTGGCCGCGGGTGCGGGCCGGAGGGGACGGGGGCTTGGCGCGGTCCAGGGCGGCCAGCGCGGTGGCGACCACGTCCGCCGGGGCGGCCGACGTGACGCTGGCGTCGCCCTGCTCCAGCTCGTGCTGGAGGTTGTCGCGGCCGTGGCCCTGCACCACATCCAGCAGCAGCAGCGGGCGGCCCACGGCCCGGGCCTCAGCGCAGGTGTCGCCGGAGCTGGTGATGACCAGGTCGGCGGCTGCCATCAGGGTGGGGATCTGGTCGGTGTAGCCGAACGGGTGCAGCCGGGGCCGGGTGGCCGCCGCGCCCCGCAGCCGGGCCGCCAGCCTGGCGTTGCTGCCCGCCACCGCCAGCACCTGCAGGCCCGCGTCGGCCAGGCCGGCCGCGGCCTCGGCGAGCGGGCCCAGCCCCCACGCGCCGGACATCAGCAGCACGCACCGGTCATCCGCGGGCAGGCCCAGCTCCGCCCGGGCCTCCTCCTGGCTGGGCGGGCTGAGGAAGCCGGGCCGCACCGGCGGCGGCACCACCTGCACCCGGGCCTGCGGCTGGTAGCGGCGCACCGCCGCCTCCGCCGCCGCCGAGGTCACCAGGTACAGGTCCACGTTGCCGTGCACCCACAGCCGGTGCGGGGTCACGTCGCTGCAGAACACCGCGTGGCTCATGCCCGGGTAGCGGTCCGCGAGCTCGCTCACGGCCGACGACCCGGTGGCGAAGATCGAGATGGCCAGGTCGGCGGGGTGGGCGTCCAGGTACTCGCGCAGCCGCGGCACGAGCTGGCGGCGGGCCGCGCCGTCGGCGAGCAGCGCCAGCCGGCCGCCCGGCCGCAGCGCCCCGAAATGGAACGCGTCGTACAGGCCGGGCACCGCCAGCATGGACCGGAACACCGCCTCCCCGGCCGAGCCGCCCCGCTGGCCGAGCAGCGCCATGGCGTCCAGGATCTCGGTGGACCAGCCCCGCTCCGCCAGCGATGCGGCACACGCCCGGGCGTGCACCTCATGGCCCATGCCCAGCGACCCCGACAGCAGCAGCGCGCGCCGCATCACCGGGCCCCCTTCAGCCAGTCCAGATAACGGCGCAGGCCGACGCTGGAGGACGTCTCCGGCGACCAGTCCAGCAACTCCTTGGCGAGCCTGTTGGACACGCTGACTCCCTGATAGTCGGCGGCACGCGCGGGCACCTGCTCCACCGGCACCGGCGCCACCAGCTCGCGCACGGTGCCGGCGATCTCGCGGACCGACACCCTATGTTCCCACGACGGCCCGGGCAGGCCCGGCGCTGGCTGCGGGTGTGTCGCCAGCCGCTGTGGCAGGCTGGCAGCAGCCGTCTGCCTCGCCGCGGGCGGCACCGGGCGGCGCGGCACCGGGCGGCGCGACGGAGAGCGTGGGCGGCGCGGCATCGGGCGGCGCGATCGCCTCGGCGCGGCACTGGGTGGCGCAGCATTAGGCGGGCAGCATGAGGCAGCGCGGCACCGGGCGGCGCGGCATTAGGCGTCGCGGCGGCAGAGCGGGGGGGCGGCGGCCCCCGGAGCGGCAAAGGGGAGGGCGATGAGCGGAACGAGCGGGCGCCGGCTGGCCGCCCTGGCCGGGCTGGGCCTGGCCGGGCTGGCGGTGGCGCAGGGCGCACCCGGGCTGACCGCGCTGGGACCGGTCCGGCTGCGGCTGTTCCCACGGCTGGCCGGCCTCGGCGACCCCAGCCAGGTGGCGCTGACCTTCGACGACGGCCCGGACCCCGCGTACACCCCGCGGTTCCTGGAGGTACTGGCCGCCCGGCAGGCGCGGGCCACGTTCTTCCTGCTGGGCTCGATGGTGGCGCAGGCGCCGCAGCTGGCGGCCGAGATCGCCGCGGCCGGGCACGACATCGCCGTGCACGGCTGGGACCACCGGTACACGATCGCCCGCACCCCCTGGGCGGTGCGCGACGACCTGGCCCGGGCCACCGACAAGGTCGCGGAGGCCAGCGGTGTGCTGCCCCGCTTCTACCGCCCGCCCTACGGCGTGCTCAGCGCGGGCGCGCTGGCCGCGGCGCGGGCGCTGGACCTGACCCCGGTGCTGTGGAGCGCCTGGGGGCGGGAGTGGGCCGCGGGCTCCACCCCCGGCTCGGTGTACAGCACGCTGCTGGCCGGCCTGGCCGGCGGCGGCTGCGTGCTGCTGCACGACTCCGACTGCACGTCGCCGCCCGGCTCGGCCGACGCCGCCCTCGGCGCACTCCCCCGCCTCCTCGACGAATGCGACCGCCGCGCCCTCAAACCCACCCCCCTCTCCGCCCACCTCCCCTAACCCCCGCCCCCTCCCCAACCCCCTCTCCACCACGCCGCCCGCCCCCACCCCTCCCTCCCCTGAGTAGTTCATTTGGTGGCCCGCCCAGGGGCCACCAAATGAACGGTCGACGGTTTTCCACAGGCGCACCGAGAGGTCGCGGAGTTATGCACAGGGCGGCCGCTGGGGTGGCGGGGCGATGAGCCGGTCGCGGAGGCTGGCGGCGTGGCAAGAGAGTTACCTGCCCCGCTGCGTGCGCTGCTGCTCGACCAGGAAGGCGTCCTGACCCGGCAGCAGGCTCTCGCCGTGGGGATGACCGGCAAAGCCGTGCGGGCCAGCCTTGAGAGTGGCCGGTGGCAGCGGCTGCAGCTGGGGGTGTATGCCGCGTTCAGCGGCGAACCGCCGCGCGCGGCGCTGCTCTGGGCGGCGGTGCTGCGGGCCGGGCCGGGCGCGGTGCTCAGCCACCAGACCGCGGCGGAACTCTACGGCCTGCTTCCGGGACAGGCCCCGCTGATCCACGTGACCGTGCCCAGCGGCAGCCGGGTCGCGGGGCCGCCGGGGGTGCGGGTGCACTATTCCGGGCGGCTCGCGCAGGCACGGCATCCGGTGCTGGCCCCGCCCCGCACCCGCCTGGACGACACGGTGCTGGACCTGGCCGGGCAGGCGGCGACCCTGGACGACGCGGTCAGCCTGATCCTGCTGGCCGTCGGCGGCCGCCGGACCACCCCGGACCGGCTGCTGGCCGCCATGAGCCGCCGTTCCCGGCTGTCCCGGCGGGCCGAGCTGCGCGGCGCGGCCGAGGCGGCCCGCCGTGGCGTGCACTCGCTGCTGGAGTACCGCTACCTGATGTGGGTCGAGCGCCCGCACGGCCTGCCGCCCGGCAACCGGCAGCGCCGGGTGGTGCGGGAGGGCCGGCGCGAGTACCAGGACATCGCCTACGACGCCTACCGGACGGTGGTCGAGCTCGACGGGCTCGCCGCCCACCCCGCCCAGTCCCGCTGGCGGGACACCCGGCGCGACAACCTGAACACGGCCTTCGGCCTCGCCACCATCCGGCTGGGCTACCTGGAGGTCTCCGGGCAGCCATGCGCCAGCGCCGGGCTGGTCGGCCGGGCCCTGGCCGGCCGCGGCTGGACCGGCAGCCTGCGCCGGTGCGGCCCCTCCTGCGGACTGCCCGGCGACGCCGGCTGAGCCTCTGCCGCGCATCACCCGGCCGTCCCTGCCAGCACGGCTGACAGGTCCCAGGCGAGGCGGCCCTCGCCGAACCTGCGCACGGCCGCCTCGCCGAGCCCGCGCACGGCCGCCCTTCACCGAGCCCGCGGACAGTGGCCCTCCCGAGCCCGCGCACGGCGGCCCTCAGCCAGCCCGCGCACGGCGCCCTCGCCCAGCCCGCGGACGGCAGCCCTCGCCCAGCCCGCGCACGGCAGCCCTCGCCCAGCCCGCGCACGGCAGCCCTCGCCGGGCCTGCGGGCGGCCCGCGCGCGTGAGGGCCGCTGCCGGGGGTAGTCCCCCTGACGGCACGCTGACCAGCGGGTGACGGCACGCTGGCCAGCGGGCCATCAGCAGGAAGGACGCGTCATGCCACCGACCGCCGCCATCCTCGCGGCAGCGGGCTCCGGGTGAGCGCGCCCCCGCCCGGCCCGGCCGGCCGCGCCAGCAGCGGCGCCGCCCGCGCCGCGG
>JBLMWU010000120.1:0-10437 GCA_050257395.1 Gemmatimonadota bacterium | reverse complement strand
GGATCGTCCTGGCCAACGGGCTCGGCCTGCTCGGCGTCACCGCACCCGATCGCCTCTAGCCCGGCTCCGCCGCCCGTCTCTGCGGATCTGGGGCAGGCTGGCGCCGCCGCAACCGCTGGTCCTCAAGCCCGGCGGCCCGATCCGCAAGCTCGCCGGCTGCCCGGCAGCGGCCGGGCGGCTGGCCGAACCCTCGCACCCGCCGCGCACAACGGCGGCTAACCCGAATCTGCCGTGCCTGCCAGTTCCGTCAGCCGGCGTTCGAGGAAGCGCCGTTCGGCGCCGTCGTCGGTGAGCTGCCTCGCACGCCGGTAGGCGTCGCGCGCCTCATCGATGCGGCCGAGACGCCGCAGGAGCTCGGCCCTGGTCGAGTGCAGGTAGCGGAAGTCACCGAGACCGAGCTGGTCGACGATGCGCAGGCCGGCCTCGGGGCCCTCGGTCTCGGCGATGGCGATGGCGCGGTTGAGCTCCACGACGGGCGAGCCGGTCAGGCGGCCGAGCTGGCCGTACAGCGCGGCGATCTGCGCCCAGTCACACGGCACCTCGGCGTGCAGCGAGGCGATCGCGGCCTGCAGCACATACGGCCCGCGGCCGCCGAGGGCGATCGCGCGGTCGAGCTCGGCGCGGCCGCTGGCGATCTGCCCGGTGTTCCACCGGGACCGGTCCTGATCGCCGAGCAGCACGAGCTCGCCGCCGCTGAACCGCGCCTCGCGCCGGGAGTCGTGCAGGAGCATCAGCGCCAGCAGCCCGCGCACCTCGGGGTCGTCCGGAAGCAGTCCGGCGAGCGCGCGCCCCAGCCAGATCGCCTCCGCCGCCAGCTCGTCGCGGCCGCCGTAGCCCTCGTTGTAGATCAGGTAGACGACGGCGAGAACGGCGTCGAGACGCTCGCGGAGCAGGTGAACCGGTGGCACGCGAAACGGGATCCTCGCCGCCTTGATCTTCCGCTTGGCCCGCACCAGCCGCTGCGCCATCGTGCGCTCCGGCACCAGGAAGGCACGGGCGATCTCATCGGTGCTGAGCCCGCCGAGAGTGCGCAGGGTGAGCGCAACCTGCGCCTCGACCGCAAGCGCCGGGTGACAGCAGGTGAAGATGAGCTCCAGGCGCTCGTCCGGGAACGTCGTGGTCTTCATCGGCACCTCAGCACGATCGCCCGCGGCGAGCAGGCCGAACTTGGCCGCAAGGGCCCGGTCGCGGCGGATCCGGTCCGTCGCCCGGTTCCGCGCCGTCGTCATCAGCCAGGCCCGCGGGTTGCCGGGGACGCCGTCGCGCGGCCACCGGCCGGCGGCGATGGCGAACGCCTCCTGGGCGGCTTCCTCGGCGAGGTCAAAGTCGCCGAGGAAGCCGATCAGGGTGGCCAGAACGCGGCCCCACTCCTCACGGAAGACCTGCTCGAGCGTGGCTACCAATACACCTCCGAGGGGCGGATCTCGACGGCGCCACCGTAGCGGGCTGCGGGGACACGGGCGGCCACCTCGATGGCCGCGTCGAGGTCGTCAGCCTCGAGGATGAACAGACCGCCGACGGCCTCCTTCATGCTGGCGAACGGGCCGTCGGTCGTCAGGGTCTTGCCGCCTTCGACCCGCACGGTGGTCGCGTTCTCGGGCAGGCCCATGGGCAGCCCGGGGGTGACACCCGGCGTCTGATTGATCCCCTGGTAGTCGGCGTAGACCTGCTTCTGCTCGTCCTCGGGCAGCGCGGCCTGCCGCTCAAGCGCGGTGCCCTGATAGATCAGCATGATGTACTTCATCGCGTCCTCCTCGTCACGACCGGATGGTCACGCAGTAAGACGAACGACCGGCCAGGAAATCGACAGCCCGGCACCAGAGATTCTGGCCTTCCCGCACCCGGGCTTGCCCAGACCCCGTTTCTCCTGGTGAGCCAGGGCTGACGACGCACGCCGGTTTCCCATCGCTGATCACCCGGTTCGGCAACTCCGCTGTCCGCCATACGCCGAGCATCGCCGGCCAGGTCATGTGCTGTGGTGGCGTCCCTGATCGCGAACGCACACGCCCGAATCCAGCCCGCAGCTGACTGGCGCTTGGTGCGTGGTGCGAACGCGCGCCTGTTCACGGCTGCCGCATGGTCATGCCGCTCTCCCCCGGCACCCTCAGCCCGTCTCCCCCGCTTCTTGCTGTTATCTTCAGCAAGCACCTCCTGGCCGCCCGGCGCGCAGGCGGATGCACGCAGGAGGGCAACGGTGCGGCTGGCCCGGCGGACCGGTCACCCGGCAGGTCCCGGAAGCTGCCAGGACGAGCGCAGCTGCCGCACCAGGAGAGCCGGCGGGGTGAGGCGTGCGAGGGTGTCCCGGACCCGGACGCGGGCGGGCCCGCTCCACTGGGCGATGCGCCCGGCCCGGTAGGCGGCGGTCACGACCGCGTTCGCCCGCGGCTGCCGGATTTCCTCGTAGCGGCGCAGGGCCCCGGGGCCCGGCCCGTGCTCGCTGATCAGCTCGGTGAGCACGAGCGCGTCCTCGATTGCCTGGCACGCCCCCTGGCCCAGGTTCGGCGTCATCGGATGCGCCGCGTCGCCGATCAGCGTGACGCGTGCACTGCCCCACCGGGTGCCCGGCGGCCGGTCACAGATGTCGTCGCGGCGGACGGCGCTGACCGGTGTATCCCGCACGGCCTGCCGGACATCGCCGGGGAACTCCGCCGCGGCCTGCGCCAGCGCGGCCCTGAGGTCGCTGTCCGTCCCGCCGGCCGGCCCGTTGGCGGCCAGGTACCAGTACAGCCGGCCACCATCGATGGCGCAGCCCCCGAAACGGCGCCCCGATCCCCAGTACTCCCCCGCCCAGTCGCCCGGGAACGGGCTGGCCGTGGTGACGCCGCGCCAGCAGTAGTAGCCGCTGTAGCGGGGTGCTGACGCGCCGAACAGCGCCTGGCGGACGGCGGAGCGCAGGCCGTCCGCGCCGATGACCACCGCCCCGGCGATCTCCTCTCCGCTGGTGAGCGTCACCACCGCCTCGTCCGGCGCCACTGAGGACACAACGGAGCCCAGCCGCAGTTCGCTCGTGCCCAGCTGCCCGGCCAGTGCCGCGTGCACGGTGGCGCGATGCAGCCCGAGGGCGGGCGCGCCGACGTCGTCCAGCAGGGCGCGGGCCTGCGCAGGACCGGGCCGCAGCAGGACATGGCCGCGGGCGTCGTACAGAGCAGCCGATGACAACGGCACCCCGGCCCGCTCGAGGCCGCCGGCCAGGCCCAGGCGGCGCAGCGCGAGCACCGCGTTCGGCTGCAGCGTGAGGCCTGCCCCCACCGGCGCGAGCTGCCGGGCCTGTTCCAGGACGACTGCGGGGATGCCCCGGCGGGCCAGCCCGGCGCCGAGGGCGAGGCCGCCGATGCCCGCCCCGGCGATCAGCACGGGTTCCATGCGACGATCCTGGCGCACCGGCGGACCGCGGCCCCGCCCGGCTCAGGCCTGCGGCGGGCTGGGCAGGCTGCCCGCCGGCCAGCCAGGCGGCCAGGACCGGCGGCTCCGCCCCGGATGCCTCTCCCCCGCTGGCCGTAGGTCCGCTTGGGGCTCAATGGCGGGCAGGATGGCGCAGTGCCGAGTTTGTTCAGGTTGACAGCCCGTCGGCGGCGATCTTGATGAGGGCTGCGCCGGAAAGCTGTTTGGCGCCGATGACGAGGTCACGCATCTTGCCGCCGCCGTCGGGCAGTCGCACGTAGAGCTGACTGAAGCTGTTCCAGCCGGGCTTGATGCCATACCGGGCCGCCTGCCGGCACGCGCTGGCGGATCTCCCCCGCGGCCAGCTCACCGCGTGCCGCGTCCCGGGCGGCGATGATGACAGTGGCGCCGAGCATGGCCAGCCGGGCCGCCGTCTCCTTCCCGATTCCGCTGGTCGCCCCGGTGACCAGGCAGGTCTTGCCCGGCATCGTCATCACGCAGCCTCCAGGCACGGCATCCGGCCGGGACGGTCCCGCTCCTTCCCGTCCCTGCATGGCTTCTATAACGTATGCGCGGTCAGGGCCCGCCAGCACGAACCGGAGCGGCCGCCGTCAACGGGACCAGCCGCGGCCGTTCCCAGCCGGACCGGCCGGCCCGCGCTCGTCACCGGGGCGCGCACGGAACGGCCGCGCGATGGCGGGTCCGGGCGCTGCCCGCGGCACGTTCCAGCAAAGGAAACCCATGCTGATCAACGGCGATGCATACCTGCGCAGCACCCCCGCCTCGGGGCAGACGGTGCGCTCGGAAGAGCCGGAGCCCGGCGTCCGGCTGCTCACCCTGGACCGGCCGCACCGGCTGAACGCGATGTCCGGCGAGCTGATCAGGGATCTGCACGCCGCGCTCGACGACGTGGCCGTGGACGACAGCTGCCGCGTGGTCGTCCTCACCGGCGCGGGCCGCGCGTTCTGCGCCGGGCTGGACCTGCGCGACCCGCCGCACCGCGACGCCGGCCAGGAGCCTGGCGGGGATCCGCCGCCGCAGCGGAGCCCGCAGGCGGGGCTGCATGTACAGCAGGCCATCGCCGCCCTCGTGCCGAAGCTGCGCAACCTGCGCCAGCCCGTCATCGCCGCGGTCAACGGCCCCGCATCGGGCGGCGGCCTGGCACTCGCGCTGGCCAGCGACATCCGGGTCGCCGCCAGGTCAGCCCGGTTCAACGCGGCGTTCGTGAAGATCGGCCTGTCTGGGTGCGATATCGGGGTCAGCTGGCTGCTGCCGCGGCTGATCGGGGCCGGCCGCTCGCACGAGCTCCTGCTCACCGGCCGGTTCGTGGACTCGGACGAGGCGCTGCGGATCGGCCTGGTGAACCAGGTGACCGGCGACGGCGAGGCGGTCGGGGCCGCCCTGGACACCGCACGGCTCATCTGCGCCAACAGCCCGATGGGCGTGTGGATGACCAAGGAGGTGAGCTGGAGCCAGCTGGAAGTCGGCAGCCTGCAGGCCGGCATCGACCTGGAGAACCGCACCCAGATCCTGACGTCCTACACCCGCGACCACACCGAGCAGATCACGTCCTTCCTGGAGCGGCGCACCGCCACCTACACCGATTCCTGACCGCCGGCCGCCTCCCCGCAGCCAGCGCGGATCCTGCCGCTCTCCCCCGCGAATGATCATGATCTGGGCTGGTCACGCTGCCGGGCGCGCTCTCCCGCGCCCGGCAGGGGCAATCCGCCGCCTCTTGCTGTTATCAAGTCTCGTGCCCGTGCCCTGGACGCCGCCAGGCTCCTTCTGGCCGGACAGCTACTGAGCGTTACCGATCGCCCGGGCCGCGGCGGCGATGTACACGTCGTCGATGTAAGCAAGCCCGGCGGCTTCGGCGAGGTCGCGGCCGGCTGCTGACTCCCCCGGCGGCAGCCAGCAGCCGGCCGGGTCCGGCTCCCCCGCGCTGTTCCGGCCGGACTGCCGCCACAGCGCCCGGGCGCCGAGCGACACGGCCAGGCTGATGATGGCCGGCAGTTCCGGCAGCGGCCGGTGCGCGTACACCAGCTCGGCCCGGCCGGGTGCGGCGCCCAGCGGGCGGGTGATGATCTGGCCCCCGGCCAGCTCCCAGGCGGTGAAGTCAGCAGGCCCCGGGCCGCCTTTGACGGCCACGGTGAACCCGGCCCTGGCCAGGGCTTCGGGCACCTCCCGGGATGGCCAGTCGATGACAACGACGGTGTGCGATCCGGCCAGGATCTCCTGCGCCTGCCTCATGGCGCCTCCGCTGCTGCGCGTAGCCTGTACTTCCTGTTCCTGCTGCCCCGGAGGCCGCCCGTTGACCCGCCTGGACGGCCCGCCTGCGCCGGATGTCCCCGGGCAGGGGCCAGGCGCCGCCGAGCCGGGACGCCCAGCTGAGAGCATGCCACCCCCGGGCGGCCGGGGAGCCCGCTGGCGGTTCGCCGGCCTGGCGTACGCGCTGGCCGTCCTGATCACCGGGACCAACCTGCCCACTCCCCTGTACGCGGTGTACGAGCGGCTGTTCCGGCTGTCCCCGGCGGGCGTGGCGCTGCTGGTCGCCGCGTACGCCGGGGCGGTGGTCGTCTCGCTGCTGCTGTGCGGGCCGCTGAGCGACGCCATCGGCTACCGGCCGGTGCTCATCGCCGGCCTGGCCGCGGCGGCGGCGGGCGCGGTGCTGCTGGCGGCTGCCAGCGGGCTGGGCTGGCTGCTGGCCGGGCGTGTCGTGCAGGGCCTGGCGGTCGGCGCCTCGTCCGGGGCACTCACGGCCGGGCTGGTGGTGACCGAGCCCGCGGGGCGGCGGGACCGGGCGTCGCTGTTCGCCGCGGTCGCCACCACCGCGGCGGTCGGCGCGGGCCCGGTGCTCGCGGGCGTGCTGGCGGAGTTCGCCCCGGCCCCGCGGGTCACCTGCTACCTGGCCGAGGTCGCCCTGCTGGTCCCGGCGCTGGCGGCGGTGGCGGCGCTGCCGCCGCGGCTGGGCGCGGCCGGCCAGCGCTGGCGGCCCCGGCGGCCCCGGGTCCCGCCCGGCCGGGCGGGCGAGTTCGCCTTCGCGGCCGCGGTGGCGTTCCTGGGCTGGGCCGTCGCGTATGTGGTGCTGGCCCTGCTGCCGTCCTACGCCGCGGCCGCGGCCGGGCACAGTGACCTGCTGGTGGACGGCAGCGCGGCCGGGTCGCTGCTGCTGGTCGCCGCGGCGGCGCAGCTGGCCTGCCGTAACCGCGGCACCGGCTGGTCGCTGCGGGCGGGGCTGGTGCTGCTGATCGCCGGGCTGGCGGGCCTGATCACGGCCGGCGCGCTGGGGAGCGTGCCGCTGCTGTTCGCCAGCGTGGCGCTGGCCGGCGCGGGCCAGGGCCTGGGCTTCGCGGGGGCGGTGCGGCGGGTCAACGAGGTCGCCCCGGCCGCCGGCCGGGCGGGCACCGTCGCCCTGTTCTACGTGATCACCTACGCCGGCGCGGGGCTGGCCACGGTCGGGGTGGGCGTGCTGGCCACCGCCGTGGGGCTGACCCGGGCGGTCCAGCTCTTCGCGGCCGGGTTCGCGCTGGCCGCGGCGGGTGCGCTGGCCGTGGCCGGCCGCTGGCAGGCCCGCTGAGGCCAGCCGGGCGGGGCCGGGGCCGGCTCCGTAGCATGAGGCCATGCCCATCCCGGGCTGCAGCACGGGATCCGGGCGGATGTGTCGGATGGTGACTCAGGAGGCCCAGCCGGTACGATCTGCCCCGGGCTAAGAAAGCGTAAAGACGCGGGTGTCGGCTGAGCCTACGTGAGGGGGCGTTTCATGGCGGCATCGCCAGCCGATGATGATCCAGGTGCGCGGATCCGCGATCTCGAGGCGATGCTCGACGCCATCGAGGAGTACGCGATCATCCGGCTCGACCCTGAGGGCAGGGTGGCGAGCTGGGGCCAGCGCGCCGAGGACCTGCGCGGCTACACGGCCGGTGAGGTGATCGGCCAGCCGGTCTCGATCTTCTACACCGACGAGGACCAGGCGGCCGGGGTCCCCGAACACGAGCTGGCGGCCGCCCGGGACTCCGGGCGGGTGCAGCTGGAAGGCTGGCGCCTGCGCAAGGACGGCAGCCGGTTCTGGGCCAGCGTGATCATCACCCCGGTGCGGGACGGGGACGGCACCCTGACCGGGTACGTCAAGGCGACCCGGGACATCACCCAGACCCGGCAGTCCGAGTCGATGTTCCGCGGGCTGCTGGAATCGGCCCCGGACGCGATGGTGATCGTCGGCGGCGAAGGCCGGATCATGCTGGTGAACCGCGAGGCCGAGCACATGTTCGGGTACGCCAGGGACGAGCTGGTTGGCCAGGAGGTCGAGGTGCTGGTCCCGGAGCGGTTCCGGGGGCGCCATCCCCGGCACCGGGACGGCTTCTACAACTCCCCGCGGGTGCGCCCGATGGGCGCCGGGCTGGAGCTGACCGGGCTGCGCCGGGACGGCACCGAGTTCCCGGTCGAGATCAGCCTCAGCCCGCTGGAGACCAACGAGGGCCTGTGGGTGTCGGCCGCCATCCGGGACGTCACCGAGCGCCGCGAGCAGGAACTGCGGCTGCAGCACCAGCGCGACGAGATCCTGGAGCTGTCCACCCCGGTCATCCAGATCTGGGACAAGGTGCTGGCCCTGCCCATCATCGGCACCCTGGACTCGGGCCGCGCCGCCCGCCTCACCGAGGGGCTGCTGGAGAGGATCGCCGAATCCCAGGCCGAGGTGATCATCCTCGACATCAGCGGCGTGCCGACCATCGACACGCAGGTGGCGCAGCATCTGCTGCGGACGGTGCAGGCCGCCACCCTGATGGGCGCGGTCAGCGTCCTGTGCGGGGTCCGGCCGGAGACCGCGCAGGCCATGGTGCATCTCGGCATCAACCTGGGCCAGCTGCGCAGCCGCAACACCCTCCGGGACGCCCTCCAGCTGGCCATGCAGATCCTCGCCGAACGCGCCGCCGAGGCGGCCGCCGCGTCACCCGGGTTCGCCGGGCCCGGGCTGGCGGGCGCGGATCGCGGGCCCGCATGACAGCCGGGCCGATCCCGATCATGCGCATCGGGGACACCCTCCTGCTCAGCCTGCAGGGCGACCTCGACGACACCACGGTGCTGCAGATCGAGGCGCAGCTGACCAGCGAGGTCTCCCGCACCCAGGCCAAGGGGACGCTGATCGACCTGTCCGGCCTGAACATGGTCGACTCGTTCATCGCGCGGGCTATCACCCGCATGGTCGGCATGATCCGCCTGCTCGGGGCGGAGGCCGCCGTGGTGGGGATCCAGCCGGCGGTGGCGATCACCCTGGTCGAGCTGGGGGTGCCGATGGGCCACCTGGACACCGCACTCAACGCCGAGCAGGGCATGGCGCTCCTGCGGCGGCTCCGGGGCCATGGCAGTTCCGCTGGCTGACGCCGCCGTGACCGAGGTCGCGATCACCGCCGAGGCGGACCTGATCCGCGTCCGCCAGGTGCTGCGCGGCGCGGCCCAGCAGGCGGGGCTCGGCCTGGTCGACGAGACCAAGTTCGTGACCGCCGGCAGTGAGCTGGGGCGGAACATCCTCACCTACGCCACCGGCTCGCGGGGCAGGCTGCGGGTCGAGCTGGCCCGCCGGTCCGGCCGCAGCGGCGTGCAGGCGACGTTCAGCGACGACGGCCCGGGCATCGCGGACATCGACGCCGCGTTCACCGACGGTTTCAGCACCAGTGGCAGCCTGGGGCTGGGCCTGCCGGGGGCGAAGCGGCTGGTGGATGAGATGACGCTCACGTCCGGTGCGGACGGCACGACCGTGGTGATCGTGAAGTGGGCACGCTGACCACGGCCACCCAGGTCCTCCACCCGGTGCGGGTGGAGGAGGACACCGGGGCGGCCAGGCGGGCCGTGGCCCGGGCCGCCGCCATCGTGGGGGGCCTGCGGGCCGGGGACCCGGAGATCGTGGTCACCGAGCTCGCCGCGAACATCGTGCGGCACACCACCAAGGGCGGTTACCTGCTCTGGGATGCCGGGCCCGGCTGGCTGGAAGTGATCGCCGTGGATCACGGGCCCGGGCTCAGGCCCGGTGACCTGCCGGCGCCGCTGCCGGGCGGCGCGGTGCCGCCGCTCCCCCCGCCGCGGGCCGGCGGGCTGGGGGTCGGGCTGGGCGCCGTCCAGCGGCTGGCCTCCGGCTTTGACTGGTACTCCGGGGCAGACGGGACGGTGATCCTGGCCCGCCTGGGCACGCCGCCGCGGGCCTGGCCGGAGGTGGCCCGGTGGGGAGCGGTCAACGTGCCGCTGGGCGGGGGCGGCGTCTCGGGTGACAGCTGGGCGGTCACCACCGGGGACTGCCTGACCGCGGTGGTGGTGGACGGGCTCGGCCACGGCCCGGCCGCGGGCGCGGCTGCCGCGGCGGCGCTGACGGCGCTGGACCGGGCCGCCAGCCGGTCCGACCCGGGCGAGCTGCTGCGGCGCGCGCACGAGGCGATGCACGGCACCCGGGGCGGGGTGCTGGCGGCCGGGGTGATCCGGCCCGGCCTGGGCGAGCTCACCTACGCCGGGGTGGGCAACATCGCCGGCCGGCTCGTGCACGGCCGCGAGAGCCGCGGCCTGATCAGCCGGGAAGGCACGCTGGGCACCCAGCTGCCGATGCCGGGCCCGCACCTGACCGGGCTGCCCTGGGCCCCGGGGTCGGTGCTCATCCTCACCTCGGACGGTATCCGCAGCCAGTGGGACCCGCTGGCCTACCCCGGGCTGCTGGAACGTGACCCCTCGGTTACCGCTGCGGTGATTTATCGTGATCACGGACGGGGTTCCGACGACGCCACGGTCCTCGTGGTGCGGGATGTGAGGCACGGAAGCCGGTGAACGGCCAGCAGGGCGGCGGGGCGGGCGGCGCGGGCGGCGGCCGCGATGCCGAGCTCGCCGCCTGCCGGGAGCAGATCGCCCAGCTGCACCGGGAACTCGAGGAGACCAACCGGGGCCTGATCGCGCTGCACGCGGAGCTGGAAGCGGCCCGGCAGGCGGAGGCGCAGCTCGCCGCCATCGTGCACGCCTCCGACGACGCCATGTTCTCCATGACCCCGGACGGGGTGATCCAGACCTGGAACCGGGGCGCGG
>JBLMWU010000119.1:0-42938 GCA_050257395.1 Gemmatimonadota bacterium | reverse complement strand
CGACGTCCACGTGCGCCGCATCCAGGTCAATGCCGGCGCGGGATTCTTGGTCGTCTTGACCGGCGACATCCTGCGCATGCCGGGCTTGCCGAAAAAGCCAGCCGCCGAAAACATCGACCTCGAAAACGGCGAGATCGTCGGCCTGCACTGATGCCCGTCGACGCCTGCCCCGCGTAAAGTACAATGCTCGAGGTGGAGCCGGAGCGAAGGCGGACGGGTGTCGGCGCGCATCTGGTCCGCGCCTTGGTGCTCGCCGCGCTCACGGGCCTCTTCTTCGAGGTCGAGGTGGGCCTGGAGACCACGCTCAAGCGGCCGATCATCAACACCCGGGACGAGCCGCACGCCGATCCGGAGAAGTACCGCCGCCTGCACGTGATCATCGGCGACGCGAACATGAGCGAGATCAGCACCTACCTCAAGCTCGGGACCACCGCGCTGGTGCTGGCGATGATCGAGGACCGGTTCCTGGACGGCGACCTGGCGCTCGAGGCGCCCGTGGCCGAGCTGCGCGCCATCTCCCACGACCCGTCCCTGCGCCGCCTGGTCAGCCTGCGGGACGGCCGCAAGATGACCGCGGTCCAGCTGCAGCTGGAGTACCTGGAGCGGGCCCGCAAGTACACCGAGGACAGGTTCGGCGCCGACGTGGACGAGCAGACCGCCGACGTGCTCGACCGCTGGGAGTCCGTGCTGGGGCGGCTGGCGGACGACCCGATGCAGCTGTCCCGCGAACTCGACTGGGTGGCCAAGCTGGAGCTGCTGGAGGGCTACCGCACCAGGGACGGGCTGGCGTGGAACCATCCCCGGCTGCAACTGGTGGACCTGCAGTACTCCGACGTGCGGCCGGAACGGGGCCTGTACAACCGGCTGGCCGCGCGCGGCCGGATGACGCGGCTCGTCACCGAGGAGGACGTGCTCGCGGCGGTGGAGAACCCGCCCGAGGACACCCGCGCCTACTTCCGCGGCCGCTGCCTGCAGCAGTACCCGGAGGCGGTGGCGGCCGCGTCCTGGGACTCGGTGATCTTCGACCTGCCCGGCCGGGACTCCCTCCAGCGGGTGCCGACGCTGGAGCCGCTGCGCGGCACCCGGGCGCACGTGGGCGACCTGCTCGACCGGTCCCGGACCGCCGCCGACCTCGTCGCCGCGCTGACGGGCCAGGGCTAGTACGCCGGCGGCACAGGCGGGCCAGACGATACTCGTGTCCGTTTTGAGGATTGGGCAGCCTGCTGTCAGGCGAGGATACGGTTGAAGCGGCGACGAGGCCCCGACCACGGGAGGGTTCAGCATGGCGACCAAGGACACCGGCGGCCAGCGGCAGACGACCAAGCGCAGCGACGAGGCCGAGGAGACCGCGCCCGAGACCAGCGCGGAGGTCAAGGAGCGCCAGGAGAAGCTGACTGACGACGTCGACGCGATCCTCGACGAGATCGACGAGGTGCTGGAGGAGAACGCCGAGGAGTTCGTCCGGTCCTACGTCCAGAAGGGCGGCGAGTGAGGTAGCCCGCGCCGCGCCGGTCCACCCGGGACAGGCGCGCGGGAGGCCGTGCCGGCAGGGGCCTGGCCGGCAGTAAGGTCGGGACAGGGAACCGACGCTCACTCAACCGGAAGGATCTCCGTGGGCTCTGATTTTGCGGGCTCTGTCCCGGACGGCGCCGCCGCCAGCCGTTCGGGTTACTTCGGCGGCCGGTTCACGGCGGCCGCCCTGAGCGCCGGGACGTCATCGTTCGCGGACTTCCTCGCCGCGGCCGCGCCCGGCCTGCTGCCCGGCGCGCGCGCCGCACTGCCGGAGGGCGGCGGAGCGGACCTGCCGCACGGTACGACGATCGTGGCGATGGACTTCGCGGGCGGCGTGATCATGGCGGGCGACCGCCGCTCCACCGCGGGCAACATGATCGCGCAGCGCGACATCGAGAAGGTGTTCCGCAGCGACGAGTTCTCATGCGTCGGCATTGCCGGGGTGGCCGGCCTGGGCCTGGAGCTGGTCCGCCTGTTCCAGCTCGAGCTCGAGCACTACGAGAAGCTGGAAGGCCGGGCGCTGTCGCTGGAGGGCAAGGCCAACCGGCTGGCCGCCTTCGTCCGCGGCAACCTGGCCGGGGCCATGCAGGGCCTGGTGGTCGTGCCGCTGTTCGCCGGGTACGACGAGGACGCCGGCGAGGGCCGGATCTTCAGCTACGACGTGGCCGGCGGGCGGTACGAGGAACGCCGGTACCACTCGATCGGGTCGGGGTCGGTGTTCGCCCGCGGGTCGCTCAAGAAGCTCTACCGCGACGGCATGGGCGAGGCCGACGCGGTCACCGCGTGCATGAACGCGCTGTACGACGCGGCCGACGACGACTCCGCCACCGGCGGCCCGGACCTGACGCGGCGGATCTTCCCGGTGGTGGCCGTCGTCGACGCGGACGGCTTCCGGCGGCTCACCGATGACGAGGCCGGCGGGTACGCGGAGGCTGTCGTCGGCGAGCGGATGACGTCACCCGGCGGCCCGGTCGCGCCGCTGCACGCCGGCGAAGGCAGCTAGCTCACATTCACTCCGGCGCCCGGCCAGAAGGGAAACGTCAGCGGTGACCATGCCGTTCTACGTGTCGCCTGAACAGGCGATGAAGGACAAGGCCGACTACGCCCGCAAGGGCATCGCGCGCGGCCGCAGCGGTGTCGTGATCCAGTACGACGAGGGCATCCTGTTCGTCGCCCCCAACCCCTCCCGGGCCCTGCACAAGATCAGCGAAATCTACGACCGGATCGCCTTCGCCGCGGTGGGCCGGTACAACGAGTTCGAGAACCTGCGCGTCGCGGGCGTGCGCTACGCCGACATGCGCGGCTACCAGTACGACCGCAACGACGTCACCGCGCGCGGCCTGGCCAACTGGTACGCGCAGGTCCTCGGCACGATTTTCACCGAGAGCAACAAGCCGTTCGAGGTGGAGATCGTGGTGGCCGAGGTGGGGGACTCCCCGGAGACCGACCAGATCTACCGGATCTTCTTCGACGGCTCGGTCCAGGACGAGCACGGGTATGTGGCCATGGGCGGCCAGGCAGACCAGGTGACCACCGCGCTCAAGGAGCGCTACGCCGACGGGCTGAGCCTGGCGGGGGCGCTGAACGTGGCGGTGGCGGCCCTGTCCGGCGCGCCGTCGGGATCCAGTAACGGCGACGAGGTGACCGCCGCGGAGCTGGAGGTCGGGATCCTGGCCCGCGGCCGCGCGCACCGCTCGTTCCGGCGGCTGGGCGGCGCGCGGCTGGACGAGCTGCTCGCGGAAGGCAAGACCGGCGGTTCCGGCGGCGGGCAGGACGGCGGCGCCGCCGGCGACGGCAGCGGGGATGACGGCGGCGCGAACGGCGGTGCCGCGAGCGACGGCGCCGCCGGCGAGGGCTAGGCCGCCCGGGCGCGACCGCCCCGGGCCCCCGCGGGCCCGGGGGCAGCGGGCCGGCTAGCGGCTGACCATGGCATTCGCTGTAATGTCGTCAATGTGCGCAGCCTGGTCCCCCTCGGCGCGAGCGCTGGCGGTGCGGATCACCACCCCCGCGCGGCCCGCTTGCCGCCGCTGACGGCGCCGCAGGACCACGTGCTGGCATCGGACGCGCGGATCACCGAGACCGTGCGGAAGTACCTGGAGGACGAGTGAGCGCTACCGACCTGGCGGCCCGTACGGGCATCGAGGTGCCGACCGGGCTGCTGATCGGCGGGGAGTGGACGACCGGCCGGGCCGGCACCATCCCCGTCATAGACCCCGCCACCGAAGACGCCATCGCCGAGGTGGCCAACGGCACGCCCGAGGACGCGCTGGCCGCCGTGGCCGCCGCGCATGACGCCGCGCCGCGGTGGGCGGCCACGCCGCCCCGGGAGCGGGCCGAGATCCTGCGCCGCGCCTGGGCGCTGATGATCGAGCGGTCCGAGGCCATCGCCCGGCTGATGGTGCTGGAGAACGGCAAGGCGCTGCGGGACGCCCGCGGCGAGGTCACCTACGCCGCCGAGTTCTTCCGCTGGTACGCCGAGGAGGCGGTCCGGATCGACGGCGGGATCATGACCGCGCCGTCCGGCGCCAACCGGATCATGGTGCTGCGCCAGCCGGTCGGGGTCAGCGTCCTGGTCACGCCCTGGAACTTCCCGGCCGCCATGGCCACCCGCAAGATCGGCCCCGCGCTGGCGGCCGGGTGCACCGTGGTGCTCAAGCCGGCCAAGGAGACCCCGCTGTGCGCGCTGGCGGTGGCGGAGATCCTGCGCGAGGCGGGCTGCCCGGACGGCGTGGTCAACGTGGTCTGCACCCAGCACGCGGGCCCGGCGGTCTCGGCCATGCTGGCCGACCCGCGGGTGCGCAAGCTCTCGTTCACCGGTTCCACCGAGGTCGGCCGGGTGCTGCTGCGCACCGCGTCGGAGACGATCACGAACTGCTCGATGGAGCTCGGCGGCAACGCCCCGTTCCTGATCTTCGAGGACGCCGACCTGGACGCCGCCATCGAGGGCGCGTTCGTCGCCAAGATGCGCAACGGCGGCGAGGCGTGCACCGCGGCCAACCGGTTCTACGTGCACGAGAAGGTGGCGGACGAGTTCACCGCCCGGTTCGCCGAGCGGCTGGGCAAGCTCGCCATCGGCCCCGGCCTGGACGACGGCACCGATCTCGGCCCGCTGGTGAACGAGGACACCCGGTCCAAGGTCGCCAGCCTGGTGGAGGGGACCCGGGCCGAGGTGGTCACCGGCGGCCGGGCGCCGGACCGGCGCGGGTACTTCTACCTGCCCACCGTGCTGGGGAACGTGGCACCGGACGCGGGCATTCTCGGCACCGAGATCTTCGGCCCGGTGGCGCCGGTGGTGAAGTTCTCCGACGAGGCCGACGCCATCCGGTGGGCCAACGACACCGAGTACGGCCTGGTCTCCTACCTCTACACCGGCGACCTGCGCCGGGCGCTGCGGGTGTCCGAGGCCCTGGACACGGGCATGGTCGGTATCAACCGCGGCATCGTGTCCGACCCGGCCGCCCCGTTCGGCGGGGTGAAGCAGTCCGGGCTGGGCCGCGAGGGCGGCCACGACGGCCTGCTGGAGTTCACCGAGACCAAGTACGTGGCGGTGGACTGGTAAGCACGTCCGCCGGGCCGGCCGGGGCGCCAAGGCAGGCCGGCCCGGCGCGCGCGGCAACAGGTGCGGGTCGCGTATGGTCGGGGGAAATGGACAGACGTATCTTCGGGCTCGAAAACGAGTACGGCGTTACCTGCACGTTCCGGGGCAGCAGGCGGCTCTCCCCGGATGAGGTGGCCCGCTACCTGTTCCGCCGCGTGGTCTCCTGGGGCCGCAGCAGCAACGTGTTCCTGCGCAACGGCGCCCGGCTCTACCTGGACGTCGGCAGCCACCCCGAGTATGCGACGCCGGAGTGCGACAGCATCACCGACCTCGTGGTGCACGACAAGGCGGGGGAGCGGATCCTCGAGGGCCTGCTGGTGGACGCCGACCGGCGGCTGCGCGAGGAGGGTATCGCCGGGGACATCTACCTGTTCAAGAACAACACCGACTCGGCGGGCAACTCCTACGGCTGCCACGAGAACTACCTGGTCGGCCGGCACGGGGAATTCGGCCGCCTGGCCGACATCCTGATCCCGTTCCTGGTCACCCGCCAGATCATCTGCGGGGCGGGCAAGGTGCTGCAGACCCCCCGGGGCGCGGTCTACTGCGTCAGCCAGCGGGCCGAGCACATCTGGGAGGGCGTGTCCTCGGCGACCACCCGGTCCCGCCCCATCATCAACACCCGCGACGAGCCGCACGCGGACGCCGAGCGGTTCCGCCGCCTGCACGTGATCGTCGGCGACTCCAACATGAGCGAGACCACCATGCTGCTCAAGGTCGGCGCGACCGACCTGGTGCTGCGGATGGTGGAGGCCGGCACGGTCATGCGGGACCTCACCCTGGAGAACCCCATCCGGGCGATCCGGGACGTCAGCCACGACATGACCGGCCAGCGCAAGGTGCGGCTCGCGAACGGCCGCGAGGCGAGCGCGCTGGACATCCAGCGGGAGTACCTGACCAAGGCGCAGGAGTTCACCGAGCGGCGCGGCTCTGACGCGACCACCCGCCGCGTCCTCGACCTGTGGGAGCGGGCGCTGACCGCGGTCGAGACCGGCAACCTGGACCTGGTCGCCCGCGAGATCGACTGGGTGACCAAATTCCAGCTGATCGAGCGCTACCGGGCCAAGCACGACCTGCAGCTCTCCTCGCCACGGGTGGCCCAGCTCGACCTCGCCTACCACGACGTGCACCGCGGCCGCGGCCTGTACTACCTGCTGCAGAAGCGGGGCTCGGTGGAGCGGGTGGCCCGGGACCTCGACATCTTCGAGGCCAAGTCGGTACCGCCGCAGACCACCCGGGCGCGGCTGCGCGGCGAGTTCATCCGGCGGGCCCAGGAGCGCCGGCGCGACTTCACGGTGGACTGGGTCCACCTCAAGCTGAACGATCAGGCCCAGCGCACCGTCCTGTGCAAGGACCCGTTCCGGGCGGTGGACGAGCGGGTGGAGAAGCTGATCGCCGGCATGTGACCGGGCCCCGGCCGCCCGGCTGCCGGACACGGAGAGCAACCGTATGATGACATAGCGCTGTCAGCGCTGGTAGGATCGCTCCGCTCTGTGTCCGTCCCAGCATGCGGAGGTCGGCTGTTGCCCTTCAGCCTGGACGTGGCGGTGATCGGCGGCTGCGGTCACGTCGGCCTGCCGCTGGCGATCGCCTTTGCCGAGCGCGGCCTGACCGTTGGCATCTACGACCTGGACGGGGACTCGGTCAGCGCGGTCAACGCGGCCGAGATGCCGTTCGCGGAACCCGGGGCCGGCCCGGCGCTCAAGCGCGCGATCGCCGGGGACCGGCTGGCCGCCACCACCGATCCGGCCATCGTCGGCCGGGCCGAGCACGTGATCGTGGTCATCGGCACGCCCGTCGACAGCCACCTGAATCCCGACCAGGGCGCCATCACCCGGGCCCTGGCCGGCTGCCAGCGCCACCTGTCCGACGGCCAGCTGCTGATCCTGCGCAGCACCGTGTACCCGGGCTCCACCGCGCTGGTCGAGAAGATGATCCGCGGCCTCGGGCTCGACCTGGACGTGGCCTTCTGCCCGGAGCGGATCGCCGAGGCCAGGGCCATGACGGAGATCTACGAGCTGCCGCAGATCGTCTCCAGCCGGACCGGCGCGGGCAGCGAGCGCGCCAGCGCCCTGTTCCGCCGGCTGACGCCCAGGATCGTCCTGATGACGCCGGAAGAGGCGGAACTGGCCAAGCTCTTCACCAACGTGTGGCGCTACATCAAGTTCGCCACCGCCAACCAGCTGTACATGATGGCCAACGACCGGGGCCTGGACTTCGAGCGGATCCGGCTCGGCCTCGCCGACGGCTACCCGCGCGCGGCCGGCCTGCCTTCGGCCGGGTTCACCGCCGGGCCGTGCCTGTTCAAGGACACCATGCAGCTCGCGGCCTACAACAACAACAACTTCGCGCTGGGCCACACCGCGATGATCATCAATGAGGGGCTGCCGCTGTACCTGGTGCACCGGCTGGAGCAGCGGTTCGACCTGCGCACGATGACCGTGGGGATCCTCGGCATGGCGTTCAAGGGCGGCACCGACGACATCCGGGCCAGCCTGTCCTACAAGCTCAAGCGGATCCTCGCGGTCAAGGCCGCCGCGGTGCTGTGCACCGACCCGCGGGTGACCGCCGACCCGGACCTGCGCCCGCTGCCGGAGGTGCTGGCCCGCGCCGACCTGCTGATCGTGGGCGCCCCACACCCGGAGTACCGGGGCCTGGAGGCCGGCGTCCCGGCCGCCGACATCTGGAACATCCTGGGCAAGGGGGTCCTGGTGTGACCGTGCCGCCAGCTTCCCCGCCCGCCCCGCGGGTCTCGGTCGTCATCCCCGCGTACGCGGAGGGCGAGGACATCATCGGGGTGCTGGACCGGCTGCTGGAGTCGGTGCGGCTGCCGTGTGAGGTGCTGGTCGTGGTGGACAGCCCCGACGACCCGACCGCGCCGGTGGTCAACGAGTACGCCAAGCGGGAGACCCGGCTGTCGTGCCTGGTGAACACGTACGGGCGGGGGCCCGCGAACGCCATCCGCTACGGCATCGGCGCGGCCGTCGCGCCGGTGGCCGTGGTGACCATGGCCGACGGGTGCGACGACACACGGCAGATCGACGACCTGGCCCGGCTGGTCGAGCGGGGGGTGGCGGTCGCGGCCGCCTCCCGCTACATGCCGGGCGGGCAGCAGGTCGGCGGGCCGCTGCTGAAAGGCCTGCTGTCCCGGCTGGCCGGCAAGTCGCTGCACCTGCTGGCCCGGGTCGGCACCCGGGACGCCACGAACTCGTTCAAGGCCTACTCCACCGAGTTCGTGCGGTCGGTGGGGATCGACTCGCGGGCCGGCTTCGAGATCGGGATCGAGCTCACCGCCAAGGCCCGGCGGCTGGGCCGCCCGGTCGCCGAGATCCCGACCATCTGGCTGGACCGCCAGGCCGGGGTGTCCAACTTCCGGGTCATCCGCTGGCTGCCCGCCTATCTGCGCTGGTACCGGTTCGCTTTCGGGCGGCGCCTGGACGCTGACCGGATACGTCACGGGGGTGCACGATGAAAGTGCTGGTCACCGGCGCGGCCGGGTTCATCGGCGGCTACCTGGTGCAGGAGCTGCTGGCCCGCGGGCACGAGGTGGTGGGCCTGGACAACTTCTCCAAGTACGGGCCGGTGAGCAGCCCGGAGCTGCCCGGCTACCGGCTCGTGGCGGGCGACGCGCGGGACGTGGACCTGGTGACCGGCCTGCTGGACGGCTGTGAGCATTTCATCGCCGGGGCCGCGATGATCGGCGGCATCGCGTACTTCCACAGCTACGCCTACGACCTGCTGGCCGCCAACGAGCGGATCACGGCCGCGGCGTGCGACGCCGCGATCGCCGCGCACCAGGACGGCACCCTGCGCAAAGTGACCTACCTGTCCTCCTCGATGGTGTTCGAGAGCGCGGACAGCTGGCCGTCCGCCGAGGGCCAGCAGCGGCGCATCCCGCCGCCGCGCTCCTCCTACGGCTTCCAGAAGCTCGCGGTGGAGTACTTCGCGCAGGCCGCCTGGGACCAGTACGGGCTGCCGTTCACCATCGTCCGGCCCTTCAACTGCGTGGGCACGGGGGAGACCCGGGCCATCGGCGGGCGGGAGATCCTCTCCGGGGACGTCAAGCTGGCCATGAGCCATGTCGTCCCCGACCTCGTGCAGAAGGTGATCAAGGGCCAGGACCCGCTGCACATCCTCGGCTCCGGGGAGCAGGTCCGCCACTACACCTACGGCGGGGACCTGGCCCGGGGCATCGTCACCGCGATGACGCACCCGGCCGCGCAGTGTGAGGATTTCAACATCTCCACCAGCCAGGGCACGACCGTGCGGGAGCTCGCCGAGCTGATCTGGCGGAAGGTCAAGGGCCCGCGCGAGCCGCTGCGGATCGTCCACGACGAGCCGTTCCCGCACGACGTGCAGCGCCGGGTGCCCGCGACCGGCAAGGCCCGGCGGATGCTCGGGTTCGAGGCGGGCACGACGCTCGCGGACATGCTCGACGAGGTGATCCCGTGGATCGCCGCCGCCGTCGCGGCCGGTTTGATTTGAGCGCGGCACTGCCAGCAAGGTCCGGCCGGTACGCTGGCTTTGCTTGCCCGGCCGTTACGGGTGACTGAATATGGCCTGAGCCCGAGGTCCGGCCTCCGATATGACCCCGACGACAAGGTTTCCCATGCGACGTATCGCACTCATGATCTCCGTTCCGCTGCTGGCGGTGGCCGCGCTGGCGGGGTGCGGCTCCTCGTCCTCCCAGTCGTCCGCCTCGAACGTCGCGGTGTCCGGAGGGTTCGGCAGCCAGCCTTCGGTCAAGATCCCGTCCTCGAAGGCGGGCAGCTCGCTCACGGTCAAGACGCTGGTGCACGGCAGCGGCCCGGCGCTGACCAAGTCCGACGCGTTCATCGGCAACTACGCCGTCTACATCTGGAGCGGGACGTCCCACCGGCTGGCGCAGAGCACCTTCGCCACCAAGAACCCGCAGCTGTTCGCCGGGCCGCTGCTGCCGGGCCTGGAGACGGCCCTGGTCGGCCAGAAGATGGGCAGCCGGGTGCTGGCCGTCGTGCCGCCGGCCCAGGGTTACGGCAAGAACGGCAACCCGCAGGCGGGCGTGAAGCCGACCGACACGCTCGTGTTCGTGGTGGACATGCTCAAGGAGTTCTCGCCGAAGGCGTCCGCGTCCGGCCAGCAGGTGTCCGGCGGCGGCGGGAACCTGCCCAAGGTGAGCGCGGCCACGGGCAGCCAGCCGCAGATCACGATCCCCTCCGGCAAGCCGCCGTCCACGCTGGTGGCCAAGACCCTGATCAAGGGCACGGGCCCGGCGATCCAGAAGGGCGACACCGTGGTCGTGCAGTACGTGGGCGAGATCTGGCAGAGCAAGAAGATCTTCGACGCGTCCTGGAAGCGGGGCCAGCCCTTCAGCTTCCGGATCGGCAGCACGCCCAGCCAGGTCATCCCCGGCTGGGACAAGGGCCTGCTGGGCCAGACCGTGGGCAGCCGGGTGCTGCTGGTGATCCCGCCCGCCGACGGCTACGGCAAGACCGGCCAGGCGCAGGCGGGCATCAAGGGCACCGACACCCTGGTGTTCGCGGTGGACGTCGTCGGCGCGGTCGGCCCGGGCCAGCCGGCCCGCTGAGTTCGGCACGGCCTGCCAGCCGGGCAGGCACAGAGCGCGGGGACCGGTCCGGCGGACCGGTCCCCGCGCCGCGTCAGGCGCGGGCCGCGTTGCCGGGCAATCTTCCCATTGCCGGGCGCGGCGGCGGCCCGTTCGGTGCGTTGCGCAGCGCCGCCGCAGGGTCCTTGGCATCCTGCTGGGCATGACCCGCACAGAGGCCGAGCCCGCGCGCACCGGGGCACCCCGCCCCCGGCCCGCCCGCCGCTGGGCCCGCCTGGCCGGGCTGGGGCTGGCGGCCGCGGCGTTATTCGCCTGTTTCCTGCGGCTGTCCCAGACCCGCGCCGTCAACTCGGACGGGGCCGCCAACACGCTCCAGGCGTGGGACATGCTGCACGGCAACCTGCTGCTGCACGGCTGGCAGCTGACCGACGTGTCCTTCTACACCACCGAGCTGCCCCAGTACCTGCTGGTGACGGCCGTCACCGGGCTGACCGCCGAGGTGGTGCACATCGCCGCGGCGATGACCATGACGCTGCTGGTGATCCTGGCCGGGCTGCTGAGCGGGCGGGGGCGGGCGAACCGGGCCGGGGCGGCGCTGGCGGCGGGCCTGCTGCTCACCCCGCAGCTGGGGCCGGGTGTCAACATCCTGCTCTCCTCCCCGGACCACCTCGGCACCGCCGTGCCGGTCCTGGCCGCCTGGCTGATCCTGGACCGGGCCCGGCCAGGGCCCGCCGCGGCCGCGGCGGTGGGGCTGGTGCTGGGCTGGGCGCAGGTGGCCGACCCGCTGGCCTTCTGGATCGGCGTGCTGCCGCTGGCGGGGGTGTGCGCCCTGCGGGGCCTGCGGGGCTGCGCCGGCGCCCGCCGGTACGACCTCGGCCTGGCCGCCGCCGCGCTGGCCGGATCGGCGCTGGCCGCGGCGGCCGGGCGGGCCATCACCGCGGCAGGCGGGTTCCGGGTCGCGCCGGTCCACGTGGCGCCGGTGAAGCCGGGCCACCTGCTCACCAACCTGGCGGTCACCGGCCGGGGCCTGCTGCTGCTGTTCGGCGCGGATTTCCCGGACGCCCGCCCGGGACTGGCCACGGTGCTGGCCGTCGCGCACCTGGCCGGGGTGGCCCTGGCAGCCTGGGCGCTGTTCCTCGCAGCACGCTGCTTCCGGCGCGGCGGCGACCGGGTCGCGCAGGTCCTGCTGGCAGGAGTGCTGCTCGACGTGGTGGCCTATGCCATCAGCGACCGGCCGCACGCCCTCCCGGCCACCCGGGAGATAGACGTGGTGCTGCCGCTGTGCGCCGCCCTGGCCGGCCGCCTCGCCGGCCCCCGGCTTGCCCGGTGGCTGGGCAGACAGGGCAGTCCCGCACGCCACCCTGCTGCCCGGTTCGCGGCCGGGTTCGCCGCCGGGCTGATCCTGGCTGGATACCTGGCCAGCCTGGCCACCGGGCTGACCCGCCCGGCCGCCACCGCCGAGTACCACCGGCTGGGGGCCTGGCTGGCCGCCCGGCACCTGCGGGACGGGCTGGCGGGCTACTGGGCGGCCAGCGTGGTGACGGCGGACACCGGCGGCCGGGTGCGGATCCGGCCGGTGCGCACCGCCCGGGGCCGGCTCGCGGCTGGCCGCTGGGCGGCTGACGCCGCCTGGTACGACCCCCGGCGCGCGACCGCGGACTACGTGGTGCTGGCCCCGGGCCGGCCGGGCTACCCGGGGTTCGCCCCGCGCCGGCAGGTGCTCGCCACCTTCGGCCGCCCCGCCCGCACCTACCACGCCGCCGGCTGCGTGATCCTGGTCTGGCACCGCAACCTGCTGGCCAGCCTGGGACGTGCTCAGTTCCAGAATTCGAAGGGCTCGTCGATGCGCTCGCCCGCCAGGAACGCCGGCAGCAGCTCCGGCAGCCGGCCGGGATAGAAGCGCTCCCGGCTGGCCTGGATCTCGGTCAGCTCCCACCATCGGCTGGCCACGTACACCTCCAGCTCATAGGGAGTGCGCCCGGCCACGGAGATCTCCGGGCGGTCGCCGGGCACCGTGGCCGCCACCACCACCTCGTGCTGCAGCCGCCGCTGCCCGCGTGAGCGCCAGGTGGAGTCCCGCCGCCAGGCCGGCGGCCCGATCAGGGCGGGATCGAGCGCCAGGCCGGTCTCTTCCCGGACCTCGCGGACCGCGGCTTCCAGGTAGGTCTCGCCGTCGTCGATCCCGCCACCCGGCAGGTCCCACCAGCCGGCCGGGCCGACGTCCGCCGTCACCGCGTGGAACAGCAGGACGCGGCCGCCCGCGTCGGTGAGCACCACCCGCACGGCGTCCCGTTCCAGGTCATAGCGCAGGGCGGCGCGCTGGCCGGGCTGCCCGCCGGCGGCCGGGGTCTCGGGTCGCACACGGTTCCTTTCCTGCCGGGGCCGGCCGGGGGCTTCTCGTTCACTACGAAGGATCTCAGGCCAGCGGCTGGCCTGCCGCGGCTGACGGCGGGGCCAGCAGCGCGGCCGCGTGCCGGCCCGCCGCGGCCGCCGCCAGGAAGGCGGCCGGGTCCGCGGTCAGGTCCCGGCCCATGGTGGACAGCCGCACCGGGCAGCCGCGCAGCGCCTCCCGCAGGCCGGTCACCGGCACCCGCACCAGCCTATGGCGCCCGGCCAGCGCCGCGGCCTGCCCGGCGACCTGCGTGCCGAACTCGCCGGGCAGCCCGGGCACCACCACGTCGGCCCGGGCCAGCGCCACCCGGCCGTAGGCGGTGAGGCTGTGGTGGGAGACCCCGCGGTGCCGCGGCCGCGGGTCGGACTCGCTGACCCGCAGGCTGGCGACCGGCCGGCCGCCCAGCACCGCGGCCGCGTTGACGGCCTCGCCGCACGCCACCCCGGAGAAACCCCACCGGGTGCCGGTGCCGAGATTGCCGGGCCCCTGGGTGACCACGGCCACCTCGGCGCCCAGCACGTGCCGGGCCGCGAGCAGGCCCGTGTGCAGCGTCACCGACTCCAGGTCGCCGCCGAACGCCTGCCCGGAGGTCACCGTCCCGGCCAGCCAGCCTGCCTCGCGCAGGCCGGCGCAGGTCATCGAGAACCAGGCGGGCAGGGCGCCGCCGTCGGTCATCACGTAGACGGCCCGCGCGCCGGGCCGGTCCGCCCGCAGCCCGGCCAGCACCGCGGGCAGCGCGGAGTGCAGGTCGGCGATGACCACCGGCATGCCGTCCAGGCTGTCGGCTTCCGCCAGCAGGGTGTGGTGCGGCGAGCCCTGCTCGTCGGCTCCCTGCACGACTGCCTGCAGCGGCGTGTACCGGCCCTTGACCAGATGCCCCGGCAGGGCGGGGTCGGACGGCAGCCGGTCCGGGACGGCCACCACGAACGCGTACCCGCCGGTGCCCAGGCCCAGGGCGAGCGCGGTGGTGTTGAGGAGGACCCGGTCGCCCGGCTCCGGCCGCCCGGTCAGCGCCGGGTAGGCCAGGGCGCGGACCTCCCCGCCGTCAGCGGTCACGCTCAGTTCCACCGCGCCCGGCCACTCACGCCGGACCGCGGTCACGACGCCGTCGCGCCACTGGATCATCCCGGCAGGGTAACCCGCCGCCGCGGCGCACCGGGTGCGGCGGCGCCGGCTCACCGCCGGGCGTCGCCCGAACCTGCCCGGCCAGGGCAGAATTACGGTGCAGAATTGGGAGGGCGGGAAGGGGGATTATGTCGAAGCGGAAGACCGAGCGGCTGCTGAGTCTGGTGGTCTGCCTGCTCTCGACCCAGCGTTATCTCACCGCCACCCAGATCCGCGCCGCCGTGCCCGGCTACCCGGACACGTTCGACGCGTTCAAGCGGATGTTCGAGCGGGACAAGGAAGAGCTCCGCGAGCTCGGCATCCCGCTGGAGACCGGCACCAACTCCGGGCTGGAGGAGGAACCGGGCTACCGCATCTCCCGCCAGGACTACGTGCTGCCGGACATCCGGCTCGAGCCCGACGAGGCCGCCGTCCTCTCGCTGGCCGGGCGGGTGTGGCGGCAAGCGGAACTGGCCGGCGCGGCCGCGGGCGCGCTGCTCAAGCTGCGGGCCGCCGGCGTGGACGCCGACGAGGTGAGCGCCCCCGGCATCGAGCCGCGGCTGCAGGCGGGGGAGGCGTCGTTCGGGGCCCTGTGGCAGGCCGTGCGCGACCGCCGCCCCGTCACCTTCTGTCACCGGGCGGCCGGGCGGAGTGACGCCCAGCGCCGCCACCTCGAGCCCTGGGGCGTGGTGAACCGGAACGGGCGCTGGTACGTCGCCGGGCACGACACCGACCGGGACGCGATGCGGGTGTTCCGGCTGAGCCGGATCGAGGGGGCGGTGGAGTTCAGCGGGCCGCCGGGGTCGGTCACCGTGCCGCCGGGCACCGACGTGCGCGAGGCGGTCCGGGAGTGGGACACGCCGGCCCAGCCGCGGCAGGCCGCCGTGCTGCGGGTGCGGTCCGGCGCCGGGTACGGCCTGCGCCGCTATGCCAGCCGCCAGCAGCCCGGCAACGCGGGCTGGGACCTGGTGGAGACCAGCTACTCCGATCTCGGCTGGTTCGCCGAGCACGTGGCCTCGTTCGGCCCCGACGTGATCGTGCTCGAGCCGGCCGACCTGCGCGACGCGGTCATGGCACGGCTCAAGGGGGCGCTGGCGTGAGCGGGGGGACGGCATGAGCGAGGGCCGGAAGACGGGCCCGGGGGCCAGGACCAGCTCGGACCGGCTGCAGCGGCTGCTGGCCCTGGTTCCCTACGTCATGAGCCGGAAGGTCGTGGGGCTGGCCGAGACCGCGGCCGCCTTCGGGCTGACCGAGCGGGAACTGGTCGATGACCTGAACATGCTGTGGTGCGTGGAGCTGCGCACCCCGGACCCGTACTGCCCGATCGACCTGTCCTACGAGGGCGGCGAGATCGAGATCAGCCAGGCCGAGTCGATGGACCGGCCGCTCCGCCTCGGGGCGGACGAGACCAGCGCGCTGCTGGTGGCCCTGCGGATGCTGGCGGAGCTGACAGCCGGGCTGGGGGACAGCGCCGCCCTCAGCCGGACCATCGCCAAGCTGGAGGCGGCGGCCGGGGAAGCGGCCGCGCCCAGCGCCCAGGTGGCCGTCCAGGTGGACCGGCCCGCCGAGCACAGCGTGCTGACCGAGCTGCAGGCCGCGCTGGCCCAGGGCCGCCGGGTGCACCTGTCCTACTACGTGCCGGGCCGGGACGAGGCGACCGAGCGGGACGTGGACCCGATGCGGCTGCTGGCCGTCGAGGGCCGCACCTACCTGGAGGGGTGGTGCCGCCGGGCAGAGGACGTCCGGCTCTTCCGGCTCGACCGGGTGCTCGGCATCGAGGTGCTCGACGTGCCCGCCGAGGTGCCCCGGGACGCCGCCCCGCACGACGTGGACCAGGGCCTCTTCCAGCCGTCCCCGGACGACCTGCGGGTGGTCGTCGAGCTGGCGCCGCTGGGGCGCTGGGTCGCGGAGTACTACCCGTGCGAAAGCGTGACCGAGCTCGGGGAAGGGCGCCTGCGGGTGGTCCTGCGGACCCCGGACGCCGGCTGGATCCGGCGGCTGGCCCTGCGGCTGGGCGAGGACGGGCGGGTCCTCGAGCCCGCTGACCTGGCTGCCAGCGTCCGGGCGGCGGCGGCCGAGGCGCTCGCCCAGTACGGGGAGGCCGGCGGGCAGACCGGCCACGGCCGGTAGGAAGCGCTTGCGCGGGGGCGTAACATGTGGCCGAAGGTAAACCCGCAGCGCGGGAGCGTGCTCCTCGCCGACAAGGACTGATATGGGACTTTTCGATAGCCCTTGGCATATCCTCATCCTGCTCGTGGTGGTGCTGCTCCTGTTCGGGGCCAAGCGCCTGCCCGGCAGCGCCCGCTCGCTGGGCCAGGCCATGCGGATCTTCAAGGCGGAGACTCGCGGCCTGCGCGAGGAGGACCAGCAGCCGAACCCGGCCCCGGCCCCCCCGCAGCAGCTCGCGGCGCCCGCGCCCGCACCGGCCAGCACCGCTGAGGCGCAGCCGGCCGAGGCTCAGCGCACGAACCAGCCCGGCTGACCGCCCGTCCGGGGATGAGTACGTCGCCGGATCCGCTTGCGCCGCCGCGCGCGCGCGGTCCCCGCGCGCCGCGGCCGTCGCGGCGTGACAATCCCGAGGCCCAGATGCCGCTCATGGAGCACATCCGGGAGCTGCGCAGCCGCCTGCTCAAGGCGCTGCTGGGCATCGGCGCAGGCATGGGGGTCGCCTGGTTCCTGTTCACGCCGATCTGGACGTTCCTGGAGAAGCCCTACTGCAGCATCTCCATCGCGGACCACAAGCAGTGCAACGGGCACTTCGGCTCCACCCTGGTGGTGAACGGGGTCTTCGACGGCTTCTTCCTGCACCTGAAGATCGCGTTCATCGTGGCGCTGGTCATCTCCTCGCCGGTCTGGCTCTACCAGCTGTGGGCCTTCATCGCGCCCGGGCTGTACGCCCGGGAGAAGCGCTGGACCTGGGGATTCATCGGGTGCGCGGTGCCGCTCTTCGCGCTGGGGGCGGTCTTCGCCTACCTGGCCATGGGCAAGGCCATGCACTTCTTCGTCAGCATGATCCCGCACGGCGTGGCCTCGGTGTTCACCGTGGACACCTACCTGAGCTACGCCATGGCGATGCTGCTGATCTTCGGGCTGGCGTTCGAGCTGCCGCTGGTCATGGTGATCTTCAACATGGCCGGGATCCTGACCCACCAGCGCTTCCGCAAGTGGCGCCGGCTCATGATCTTCGCGGTGTTCCTGTTCGCCGCGATCGCCACGCCCAGCCCGGACCCGTTCAGCATGCTGCTGCTCGCGGTCCCGTGCGTGGTGCTGGTGGAGGTGGCGGAGGTGTTCGCCTGGGCGAACGACCGCCGCCGGGCGCGCCGGCCCGACCCGTACGCGGGGCTGGACGATGACGAGATGTCCCCGCTGGACCTGGACGACACCGTCTCGCCCGGCTAGCCCTCCCGCGCGGGGGGACGCCCTCTCGCGGGGCACGGCCGGGGCTCGCTTACGCTTGATCGCATGTCCATCCCGCCGAGGGCGGCCAGCCCGGCGCAGCGATACGCGGCATTCCGGAAACGCGCGGAGGACGGCCCGGATCTGGCGGAGTTCCAGGGGCTCTACGACTTCACCTTCGACGAATTCCAGCGGAGTTCCTGCCGTGCCCTCATGGAGGGCCACGGCGTCCTGGTGGCGGCCCCGACCGGTTCCGGCAAGACGGTGGTCGGGGAGTTCGCGGTGCACCTGGCGCTGCGCAAGGGCCAGAAGTGCTTCTACACCACCCCGATCAAGGCCCTGTCGAACCAGAAGTACAACGACCTGGCCCGCCGCTACGGCGCGGCCAGCGTCGGGCTGCTGACCGGCGACAACAGCATCAACGGCGAGGCCCCGGTGGTGGTCATGACCACCGAGGTCCTGCGCAACATGATCTACGCCAGCTCGCCGACCCTGACCGGGCTCAGCTTCGTGGTGCTGGACGAGGTCCACTACCTCGGTGACCGTTACCGCGGCGGGGTCTGGGAAGAGGTGATCATCCACCTGCCGCCGTCGGTGCAGGTGGTGGCGCTGTCCGCGACCGTCAGCAACGCAGAGGAGTTCGGCGAGTGGCTCGCCGACGTGCGCGGCAACACCACGGTCATCGTGGACGAGCACCGGCCGGTGCCGCTGTGGCAGCACATGCTGGTGGACGGCCGCCTGCACGACCTGTTCGTCGAGGGCAGCGACCGCGGCGGCAGGCGGGCCCAGGTCAACCCGGACCTGCTGCGGCTCGCCCGGCGGGAGGACTGGTCCGAGCGGAAGGCCCCCACCCGGCCGGGCCGGGGCGGGCGGCGCCCGGCCCGCTTCCGGCTGCCCCGGCGGCCGGAGGTCATCGCCCGGCTGGACGCGGCGGCCCTGCTCCCGGCGATCACGTTCATCTTCAGCCGCGCGGGCTGCGACGCGGCGGTGCGCCAGTGCCTGGACGCCGGCCTGCGGCTGACCACCCCCGAGGAAGCAGCGGCCATCACCAAGGTGGCGGAACGCCGGACCGCGGAGATCGCCGAAGCCGACCTGGCCGTGCTCGGCTACGCCGAGTGGCTGGCCGGCCTGCAGCGGGGGATCGCCGCGCACCACGCCGGGCTGCTGCCCACCTTCAAGGAAACGGTGGAGGAACTGTTCACCGCGGGCCTGATCCGGGCCGTGTTCGCCACCGAGACGCTGGCGCTGGGCATCAACATGCCCGCCCGCACGGTGGTCATCGAGCGCCTCGACAAGTGGTCCGGCGACACCCATGCTCCGCTGACACCGGGGGAGTACACCCAGCTCACCGGGCGGGCCGGGCGGCGCGGCATCGACGTGGAAGGGCACGCGGTGGTGCTCTGGCAGCCGGGCATCGACCCGGCGGCCGTGGCCGGGCTGGCGGGCACCCGGACCTACCGGCTCGCCTCCACCTTCCAGCCGTCCTACAACATGGCCGTGAACCTCGTCCGCCAGGCCGGGCTGGCCAGGGCGAACGCGCTGCTGGAAGCCTCGTTCGCGCAGTTCCAGGCCGACCGGGCGGTGGCGGGCCTGGCCCGGCAGGCGCGGGCGGGCCGGGAGAAGCTGGCCGAGCTGGCCACTGCCTGCGACCGCGGCGACTTCGCCGAGTACGCCCAGCTGCGCCGGGAACTGACCGAGCTGGAACGGGACACCGCCCGGGCACGCTCGGCCGCCCGCCGGGCCGCGGCCGCCGAGTCGCTGGAGCAGCTGCGGCCCGGCGACATCATCCGGGTGCCCGGCGGCCGCCGGCCCGGGATCGCCCTGGTGCTCGACCCTGGCCTGGCCGCTGGCGGCGGGAAGGGCAGGAAGGGCCAGCCGGGCCAGGCGGGCCGGCCGGGCCGCGCGGCGGACGGCAAGCGGGACGGGCAGGCCGCGGGCGGGGGCCGGGTCAGCCCGGCCGCGGCTCAGCCGCTGCCGCTGGTGCTGACCGCTGGCAGGCAGGTCCGCCGGCTGTCAGTGGCCGACTTCCCGGTCCCGGCCACGGTCGTGGACCGGATCCGGATCCCCGGCTGGTTCAGCGCCCGGTCGCCCAAGCACCGGCGGGACCTGGCCGCGACCGTCCGCACCAAGGTGGCCGACCGTGATCTCGGCAGGCTCCCCCGGCCCGAGCAGCGGGAACCAGTGGGCCAGGAGGCGATCGCCGAGATCCGGCGCAGGCTGCGCCAGCACCCGTGCCACGGCTGCCCGGACCGCGAGCAGCACGCCCGGGAGGCCGACCAGTACCTGCGGCTGCAGCAGGAGGTCGAGCGGCTGGAAACATCGGTGTCCGGGCGCTCCCACGTCCTCGCCCGCACGTTCCAGCGGGTGTGCGACGTCCTGACCGAACTCGGCTACCTGCGGGGCGAGACGGTGACCGAGCCCGGCAGGCGGCTCGCCGACCTGTACACCGAACTGGACCTGCTGGCGGCGGAATGCCTCCGCCGGGGCCTGTGGGACGGGCTGGACGCGCCCGATCTGGCCGCCTGCGTGTCGGCGCTCACCTTCGAGTCGCGCCGGTCCGACGAGACCGGTCCGCCGCGCCCGCCCGCGGGCCCGGTGCGCGAGGTGCTGGCGGAGATGGTCTCCGTCTGGGGTGACCTGGACAGCCTGGAAAAGGACCATCGCCTGTCGTTCCTGCGCGAGCCTGATCTGGGGTTCGCCTGGGCGGCGCAGGCCTGGGCCCGCGGCAAGCCGCTGACGGCCGTCCTCGGCCCCGACCTGACGCCGGGCGATTTCGTGCGCGCGGTCCGGCAGCTGATCGACGTGCTGGGCCAGGTGGCGGTCGCCGCCGGGGACGCGCCGCTCGCCGCGACCGCCCGGGCCGCGCAGGACGCGCTGCGCCGCGGCGTGGTCGCCTACTCCTCCGTGGGGTGACCCACTAGGCTCGCGTCCGTGGCTGACCTCTCGGATTTCGCCCGGCTGGTGACCCTCGACCACGGCCTGTGCGTGGTGTCGACGCTGCGCGCCGACACCACCATCCAGTCCTCGGTGGTGAACGCGGGCGTCCTGGACCATCCGGTCACCGGCCGCCCGGTCGTCGCCCTGGTCGCGCGCGGGGGTTCGCGCAAGCTGGCCAACCTGCGGGCCCGGCCGCGGGCCACGGCCGTGGTGCGGGCCAGCTGGGAGTGGGTGGCCGCGGAAGGGCCGGCCGAGCTGGCAGGACCGGATGACCCGTTCGGCAACCTGGACGCCGACGGGATCCGGCTGCTGCTGCGCGCCATCTTCACCGCCGCCGGGGGCACCCACGACGACTGGGACACCTACGACCGGGTCATGGCGGAGGAACGCCGGACCGCGGTGCTGATCACCCCGGACCGGGTGTACTCGAACCGCTGACCGCCGCCCGGTCCCGGACGGCGACATAGAAGTCCCACACGTTGCCGAAGCGGCACATCGTCCCGTCGCGCACCATGCCGATCCTGGCGAGTACCCGGGCGGAGCGGGTGTTGGCGGGATCCACGATGGCCACGACCTTCTCCGGCCGCTCTGCCAGGGCCCAGTCAAGGCAGGCCTGGGCGGCTTCTGCGGCGAATCCCCGGCCCCAGTGCGCCCGGGCCAGCTTGTAGCCCAGCTCGATGTCGCTGTCGAGGTACTGCAGGCCGCACTCACCGACCAGGGCCCCGCTGCCTTTCTCGGTCACGGCCCACTTGCTGAAACCGTGCTGGTCCTGGTGGCTGATCTTCTCGCTGAGCCTGGCCCGGCTTCTCTCCTGGTCGTGGGCAGTGCCCGGGATGTGTCTCATCACCTCGGGATCGGACCAGATCGCGTGGATGGCGCCGAAGTCGGCCGGTGTGAACGGGCGGATGACCAGACGCTCGGTGGTGATAAGCACGCGCACGTTCGCATGCTAACCGCGGTGGCAGGCGACGCCGGGCCAGCGGGGCGGCCTGCGCACCGCAAGCCCCGGGGTCACTTCCGATACTCCCCGAGCAGCTCCATAATCTGGCGGACGGTGTCCCGCAGCCTGATGTTCTCGGCCACCAGGCGATCACGGTCAGCCCGCAACTGCTCGGCCTCCGCCCTCAGCTGGTCATTTTCCGCCCGGAGGCTGGCGGCCTCGGCCTCCACCACACCCGTATGGCCGACCAGTTCCCGGACCGCCTTGGCCAGACTGTCGCCGCTTGGTGCGGCTGCCGTGGGCGGCTGGCGCGGCTCGCCTGCCGGCTGGCGCGGCTCGCCTGCCGGCTCGCGCGGCTCGCCTGCCGGCTCGCGCGGCTGCTCGTGCGGCATCAGGTGCACGTGCGCAGGCGGCCCGCCATGCCAGTCTTTGCGGATAAACCAGGTCGGCAGGGCCCCGCCGGACACGTTGACCATCATGTGAGTGGCCTGCAGGTACTCCTTGGCGCGCCGCCGCTCACTATCGGCCATATCAGGCGCCACCCGGCGCATCAGCGCCGCGCCGGGTCCCTCCCAATGCCAGCCCGCAGCCGCACCGCGGGTCTCCGGGGTGAACTCGCCGGGGTGCTGTTCGGCCAGGGTGCACAGCAGCAGCCAGACCTGGTGAGCGAGCCCGGCCGCCTCAGTCCTGCTGCGCGGAGCCATACCCAGACGCTATGCCCGCTCCCGCGGACAACCGCAGCCGGGGCGCAGCCACCCGGATGTCACACGCGCATAAAACTGGGTCTGCCGGGGGAGAAGCGCCGGCATGGCTGCCCGCTGCCCGCACTGCCTCGACTGCTACACGGTTGTGCGAGGCTAACCCGGCGTTATTGCTGGTGCCGGGGGAGGCCGCCAGGATGGCTGCAAACCAGTTGCGGTCCGCAGCCCCGACCGGGGACCGTCAGGGTATGGAGCCAGGGGAGCGGCATGCCGTGAACGAGGCGGGCGGCGGGTCTCAGCGCCCGCATGCAGCCGGGCCGGGCGAGGAGCCGGTCGGCGTGAGCCGCATCGGGCCCGGTGAGTGGACGGCGCTCAGGGACGTCCGGCTGGCGGCGCTGCGGGACTCGCCGGAAACGTTCGCCTCCACCGTGGAGCACGAGCTCGCGCTCGGGGAGCAGGACTGGCGGGAGCGTATGGAAAGGGCGGCCTGGTTCGTGGCCCGCCAGGGTGACGAGCAGGTCGGCCTGGTGGCCGTCTTCCCGGTCCCGGAAGCGAACCCGGCCACCAAGTGGCATCTGATCTCGATGTGGGCGAGCCCGCGGGTACGCGGACGGGGGGTGGCGGGGCTGCTCGTGGATGCCGCTGCCGGGCATGTGGCGGCAGCGGGCGCGGAACGGCTGACCTTGTGGGTGGCGGACGGCAACGATCGCGCGTACGCCTTCTACCTGCGGGCCGGGTTCCGGCCGACGGGCCAGCGGCAGACCTACCGGCGGCCGGACAACTCGGCGCTCGACGAGCAGGAACTGGTGCTGGAACTCGCGGAGCTGGCCCGGGAGGTCTGACGCGCGGGGCCGTCAGCGCGGTGGTTCGCCGGGTGGTTGCGGGGACCCGCCGGGCGGGTGCGGGGGCTGCCGGGGCGGGCGCTTCCCGGCGCGGGAGCGCCGTCCGGGCGGCGGCGGCAGGGTGGCCGGCCCGGGCGGCGCATCCGGCCACACCAGCAGGACCGGGCATGGGGCATGGTCCACCGCGAACCTCGTGGCGGGGCCCAGGCTCCTGGGACCGGGCCGCGACCGGTCACCGTCCCGGGCCAGGATCAGCAGCTCCGCGTCGACGGCAGCGGCCACCACCTCGCGCTCGGTCCTGCCGTGGCGCGCCATCTGGTCGCACGGCCGGCCGAGCCGCCCCGCAGCGGCGGCGAGCAGTCCGGTGGCTGAGGCGGCGGCGGCCTGTGCCACCTCGCGCCCCGGGTCGTGCGGTGCGTGCCGTCCCAGCAGGCCGGCGTACGCGCCCTGCACCGCGCCGGGCACGTCCTCCGGGGTGACGTGCAGCAGCACGATCCGGGCGGCTGGGGGAGCCAGGGCGCGTGCGGCGTCGACGCAGCCGCGCCAGGTGCCCTCGGTGATCCAGACGACGACGGTGCCCGCGGCGGGCGGGGAAGTACCGGTCACGGCGGTCAGCCTCCGATGACGTGCAGTGCGGCCCACAGTGCGAGCACTGCCAGGACGAGTCCCGGCGGCACGGTGAGCAGCCCCAGCCGGGTGAATTCTCGCAGCGATGGCCCGGATTCGTGCTCGTGCAGCACCCGCCGCCAGAGCAGGGTCGCGAGCGAGCCCGCATAGGTGAGGTTCGGGCCGATGTTGACCCCGATCAGCATGGCCAGCACGGCACCCGGGCCGCTGGCGGCGGTCAGCGGGAGCAGCACCAGCGTGGCAGGGAGGTTGTTGATGAGGTTGGCCGCCACGGCGGCCAGGCCGGCCACGGCGAGCAGGGCAGCCAGCGAGGTACCAGGCGGCACCACGTGGCCGAGCGCCGTGCCGAGGCCATGACGGACCACCGCGGTCACGACGATGCCCAGCGCGAGCACGAAGAGCAGGAACGGGATATCGGCCGCGCGGGCGAGCGCGGCCGGGCCGGTCCGGCGCTGTGCCAGCGCGCGGACGGAGAGCACGGCCGCACCCGCGAGCGCCGACCACGCGGGGCTGACGCCGGCGGCCGAGGCAACGGCGAATCCGGCCAGCGTGGCCGCCACCACGGCCAGTGCCAGCCACGGCACACGATCCCCGGCCCTCGCCGCACCACCACCCCCGACGCCGGCCTCGCCGGGGACCCCGCCCTCGCCGGCGGACCCGTCCCCATCTGCGGACCCGCCCGGACCCGTGCTCCCGGCGGCATCCGGGACCACGCCCGGGCCCGCCGGGCCAGTGGCCAGGTCCGCCCGGTCAGCGCCCGGGGCCGCCTGACCAGCCGCCAGGTCATCCCTGCCAGCCGCCAGGCCCGTCCGGCCAGCAGCCAGGTCCGCCGCGAAGAACCTCCGGAAGACCACGTACTCCACGGCCACCGCGGCCAGCCACGGCAGCGCCATCAGCCCCGCGAACCGGGTGAACGCCAGCCCGCTCGCGGCGAACGCCAGCAGATTGGTCAGGTTGGCCACCGGCAGCAGCAGTGACGCCGAGTTGGCCAGGTGGGTGCACGCGTACACGTGCGGCCTGGGCCGCACCCCGAGCCGGGCCGTGGCGGCGAACACCACCGGGGTGAGCAGCACCACGGTGGCGTCCAGGCTGAGCACCGCGGTGGTCACCGCCGCGATCAGGAAGACCTGCCCGAGCAGCCGCTCCGGCCGGCCGCCGCGCGCGGACAGCCAGTCACCGCAGGCCCGGAACAGCCCTTCGCCGTCGCACAGCTCGGCGAGCACCAGCACCGCCGCCAGGAACCCGATCACCGGCCCCAGCCGCCGCGCCTCCGCCAGCGCTTCCGCGGGCGATATCGCCCCGATGGCGATGACCAGCACGGCAGCGGGCACCGCCAGCACGGCTTCAGGCAGCCCCCGCGGCCGGGTCACCGCGAACGCGAGCACCGCCAGCAGCACCGCCACGGTGCACGCCGTTACCAGAACAGGTCCTCCCCGGGCCGGGCCGCCGCTGCCGATCGCATCAAATCAGACGGGACCGCGGCCGGTGCTGGCAGGATGACCGGGTGGGCCCGTTGCTGCTGCTCGACTCCGCGTCGCTGTACTTCCGCGCCTTCTACGGCGTGCCGGACACGCTGACCGCGCCGGACGGCACGCCCGTCAACGCGATCCGCGGCTTCCTCGACACCATCACCCGGCTGGTCCGCGCCCGCCACCCCGGGCAGCTCGTCGCCTGCCTGGACGCGGAGTGGCGGCCGGCGTTCCGGGTGGCGGCCATCCCGTCCTACAAGGCGCACCGGGCCAGGCCGGACGGCAGCGAGGAGGTCCCGGACGCGCTCGTCGCCCAGATCCCCGTCATCGAGGAGGTGCTGGCCGCGCTCGGCGTCGCCACCGCGGCCGCCGCCGGCTACGAGGCGGACGACGTGATCGGCACCCTGACCGCCCGCGCGGACGGGCCGGTCGAGATCGCGACCGGCGACCGTGACCTGTTCCAGCTGGTGGACGACGGCAAGCCGGTCCGGGTGATCTACACCGCCCGCGGCCTCACCAAGCTGGACATCGTGGACGAGGCCGCGGTGACCGCCCGGTACCAGATCCCGGGCCGCGCCTACGGCGACTACGCGGTCCTGCGCGGCGACCCGAGCGACGGCCTGCCCGGGGTGGCGGGCGTCGGCGACAAGACCGCCGCCGAGCTGATCCGCACGTTCGGCACGGTGGACGCGATCATCGAGGCGATCGACCAGGGGCACGGCGGCTTCCCGGGCGGCAGCCGGCGGAAAGTCGCGGCGGACCGCGGCTACCTGTCCGCCGCGCCCGCGGTTGTGCGGGTGGCCCCCGACGCCCCGGTGCCCGCGGTGGACGGCACGCTGCCGGTGAGCCCGCCCGACCCGGACCGGCTGGCCGCGCTGGGTGAACGGTGGGGGCTCGGCGGGTCGCTCGGCCGCGTGGTGCAGGCGCTCGCCGGGGACTGACCGCAGGCTCCGCTGCCCGCTACTTCACCTGTGCCCGCTACTTCACCTGCAGGGCGACCAGGCAGGTGTCGTCTTCCGGGTCGGTTGACCCGAGCGCGTCCAGCACCGAGGCGATGACGTGCTCGGGGTCGGTGATCCCGGCGGCAGCCTCGGTGAGGACGGCCAGCCCCTCGTCCAGCGGGCGGTCCCGCCGCTCGACCAGACCGTCGCTGTAGAGCAGCAGCACGTCGCCCTCGTGCAGGGCCAGCGACGCGGTGCCGTACCCGCTCCGGCCGGCGCCCAGCAGGATTCCCGGCGGCGGGTCCAGCGCGGTGGCAACCTCGCCGCGGATCAGCACCGGCGGCGGGTGCCCCGCCTGCGACCAGGTCAGCACCCGGTGGACGGGATCGAAGTAGCCGACCACCACGGAGGCGGTGTGCTCGTCCTCCACGTGGTGCACCAGGTCGTTCAGCCAGCCGACGAGCCGCTGCGGGGGTGCGCCGGTGATGGCGAGCCCGGCGAGCGCGCCACGCAGCCGCGCCATGCCGGCCGCTGCCGCGAGGCCGTGCCCGCCGACGTCGCCGATGGCGATCAGGACCTGCCCGTCCGGGAGCTCGGCCGCGGTGTACCAGTCGCCGCCCACCCGGCTGTCCCGCGACGCGGGCAGATAACGGACCACGGCCCGCAGCCCCGGCAGGTCGAACGGCTCGTCGTGCAGCGGCAGGATGGCCGCCTGCAGCTCGAGGGTGACGTGGCGCTCCTGGGCCAGCGCAGCCGCCAGCTTGGCGTGGTCGGCAGAGCCCGGGGCGACGCGGATGCGCGTCCCCCGGCCCCCCGACACCTCCACGCTGCCGATCGTACGGCCAACCGGCTGGCTCGGGGCAGGGACTGCAGGCACGGCACCAGCGCCGCCCACGGGCTGCGCGGAGACGGTCTCTGAAGTCATGGCCATCCGCATCAGGTCAGTGACCCTAGGTACACCCAGCGTGAGGCATGGGCGGCACCGTTGTCTAGATGGGGCACAAGCAGCGCCCGTGATTAGATGGGACTCGGTCTGAAATATGTGCTGGAGGCCATGATGGCGGGCGGGCAGGGGAGCACTGCGCACACCGGTGCAGTGCCGGAGTCAACACTACCGGTCAGCCCCGTTCAGGACGACCTATATCCGGCGACCCGGCTCGGGCTGGCCGCCGAGGCCACCCGGCGGGCCGGCCTGGCGGCGCTGCTGCTGACGCCCGGGCCCGATCTGCGCTACCTGATCGGCTACGACGCCAAGCAGCTCGAGCGGCTCACCTGCCTGGCGGTGCCCGCCGCAGGCGACCCGTTCCTTGTGGTACCCCGGCTGGAGCAGCCAGCGGCGCAGGCGTCCCCGGCGGGCGGGCTGGGGCTGGAGATCCTCGCCTGGGACGAGACGGACGACCCTTATGCGCTGCTGGCCGGCCGCCTCGCGCTGACGGGCGGCCTTCCGGTCGGGCTGGCAGACCGGATGTGGGCGATGATGGTGCTGCGGCTGCGCGACGCGCTGCCAGGGGTGCCCCAGCAGCTGGCCAGCCGTGTGCTGAGCGGGCTGCGCATCCGCAAGTCACCCGCGGAGGTGGCCGCGCTGCGGGCGGCCGGCGCCGCGATCGACCGGGTGCACGAGCAGGTGCCCGGCTGGCTGGTGCCCGGCCGGACCGAGCAGGAGGTCGCGGCGGACATCCGCGCCGCCATCCTCACCGAGCACGCGCAGGCGGACTTCGCGATCGTGGCCTCCGGGCCGAACGCCGCCAGCCCGCACCACGAGCCGTCCAGCCGGGTGCTCCAGCCCGGCGACGCCGTGGTGGTGGACATCGGCGGCACCATGCCGAGCGGCTACTGCTCCGACTGCACCCGCACCTACGCGGTGGGCACGCCGCCGGCCGAGTTCGCCCGGTACTACCAGGTGCTCAAGGACGCCCAGGACGCCGCGTGCGCCGCGGTCCGGCCGGGCACCAGCGCGGAGGCGGTGGACGCGGCCGCCCGCAACCCGATCGCCGCGGCGGGCTACGGGGAGCACTTCATCCACCGCACCGGCCACGGCATCGGGCTGGAGACGCACGAGGACCCCTACATCGTGAGCGGGAACGAACTGCCCCTGGCGCCGGGCATGGCCTTCTCCGTGGAGCCCGGCATCTACCCGGGCCCGCACGGCGCCCGGATCGAGGACATCGTGGTCTGCACGGAGGACGGTGCCGAGCGGCTCAACAACGTCACCCGCGAGCTGATCGCCGTCCCCGCCTGACATGACTGAACAGGCAGAGCTGACCCGGGACCTGCTGGCGCTCACCCGGGAGCTGGCGGACGCGGAACTGCGCCCGGCGGTGGCGGACGCCGAGCGGGCCAGCGCGTTCCCGCGCGGGGCGTTCCGGGTGCTGGGCGAGGCCGGCCTGCTGGGGCTGCCGTACCCGGAGGCCTGGGGCGGTGGCGGCCAGCCATACGAGGTGTACCTGCAGGTCGTCGAGGAGCTGTCGCGGGCCTGGCTGGCCGTGGGCCTGGGGGTGAGCGTGCACACCCTGGCCTGCTTCCCGATCGCGACCGCGGGCACGGAAGGGCAGCGCCAGCGGTGGCTGCCCGGACTGCTCGGCGGCGGCCTGCTGGGCGCGTACTGCCTGTCCGAGCCGCACAGCGGGTCCGACGCCGCCGCCCTGACCACCCGGGCGGAGCGGGACGGGGACGCCTACCGGCTCACCGGGGTCAAGGCCTGGATCACCCACGGCGGGCAGGCCGACTTCTACAGCGTGTTCGCCCGCACCTCGGGGGAGCCGGGCCGGTCGCGGGGCATCAGCTGCCTGCACGTGCCCGCGGGCACCCCCGGCGTGTCCGCGGCCGCGCCCGAGCACAAGATGGGCATGCGGGCCTCCGCCACCGCCCAGATGATCTTCGACAACGCCCCGGTGCCCGCTGATCAGCTGGTGGGCGAGGAAGGGCAGGGCTTCCGGATCGCGCTGGCGGCCCTCGACACCGGCCGGCTCGGCATCGCCGCCTGCGCGACCGGCCTGGCCCAGGCGGCCCTGGACTGCGCGGTCGGCTACGCCCGCGAGCGGCGGCAGTTCGGCAGGCCCATCGCCGAGTTCGAGGGCCTGGCCTTCCTGCTCGCCGACATGGCCACCGCGGTGGAGGCGGCCCGGGCGCTGTACCGGTCGGCGGCGCGGCGCAAGGACGCGGGGGAGCCGTTCGGGCAGCAGGCCGCCATGGCCAAGCTGTTCGCGAGCGACACTGCGATGCGGGTGGCCACGGACGCCGTGCAGGTGCTCGGCGGTTACGGGTACGTGGAGGACTTCCCGGCCGAGCGGTACCTGCGCGAGGCCAAGGTCCTCCAGATCGTCGAGGGCACCAACCAGATCCAGCGCATGGTCATCGGCCGCTCGCTCGCCCAGGGCTGAGCAACCGCGGCGCAGCGAATCCCCCGGCCGTCGCCGTCTGCATAACCGAGGACCCGGGCCCCCCCGCGGCCCGGGTCCTGCGGCGCTTGCCGCCCGCCCGCCTACTTGAGTGCCCCAGCGGTCAGGCCGGAGATGATCCGCCGCTGGGCGAAGATCACCAGCAGCGCCACCGGCAGGGTGATCAGCACCACCGCGGCGTCGATGCGGTTGTAGAAGACCTGATACTGCGTATGGCCGAGCCCCACGATGGCGTAAGGCGCGGTGTACATGTCCGGGGTCTCCATGAACGACAGCGCGAAGATGAAGTCGTTCCAGGCGAAGATGAAGGACAGGATCGCGACCGTGAAGATCCCCGGCACCGCCACCGGGAGGATGACCCGGCGCAGGGCCTGCAGTCGGCTGGCCCCGTCCACGACGGCGGCTTCCTCCAGCTGGTGGGGGATCTGGGTGAAGAAGTTGGCGAGGAACCAGGTGGCGATCGGCAGCGTGTACACCATGTAGGTGATGATCAGCGCCAGGTAGTTGTTGAGCAGGCCGAGGTGCCGGTAGGCGAGGAACAGCGGCCCCGCCATCGCGATCACCGGGAAGAAGCTGGCGAGCAGGATGAACCCGAGAATGGGTGTCTTGCCCCAGATCCGGGTGCGGGACAGGCCGTAACCCGCCAGCGTGCTGAGGACAACGCTCAGCGCGGTGGCCGACAGCGCCACGATCGCGCTGTTGAGCAGGGAGCGGCCGAAGTTGAGCCCGGTCGCCGAGGTCTGGGTCAGGTCGAAGGAGTAGCTGCCCCAGGAGATGTGGCTGGGCAGCAGGCTGGTGGTGCCCTGGCTGAAGTCGGCGTTGGTCTTCAGCGAGGTGATGATGATCCAGTAGAACGGGAACAGGCTGGCGAGCACGAACAAGGCAATGAGCAGGTAGAACCCGGTCCTGGACGCCGCCTTGGCCGGGGTGACGCGGCGGCTGCCCGCGCTGGCCCGGGGCCGGGCGGTGGCGTTGGCGACGCTCATCTGGCCCTCCTCACAGCGCCTGGTCGATACGGAACACCCGGACATAGGCGGCCGCGATGAGCAGCGCGAACACCACCAGCGCAACCGAGATGGCGCCGCCGTAGCCGAAGTCGAAGTTGACCAGGAACGCCTGGTAGTTCAAGTAGGACAGGACGCTGGTGGAGTTCCCGGGGCCGCCCGCGGTCATGTTGTAGACCACGTCGAAGATCAGGAACGACTGCAGCGTCCGGAAGATCAGCGCCACCATGAGCGCGGGCTTGATCAGCGGCAGCGTCAGCCTGCGGAACGTCTGCCAGGCGCTGGCGCCGTCGATCCGGGCCGCCTCATAGATGTCGCCCGGGATCACCTGCAGCCCGGCCAGCAGCACGATCGCCATGAACGGGGTGTTCCGCCAGGCATCCGCGACCAGGATCGCACCCCACGCGGTCCAGGTCTCACCCAGCCAGGTGGTGTGGCCGAGCGGCAGGTGCAGCGCGGTGAGGACGTAGTTCACGAAGCCGTACTGCGGATCGAACATGTTCTTCCACAGCTGGGCAGACACCACCGTGGGCACGGCCCAGGGAATGAACACCGCGGCCCGGACCAGGCCGCGCCCGCGGAAGGTGCGGTTGAGCGCGAGCGCCAGGCCCAGCCCGATCACGGTCTCGATCGCCACCGACACGACCGTGAAGCCGATGGTGCGGATCAGCGACGGCACGAACAGGTTGTCGGTGAAGATCTCCTTGTAGTTGGCCAGCCCGGCCCAGGTGGCGGGCACGCCGCTGGTGACAACGTCATGGTGCAGCGAGTTCCACACGTTGTAGATCAGCGGGTAGGCGGTGATCGCGAGCAGCACGATCACCGCGGGCGCGACCAGCGCGTAGCCGAAACGCCGCTCCTGGGAGAGCATGCTGCCGCGGGGGCCGCGCCGCGGCCCCACGGTGGGGGCCGCCACCGGGGCGGCCCCCACCTGGGTTTCCTGGCGAGCGCTCACGCTCTCACCCGCCCGCGGTCGCCTGCAGCTGCTTCACCGTCGGCGCGGTGGCCCCCAGTGCCGCGGCGGCCGTCTGCTGGCCGCTGAGAACCGAGGAGATCATCGTCTGCAGCTGCGCGGAGATCTGCGTGTAGACGGGACTGACCGGCCGCGGCGTCGCGACCTTGAAGACCGCCTCCTCCTGCTTGTAGTACGGCGCCTTGGACAGCAGGGTGGCGTTGTACGCCGACTTGACCGACGGCGGGTCGCCGGCGCTGATGGCCCGCGTGATCTGCGCAGAGTCGCTGGTCAGGTACTGGATGAACTTCCACGCCGCGGCCTGGTGGGTGCTCTTGGCGTTGATCGCCAGGTCGCTGCCGCCGAGTGAGGCCTGCGGCGCGCCGCCGGAGGCGTTCGGGAACGGCACCCAGCCGGTCTTGCCCGCGACCGCCGAGCCGTGGGCCTCCGACAGCTGGAAGATGTAGGGCCAGTTCAGCGCGAACGGGGTCTGGCCGGACAGCCAGGCCGCCTGCACGTTGGCCTCCTCCCAGGTCGCCACCGCGGACGGGGCGATCTTGTAGGTGCTGATCGCGTTGCGCATGAAGTTCAGCGCGGCCACGTTGGCCGGGGTGTTGATGTTCGACAGCGTCGCGTTCGACAGCTGGCCGCCGAAGCTCTGGAACGCGGTCACCGCGCCCTCGTACTTGTCACCCTCGAACGCGAGCCCTTCCTTCAGCTTCGGGTCGTGCGCCATGGCCGACTTGGCGTCGCTGACCAGCTGCGAGACAGAGGTGGGCGGTGTCTTGACGAGGTCGGTCCGGTAGTACACGCCCTCGGCGTTGATGAACCACGGGATGGCGTACAGCTTGCCCTTGTAGGTGCCGGACGCCACCTGGCCGGGGAAGAACGCCGCGCTGTTCGGGTGGAACTTGGACAGGTCCTGGATCCAGCCGGGCCGGGCGAACGTGGCCGGCCAGACCACGTCGGTGGTGATCACGTCCGGGGTGCTGGAGCCGGAGATGAAGCGCTGCTGCAGCTGCTGCAGCGCCACGTCCGATACTGGCGACAGCGACAGTATCTGGACTTTGATCTTCGGGTTCGCCTTCTCGAACGCCGCCACCGCCGCCTTGGTGGCGGTGCCTTCCCCGCCCAGCCCCTGGGTCGCGAACACGATGGTCTGCGAGGCGCTGGCGGGCACCTGCGAGCCGGTGCCCGCGCCGGTGCTGCTGCCTCCGCATCCGGCAGCGGCCAGCCCGACGGCCGCGGCAGCCGCGACTCCAGCAAGCGCTCTGTGTCTGTGAGCCAACCACGTCATCGTGGCCTCCTTTTTCCGGAACGGAGAGAACGGCCGGTCAGCCGCCCCCGAGGATGGTGCTGAGCTCACCGGAGAGCCCGGTGATGGTGGCATTGACGGGCTTGCGCTGCTCCAGGGCCTGGTGCACGGCGCTGGAGATGGCCAGGCTGAGCTGGGTGTAGTCGGCGGTCTCCGGCCGCGGCTGGGCGGAGAGGATGGCCTTCTCCAGCACCGGCAGGTACGGGAAGCGCCGGACCAGGGCCGGGTCGGTGTAGAGCCGGGTCCACACCGGCGGCAGCGACCCCCTGGCCAGCACCTGCCGCTCGCTGGGCAGGCTGGTCAGGAACCTGATGAAGGCGAGCGCGGTGCGCTGGTGCCGGGAGAACGCGCTGATCGCCAGGTTGGCGCCGCCCAGCGAGCTGTGCCCGGGCAGTGCCGCCACCCCGAACCGGCCCGCCACCCGGTTGCCGGGCCCGGGCTGGGCGGCCAGGCCGTACACGTAGGGCCAGTTGCGCAGGAACAGCAGCGTGCCGGCCTCGAACGCCCGCCGGGAGGACTCCTCGTTCCAGCCCAGGGCGGCGCGCGGGATCCAGCCCTGGCGCAGCCCGTTCACCAGAAAATCCAGCCCGGCCCGGGCCGCCGCCGAGTTGAGCGTGACCCTCGTGCCGTCCGGGGACAGGATGCTGCCGCCCGCCGACTGGACGACCTCGGCGAAGTTGACGGTCAGGCCCTCGTAGGCCTGGAACTGGCCGCCGTAGCCGCCGAGCCTCAGCCGCCGCGCGGCCCGGGCCAGCGCGGCCAGCCGGGCCCAGGTCCGCGGCGGGGCCGCGTGCAGCCGCCGCAGGATGTCGGTGCGGTAGTACAGCAGGCCCGCGTTGCTCGTGAACGGGACCGCGTACAGCCGGCCCTGGTAGCGGGCGGTGGCCACGGCCGGCCGGAGGAACCCGCCGAGCGGGAACTGCGCCGCGCTGAGCGGGACGATCCAGCCGTTGGCGGCGAACTCCGCGGTCCAGATGACGTCCAGGCTCATGACGTCGTACCGGCTGCTCTTGGTCTGCAGGTTCGCCACCATCTGGGCGTGCTGGTCGTCCGCCTCGTCCGGCAGCTGGATGAGGGTGACCCGCTGCCGGGGATGGGCCGCGTTCCACTGCGCCAGCAGCGAGGGCAGATAGCTGCTGGTGTCGAGCTTGCCGGTGGCGAAGGTGATCGGCCCGATGCCGCTCAGCGAGGCGACCGCGGTGCCGGTCTGGCCGGCGGCCGCGGAGCATCCGGCGGCGCACAGGCCGGCGATGACCCACAAGCCCCTGGTCAGCCTGGAACGCCTCATCGGCCCCGCTTTCCGTGGCGGTGTCCGCAATACATGCGTGTTATATACCCTCGTTAGGTAAGGGTCAATGAAGCCGGGCACGTGCTGTCTTCGCCCAGCTATGCCACGATGGCGGGCAGAGCGGGACAACTCGGGCTCGCAGAAGGAGGCGGGGAACGTGCGCCTGCCGCTGCTCGCACTGCTGGCCAAGGAACCTGCCCACGGCTACGAGCTGAAAAGCCAGCTGGAGCAGATTTTCGGGGAGGCCTACCCCTCACCCAACATCGGGCAGATCTACGTCACGCTGCAGCGGCTGGAGCAGACCGGGCTGGTCCACAGCCAGGACGTGGTGCAGGCCACCAGGCCCAACAAGCGGGTGTACGAGCTGACCCCGGCGGGCCGGGAGGCACTGGCCGCCTGGATCGAGGCGCCGAGCCAGGGGCCGCGGATCCGGGACGACTTCTTCATGAAGCTGGCCCTGTCCCCGCTGGCCGGGGCGACCGACCGGATGGGGCTCATCAACCGGCAGCGCCGGCACTACCTGGGCTTGATGCGCGGCCTGTCGGCGCTCGCCGCGGACGCGCCCCAGGGGAACACGATCTCGCGGCTGCTGATCGAAGGGGCCATGCTGCACCTGCAGGCCGACCTGGACTGGCTGGAACGATGCCAGGAGGTGCTGCTGTGACTCCTGCCAGATCGCAGCGCGGCGGCCGCCAGCAGGGCGCTTCGCCGCAGCGCGGTGTGCCGCAGAGCCTGCTCCGGGCGGTCGCGCTCACCAAGGTGTTCCGTACCGACGCCGGCCCGGTGCAGGCGGTGCGCGGGGTGGACCTGTGCCTGGCGCCGGGGGAGTTCGTGGCGGTCATGGGGCCGTCCGGATCCGGCAAGTCCACACTGCTGCACCTGCTCGGCGGTTTAATGCCGGCCACCAGCGGCGAGATCTGGCTGGCCGGCGAGCGGGTGGACCGGCTGAGCCAGGCCCGCTGGGCGCTGCTGCGCCGCCGCCGCATCGGCTTCGTGTTCCAGTTCTTCAACCTGGTGTCCAACCTGAGCGTGGCCGACAACGTCGAGCTGCCCGCGCTCATGAGCGGGGCCAGCCGCAAGCAGGCCCGGGCGCGCCGGGAGGAACTGCTGGCCGGGCTCGGGCTGGCGCACCGGGCCGACGCCGCGCCCGCCCGGCTGTCCGGCGGCGAGCAGCAGCGGGTGGCGCTCGCCCGGGCGCTGGCGCACCAGCCGAGCCTGCTGCTGGCCGACGAGCCGACCGGCAACCTGGACAGCGCCAACGCCGCGGACGTGCTGCGCCTGCTGGGCCGCACCCACGCCCACGGTCAGGCCATCCTGCTGGTGACCCACAACGCCAGGGTGGCCGCCATGGCCGACCGGGTGGTCAGCCTGTTCGACGGCATGATCGCTGACGACGTGCCGCTGTCGCCGGCGGCCAGCGGGCCGGCGGCCGGCGGCCGGGCCGGGAACGGGACCGCTGGCGGCGCCGCTGGCGGTGTGCTCGAGCTGAAAGGCTGACGTGCGGGCCGCGGCCCGGTGGATCCGGGCGGACCTGCGGGCCCGCTGGGGGCAGGCGCTGGCAACGGTGGGCGTGGTGGGCGGCGTGGTGGCCGCCCTGCTGCTGTCGGCCACCCTGCTGGCCGCCGCGACCGACCCGTGGCAGGCCCTGTTCGCCCAGACCCGGGGCGCCCAGGTGTGGCTGCGGCTGACCACCGGGACGCCGGTGCGGGAACTGGCCCGGCTGCCCGCGGTGACGGGGCTGGCCGGGCCGTACCGGACCGCCGCAGCCACCCTGGCCGAGGGCGCGGTCAAGGCGCCGGTGGAGCTGCGGGCCACGCCCGCCATGCCCGGCATCGGCCGGCTGCTGGTCCGCCAGGGCCGCTGGCTGACCGCGGCGGCGCCGGCCGGAGTGGTGCTGGAGAGCTCGCTGGCCCGGGCCGTCCGCGCCCGGCCCGGCCAGCAGCTGGTGATCGACGGCCTGGACGGAAGCTCGGTGCGGGTGCGGGTGCTCGGCCTGGCCGACACTTCCGACCAGGGCTTCTACCCCGACCAGACGCCGGGCCTGATCTGGGTCCGGCCCGGGCTGATCAGCCAGGTCGAGCCGGTGCAGCGGCACACCGGCGAGACGGTGGGCCTGCGGCTGGCGGACCAGGCCGCGGCCGGGTTCGCGGTCCAGCAGGCCGTCACCCAGCTGGGCAGCGGCGCGGTGGTCAGCGTGTCCACCTGGCGGGAAGCGGAGTCGTCGATGGCCCGCGGCGACCCGCTGCTCGGCCTGCTGCTGGCCGTCTTCGGGCTGGTGGCCCTCGGCGCGGCCGTGCTGGCGATCGGCAACGCGGCGGGCGGCCGGGTGCTGGTGCAGCTGCAGGACCTGGCCATGCTCAAGGCGCTCGGCTTCACCCCGCGCCAGCTCGTGTGCATGCTGCTGGCCGAGCATGCCGGGCTCGGCCTGGCCGGGATCGGCGCCGGGCTGGCGGGCGCCCGGCTGCTGCGCCCGGTCACCGTGGCGGGCCCGCTGCCCGCCGGCTGGGCGGGCCTGGTGGCGGCCGGCACGGAGGCGGCGGTGCTGCTGGCCACCGCGCTGCCCGCGCTCCGGGCGGCAAGGCTGTGGCCGGTCGCCGCGGTCCGGCCGCCGGTGCCCGCAGGCCACCTGTCCCGGCTGGCCCGGGCGGCCATGGCGACCCGGCTGCCGCCCGCGGTGGTGCTGGGGGCCCGGGCGGCGTTCACCCGCCGGCTGCCGGCGGCGCTCACCGTCGGCGGCCTGGCGCTGCCCATGATGATGATCACGATCGGGCTGGGCTGCTGGTCCACCCTGGACAGCGTGCAGCGGCACCCGGCCAAGATCGGGCTGGCGGCCCAGCTGACAGCGGGTGCGGGGGAGCTGACCGCCGGGCAGGCGGGCCGGCTCATCGCGGCCGACCGGCAGGTCGCGTCCGCGTACCCGTCCGTGCAGGTGAGCGCCTTGCTGCCGGGGGAGACGTCGACCATCACCACCCTCGGCATGGGCACCTCCGGCCGGCCCTACCCGTTCCGGGTGGCGGCGGGCCGGCTGTACCAGGCCCCGGGCGAGGCCGTGGCCAGCCAGGGCCTGCTGGACACCGCGCACCTGCGGATCGGGGAGTACGTCCGGATGCCGGTCGGGGGCGTGCCGGTGATCTTCCACATCGTCGGGCGGATCATCGAGCCGGAGTACGGCGGGCAGGTGCTGGCGTACGGGATCGACACCCTCAGCCAGGCCGGGGCCGCGGCCCCGCCGGTGTTCTACAGCCTGGTGCTGCGGCACGGGGTCAGCCCCGGGTCCGCCGTGGCCCACCTGCTGCGGGTCTCCGGCGGGCGGCTCGACGTGGCGGAGGCGGCCAACCCCGCCAGCGGCCTGGGAGTGGTGCGGGTGCTGCTCGGCGGGCTGTTCGGGGTGCTCGCGCTGGTCGGCCTGACCAGCCTGTTCACCGCGTCCGCGGTGGGGCTGCGCGATCACTTCCGGGACGTGGGGGTGCTGCGGGCCATGGGGCTGACCCCGGGGCAGGTGGTGGCCGCGCTGGTGATGAGCACCGGCGTGCTGGCGGTGCTGGCCACCGTGACCGGGGCGGGCCTGGGGCTGGCCCTGTCCACCCGCCTGATCAACCTGGGCGGCCAGGCCTACGGCATCGGCGCGGGCATCGGCAGCCCGCCGTCGCTGCCGGCGGTGCTCGCCGCCGCGGCGGCCGCCATCGCCGTCACCACGCTCGCCGCCGTCATCCCGGCGTGGCGCGCGGTCCGGCTGCCGGTGGCGGCGATGATCGGCCCGGCCGGCTGAGGCCGGGGGCGGAAGGCTACGACGCGGCCGCCGCCGTGGCCGCCGCGCCGGTGGCGGCCGCTTCCGGGTGACCGATCGACAGGCCGCTGGCCGGGTCGAAGAACTGCAGGTTGGCGGTGTGCACCGCCAGCTCGATGCGCTGGGACGGCCGGACCCGGCTGCGGGCGGCGACCCGGGCGGTCCACAGGGACTTGCCCCCGGCCAGCACCATCGCGGCCTCGGTCTCGTCCTCGCTGCTGTCGGAGATGTCGCTGATGCTGGGGTGGCGCACCGGCGGGGTGTCCACCGAGAAGATGACGTGGATCTCGCTGCCGAGTTCCTCGGTGACCTCGGCGGTGGCGGTCATCCGGGCCCAGCCGGCGTCGGCCAGGGCGGCGTCCTCGAAGTCGGACGGCCGGATGCCGAGGATCACCTCCCGGCCGAAGTAGCTGTCCAGCCCGGGCTTGGCGTCCATCATCCCGGACGGCAGCGGGATCTTGTGGCCCGCGAAGGTGACCGCGCCGCCGTTGTCGCGCACCAGCTCGGCGGTGACGAAGTTCATCGCGGGCGAGCCGATGAAGCCCGCCACGAACAGGTTCACCGGGTTGTCGAACAGCCTCTGGGGGGTGTCGACCTGCTGCAGCTGGCCGTCCCGCAGCACGCATACCCGGTGGCCCAGGGTCATGGCCTCGACCTGGTCGTGGGTCACGTACACGGTGGTCACCCCGAGCCGGTCGTGCAGCTGGGTGAGCGAGGCCCGCATGGACACGCGCAGCTTGGCGTCGAGGTTCGACAGCGGCTCGTCCATCAGGAAGGCCTGCGGCTCGCGCACGATGGCGCGGCCCATGGCGACCCGCTGCCGCTGGCCGCCGGACAGGGCGGCCGGCTTGCGCTTGAGGTACTGCTCCAGGCCGAGCATCCGGGACACGTCGGTGACCCGGCGCTTGATCTCGTCCTTGGGGGTCTTGCGCTGCTGCAGGCCGAACGCGAGGTTCTGCTCGACCGTCATATGCGGGTACAGCGCGTAGTTCTGGAAGACCATGGCGATGTCGCGGTCCTTGGGCGGCAGGTCGTTCACCACCCGGCCGCCGATGGAAATGGTGCCGGACGTGATCTCCTCCAGCCCGGCGACCAGCCGCAGCGCCGTGGACTTGCCGCAGCCCGAAGGGCCGACGAGAACCATGAACTCGCCGTCCCTGATCTCGAGGCTGAGGCCGTCCACCCCGCTCACGCCGCCGGCGTACACCTTGGAAACCTGGTCGAGGACGATCTCAGCCATGTCGCGCTCCATTGTTAGGTCCCAGTGGCCGGAGCGTAACCGCCGCCGCCCGGCATCGTGAAGTCGGCGTCACATCCTGTTACGGGAGCGTAAAGCCCGTTACCGGACCGTTATACACCGGGCCTCTTTGCCCCGGCTGCCCGGGTTACAGCGGCGAGGCTGGTCATGACGCTGCCCGCGCTCGGCTACCGTGACGCCGTGGAAGAGATCGACCGCAAGATCGTCGCGCTGCTGTGCCAGGACGGCCGGATGAGTTTCACCGACCTGTCCCGGGAGACCGGCCTGTCCGTGTCGGCAACCCATCAGCGGGTGCGGCGGCTGGAGCGGCGTGGCGTCATCAAGGGATACACGGCGTCGGTGGACGCGGCCCAGGCCGGGCTGCCGCTCACCGCCTTCGTCTCCATCAAGCCGTTCGACGCGGCGGCCCCGGACGACGCCCCGCAGCGGCTCGCCCATATCGCGGCGATCGAGGCCTGCCACAGCGTGGCGGGCGACGAGAGCTACATCCTCAAGGTCCGGGTTGCCTCCCCCGAGGACCTGGAGAACCTGCTGGTTGAGATCAGGTCGGCCGCCAGCGTGTCCACCAGGACCACGGTCGTGCTCAGCACCCCGTACGAGCACCGCCCGCCAGCGGTCTGACCGCCCGCCTGGCCGCCCCGCCCCGGTGCCGCGCCGGCCGCCCCGCTCCGGTTACCGCGCCGCCGGGGTCAGGACGCCGCCGAGCAGGATGTCCAGCAGCCGGTCGGCCTCCTTGGCCCGGTCGGTGGCCCGCTCGGTGGCGACCACGATCGCGTGGGAGAGCCGCATTAGGTCGGACGCCTGCAGCTCGGGCCGGGCCACCCCGGCTTCCTGCGCCCGCGCCAGCAGCGCCTGCGCGCTGTCGGCGATCTCGGCCTTGCAGGCGGAGAACACGGGGGCGTTCATGCCCTCCGGGGCGGCCAGCAGCTCCGCCGTGAGGCTGCGCTTGGTGAGCCCGAACTGGGTCAGGTCGCGCAGCCAGCCGATGAGGGCAGGGCCGGGCGGCTCGGCCAGCCGCGTCTGCGTCCCGGCGACCAGGGCCTCGACCTGGTCCCGGTACACCGCCTCCAGCAGCGCCTGGCGGGTGGGGAAGTGCCGGTAGAGGGTGCCGATCCCGACTCCGGCCCGGCGCGCGATCTCCTCCAGCGAGGTGTCATCGGAGCCGCGCTCGGCGAACGCCGCCAGCGCGGCCGCGATCAGCCGTTCCCGGTTGCGCCGGGCGTCGGCCCGCATCGCCCCGGTCCCCGCCTGCCCGGCCTCCGCCTGCCCGGTCTTCATCGCACGCGCTCCATCCCGGCCAGCTCCGTCGCTGCCCGTCCCATCACGGCCTGCCCCGGGCGTGCCGGTTGCGGCACCGCCAGCCCAGCAGCTGCCAGCTTAATCAGTTTGCTATCCGGAGGCGGCCTCCGTATAGTTATCGGAGGCTACCTCCACTTACCGAGAATACCTGTCAGGGGGATCTGCGTGCCATCTGCATCACCACTGACCGCAACAACCGGGGCGGGCCGCAGGCGCAGTTCGGGAACTGCCCTCGCACTCGTGCTCTGCGCCCAGCTCATGGTCATCCTCGATGCCACGGTCGTGAACATCGCGCTGCCGGGCATCGCCAGCGGGCTCCATTTCTCCGCCACCGGCCTGTCGTGGGTGCTCGACGCCTACTCGCTGACCTTCGGGGGACTGCTGCTGCTGGGCGGCCGGGCGGGCGACATCCTCGGCCGCCGCCGGACCTTCATCGCCGGCATCGCCGTCTTCACCCTGGCGTCGCTGGCCGGGGGCCTGGCCGCCGGCCCTGGCTGGCTGATCGCGGCCCGGGCCGTCCAGGGGGCCGGCGCCGCCATCGCCTCGCCCGCCGCGCTCGCCCTGGTCATCTCCGCGTTCCCGGAGGGCCGGGGCCGCAACCGGGCGCTCGGCCTGTACGCCGCGATCGCCATGGGCGGCGCGTCGCTCGGCCTGGTGCTGGGCGGGGTGATCACCGCCTGGGCGTCCTGGCGCTGGGTGTTCCTGATCAACCTGCCGATCGGCATCGCGGTGATGGCGGCCGCGCCCGCCGTCCTCACCGAGACGCCGCGCAAGTCCGGGCACTTCGACCTGGCCGGGGCGCTCACCTCGGTCGCCGGCATGGCGGCGCTGGTGTACGCGTTCATCCGGGCGGCCACCGCGGGCTGGTCTGACCGGCTGACCCTGGCCGCGCTGGCCGTCGCCGTGGCCGGCCTGGCCGCCTTCGTCGTCATCGAGCGGCGGGCCGCCCAGCCGGTCACCCCGCTGCGCCTGTTCGCCAGCACCCAGCGCTCGGCCTCCTATGCCGCCCGGCTGCTGCTGGTGGCCGGCATGTTCGGGATGTTCTACTTCCTGAGCCAGTTCCTGCAGGACGTGCTGGGATTCGGCCCGATCCGGGCGGGCCTGGCCTTCCTGCCGATGACGGCGCTGGTGTTCGCGGTGAGCCGGCTGTCCTCGCGGCTGCTGAGCCGGGTCCCCCCGGTGCCGCTGATGCTGGCGGGCACCGTCCCGGTCATCATCGCGATGGCCTGGCTGTCCCGGCTGACCGTGCACACCGGCTACCTGCCCGGGGTGCTGGTCCCGCTGCTGCTGTTCGGGGCCGGCATGGGGCTCGCCTTCGTCCCGCTCACCACCGTGTCGCTGGCGGGCGTGCGGCCGGAGGACTCCGGCGCGGCGTCCAGCATGGTGAACGTCACCCAGCAGGTCGGCGGCGCGCTGGGGCTCGCGGTGCTGGTCACCGTGTTCGGCACCGCCAGCCAGCACGCGGCGCGCAGCCTGCCGGCCGGGCTGCCGGCCCTGGCCCGCGCGCACGACCTGCTCGCCCACGGCATGGCCGGGGCGTTCTCGGTGGCGACCCTGTTCGACGTGTGCTCGCTGGCCGCGATGGCCGTGGCCGGGCTGGCCGCCTGGCGGGCCAGCCGCGCCGCCGCGGCGGCCGCACCGGCGGAGGCTCCCGAACTGGTCAGCCGGTGACCTGCACGTCCACGCACTCCGTATAGCGGACCCGCCCGAAGTACATCACCTTGGCCAGCGCCCACCACCGGCTCCCGGGGTGGGCGCTGGCCGGGACGGCCAGCGGGTACCGCAGCAGGGTCTCGCCGCCCGCCGCGGCGGCGAACCCGAGCGTCCACGGCCCGGCCGCCTCCCACGTCCCGAACGGGGAGATGAGCTGCGCCTCGCCGCGGATGGCCGAGGCGGTCCGGTTGGCGAGCCGGACGGTGATCTCGGCCCGGCCGCCGGGCCGGACGGACAGGGCGGTGGACATGAGGCTCACCTCGAGCTCCGCCCTGGCCGCCGCCTTGTCCGCTTCGATCAGCGGCGCCAGCTCCGCCAGCGGGATGTTCAGGTCGGGGGCGGGCTCGCCCACGGTCACCAGGGCCGCGTCCTCCAGGGTCTGGCCCAGCGGGTCGGTCAGCCGCGCGGCCACGAAGCGCCGGCCAGCGGCCCCGGGCAGGGCCGCCACCGTCAGGTCCCAGCAGGCGTAGCCGCCCGCCGCCAGCTTGTAGCTGAACTCGCTCGCTGGCTCGCCGTCCGGCCCGGTCACCGCCAGGCCGGGCGGGATCTCCAGGCAGACGGTGCCGCCAGCGGGCTCCGGCCCGCACGCCACGGTGAGCCGCAGCTCCCCGGGCGCGTCCAGCCGGCCGGGGGACAGGTGCGCCGCCACCGGCAGGTTGCCGGCGGGCGCCGGGCCCTTGCCGTGCAGCCAGTACCGGGTGAACACCGGCTGGGCCGGCTCGGGTCTTTCTGGCCCGGGCTCGCCTCCGGGCTCCATTTCTGGCCCGGGCTCGCCTCCGGGCCGCTGGAGCCCGCCGTCTTCCCTCTGTCCTTCTGGCCCTCGCTCGCCTCCGGGCCGCTCGAGCCCGCCGTCTTCCCTCTGTCCTTCTGGCCCTCGCTCGCCTCCGGGCCGCTGGAGCCCGCCGTCTTCCCTCCTCGCT
>JBLMWU010000118.1:0-4666 GCA_050257395.1 Gemmatimonadota bacterium | reverse complement strand
AGTCCAGGAAGCTCGAACTGTCCAAGGAGACCCTGCTCAGCCTGGAGGACCAGGACCTCGCGGGGGTCGTCGGCGGGCAGCTGCTCACGGTGGGCATCAACACCGTGCTCTGCAACAGCGGGCTCTGCAACAGCGGCGTCATCTGCAACAGCGCTGTCTGCCACAGCGTTGTCTGCGGGCTGAAGAGCACGATCTGCCTCTAGGAGGCGGCGCCGGCCCGCGCGCTGCTCCTTCCCAGCGCCCGAATTCACAACGCCGAGGAGGCGATATGGGCAAGACGCCCAGGAAGCTCGAGCTGACCAGGGAGACCCTGCTCAGCCTGGAGGACCAGGACCTCGCGGGGGTCGTCGGCGGGCAGTTGCTGACCGTCGGCGTCATGTCCGGGGTCTGCCACAGTGGGGTCTGCAACAGCGCCGCGGCCTGCTGCAGCGCCGTGTGCCACAGCGTTGGCTGCGGGCTCAAAAGCACAGTCTGCCTCTAGCAGGCGGCTGTGGGCCGGGCCGGCGTGCGGCCTAGCACCGGTTCACTGCGAACTGGCCGGCCCGCGCGGCGCTTTCGATGCCCCGGCCATCTCGGTGGCCGGGGCATCGCTGCGCATTGTCTGGCAAATGCGGTGGCAAATGCCGCTGTGGCTGGGTTGCGCCACGATTGACCGGCAATGCGGCGGGCGCCCGCCCGGTTTAGCGCGCGGCACATTTCTGCGGTTTCCGGGTACCGGGTTCCGTGGCGTTGCCGGCGGGCGGGCAGGCCCGTGAGGTTAACCTCCGCTAAACGTGTGACAGGGCATTACGATGACGCGCTGCAAGACAGGGATATAAGCCGCTCCGGGTCACTGGGAAAAGCAGCCCGACCCTGCCGGGAGAAATTTATGGACGAGACAGGCGCGCTGGCCGGAACCGGACCGGCGCCGGCGGCCGGCACCGCGCAGGCCGGCCCGCCCGGTGCCGCCCGCTGGCGGCCGCTGCTGTCCGGCGAGCTGGCGGGCCGGGCCCGGCGGGCCGCGGCGGCTCTGGTGGCCGGGCTGGGCGCGGCCCGCCCGGTGGACCGGGGTGATGCTTCGCTCTCGGGCGGGTCGGCGGGCCTGGCGGTGTGCCACGCCATGCTGGCGCGGGCGCACGGCGGGCGGCCCGCGGCCGGCCCGGCCGCCGCGCAGGCCGCCGCCTGCCTCGACCACGCCATCAGCAGCCTGGCGGACGCGCCGGCGTCAGCGGCGCTGTACTCCGGGTTCACCGGGGTGGCCTGGGCCGCCGAGCTGGTGGACGGCCTGCTGGGGACCGGGGACGGGGACCGCAACGAAACGATCGACGCGGCGGTGGCCGCCCTGCTGCACCGGGACCTGCCCGAGGCCGTGCCCTACGACCTCATCAACGGGCTGACCGGGCTGGGGGTCTACGCGCTGGTACGGCGGCCGGGCTCGGCCGGCGCGGACTGCCTGGCCGCGGTGGTGCACCAGCTCGCCAGGCGTGCACGCCGCGACAGCGACGGGGTGTACTGGTGGACGCCGCCCGCCCTGCTGCTGGGACCGCAGCGGGAGCGGTACCCCGACGGCGGGGTGGACCTCGGCGTGGCACACGGGATGGCGGGCGTGCTGCCGCTGCTGGCCCGTGCGCACGCGCTCGGGGCCGGTGGGGACGTTGCCGGGCCGCTGCTGGCGGACGCGGTCCGCTGGCTGCTCGCGCACCTGGTGCCCGACGGCTCCGGGCAGACCGCACCGGGCTTCGTGGCGGCCGGGACCGGCGCTGGGGCGGCCCGGTCGGCGTGGTGCTACGGGGATCCGGGGGTGGCCGTGGCGCTGCTGCTGGCCGCCCGCGACGCCGGCGAGCCCGGCTGGGCGGAGGCTGCCACCCGGCTCGCCCTGCACGCCGCGGCGCGGCCGGCCGGGCAGACCGGGGTGGCCGATGCGGGCCTGTGCCACGGCACCGCCGGCCTGGCGCACCTGTTCAACCGGATGCACCAGCTGACCGGCGAGCCGGACCTGGCCCGGGCCGCGGTGTTCTGGATCGAGCGCACGCTGGCCCTGTGCGCGGGCCCGGACCCGGCCTGGAACGGGCCCGGCCTGCTGGAGGGGGCGGCCGGGATCGCGCTGGCACTGGTGGCGGCGAGCACCGCGGCGGAGCCGGTCTGGGATCAGATGCTCCTCGTCTCCACCGCCGGGCCGGCCGGAGCTGGGCTGTGAGCGGCACCGGCGGGCCCGGCCCGGGCGGGTTCTTCGTGCTGCGGACCCCGCTGCTGCCCTTCGGCATGGTCAGAGGCTGGGGTGACGGCCTGGCAGCGGCGCGGCACGCCGGCGATCCGGCGGCCCTGGACGCGGCGCTCGCCAGCGACCGCGTCACGCTGCGGGCGCGGCTCGGGGAGATCGTCACCAGCGCCGGCTTCCGGGATGCGGTCTACGTCGCCTCGCCGGCCTTAGCGGACGCGATCGACGGCTGGCGCAAGGACCCCGACAGCGAGCGGGGCCTGCGGGCGGAGCAGTCGCTCGTCGCCTACTTCCTCCGGGCGGCCGCCAGGCCGACGCCGTTCGGCCTGTTCGCGGGCTGCACGACCGGGACCATCGGTTCCGGCAGCCGCCTGCGGCTGCCAGGACAGGACGGATACCGGCGGCACACCCGGCTGGACATGGACTACCTGTGGCGGCTGGGCGAGGCGGTGGCGGCCGATCCGGCGATCCGTGCCGGGCTCGTCTACCGGCCCAACTCCAGCCTGTACGAGCGCGGCGGCCGGCTGCTGTTCCTGGAGGCGGATCACAGCCCAGGCGGGCGGTCGTACCGGCTGGTGGCGGTGGACAAGACCCCGTACCTGATGGAGACGCTCGAGCGCGCGCAGGAGGGACAGTGCCTCGGCGCCCTCGCCGCGGCGCTGGCGGACGACGACGTCACGATCGAGGAGGCCACCGAGTACGTCACCGAGCTGGCGGCCAGCCAGCTCCTGGTCGCGGGCACCCGGCCGCTGCTCACCGGGCCACCGGCGGCCAGCGCCCTGGCAGCCGCGCTGGCCGGCCAGCAGGCCGCGGACGGGCTCGTGCGCCGGCTCGAGGCGGTGGGCAGCGAACTGTCGGCGATCGACGCGGCCGGCATCGGCGCCGGCCCGCAGCGCTACCAGGACGCGGCCGGCCTGCTCGACGGCGCCCCGGTGCGGCCGGAGGAGTCCCGGTTCGTGCAGGTGGACCTCATGAAGCCCGCCGCCGGGGTGACGCTGGGCCGCAACGTGGTCAGCGAGCTGCTGCGGGGCGCCGAGGTCATGCACGCGTTCAGCCGCTTCCGGCAGGACGAGTCGCTGCGCCTGTTCCGGGACCGGTTCACCCAGCGCTATGAGACCAGGGAGATGCCGCTCGCCGAGGTGCTGGACGAGGAGAGCGGCATCGGGTTCGGCGCTGGCCGGTCCGGGCCGCCGGGGGTGGAGGCCGCGCCGCTGCTCGCGGGCCTGCCGCTGCCGCGGCTCCCGGACCAGCAGGGGACGTGGACCCGGCGGGACGCGTTCCTGCTGGAGCGGCTCTGCCAGGCGGTGGCCCGCGGCGATCACGAGATCGTGCTGGGGGCGGCCGACGCCGCGGCCGTCCGTGACCCGGGCGTGCCGCCGCTGCCCGGTTCGGTCGAGGTGCTCGCGGCCCTGGCGGCCGAGTCGGACGAGGCCATCGGGCGCGGGGCCTTCCAGGTGCTGCTCCATTCGGTATCCGGCCCGCCGGGGGTGCGGCTGCTGGGCCGTTTCTGCCACGCCGACAGCGAGCTGCACCGGCTGGTGCGGGAGCACCTGCGGGCAGAGGAGCAGGCGCGCAGCGACTGCGTCTTCGCCGAAGTGGTCCACCTGCCGGAAGGCAGGGTGGGCAACATCCTGTGCCGCCCCGTGCTGCGCGACTGGGAGATCCCCTACCTGGGGCAGTCCGGCGCACCTGCCAGCCGGCAGCTGCCCGTGTCCGACCTGCTGGTGTCCGTGCAGTCCGACCGGATCGTGCTGCGTTCCCGCAGGCTGGGGCGGGAGGTGCTGCCCCGGCTCTCCACCGCCCACAACTACTCCCTGTCCGGGCCCAGCATCTACCGCTTCCTGTGCGCCCTGCAGCATCAGGGGATCCTGCCGGGGCTCATGTGGGACTGGGGGCCGCTGGCGGCGGCGCCGTTCCTGCCCCGGGTGGTCAGCGGCCGCACGGTCCTGGCCCGGGCCTGCTGGAACCTGGGGGAGAGCGGGCGGGCGGCGTTCCGGGAGCCGCGCGGCAGCCGGCAGTTCGCCGCCGTGCAGCGGCTGCGGCAGCGGCTGGGCCTGCCCCGCTACGTGGCCCTGTCCGAAGCGGACAACGACCTGGTGGCCGACCTGGACAACGTGCTGAGCGTCGAGGCACTCGCCCACCAGGCCGGCCGGCAGCCCAGCGCCCGCCTCACCGAGCTCTTCCCGGACCCCTCCCAGCTCTGCGTGTCCGGCCCCGAAGGCCGCTTCACCCACCAGCTGATCATCCCCCTGATCCTGCCAGCCGACCCGAAGGCCGGCGGCAGCCTCTCTCCTGACGAGCGGTCAGCCGGAGGGGGCGCGGTGCGCCCAGGCCGGAGCGAGCCAAAGGGCCGCGCCGCCGTCTGGACTGACGAGCGGCACCCGCAGGGGCGCGGTAGCGCCCAGGCCGGAGCGAGCCGGAGGGCCGCGCCGCCGTCTGGACTGACGAGCGACGAGCGACGAAGGAGCG
>JBLMWU010000117.1:0-36789 GCA_050257395.1 Gemmatimonadota bacterium | reverse complement strand
GTTCACGGTCCGCTGCAACGAGCTGTGCGGCATCTGGCACGGCGCGATGTTCAACACCGGCAAGGTGGTCAGCGTGTCTGGCTTCCAGAGCTGGGCGTCCGGGCTCAACAGCAAGGAGCAGGGCGCCGGCATCATCGGCGTGGCCAGCCCCATGCTGCCGCCGTTCGCGCTGACCTACGACCCGACCGTCGTCAAGCAGCTGGGCAAGGACCTCACCGACCCGAACATCAACGGGATCATCGGAGGCAACGGCTACTACTACCCAGGGCCGCAGGCTGGCACGCCGGGCGACCCGGTGTCGCCATGACGCCGCTCCGGCCGCCAGCGGCGGCCCGCACGGTGATGACTTTCTCGATCCATTCGATGGAGAGGTGACCGGATGGCTATCGAAGCCACGCCCGGCGCTGACCGGATCCAGCCGGTCGGCCCCCACCAGCAGAACGGCAGGCCCTGGTGGATGAGGCCAGCCGTCCACACCGGCCTGATCGGGGCGGTGATCGGCTACATCCTCGGCCACCTGCTCGGACAGCTGCTGTCGCCGGACACCCAGGGCGCTTACTACACCGGGCTCGGCGACCAGCGGGACCTGCCGCTGATTCTCGGCTACGTGGTCGGCACCCTCGGCTGGCTGGCCGGCCTGGGCGTGTTCAACGACCTTGGCCGCCTGCTGGTGGGCAAGCCGCTGCCGGACATCGAGCACGCCCCCGCGGGCGGCGTCGCCAAGTACTTCCGGTACACGCTGGACCACAAGGTGGTCGGCATCCAGTACCTGTTCGGGATGACGACCTACTTCCTGACCGGCGGCCTGTTCGCGCTGGCGATCAGGACCGAGCTGCTGTCGCCGACCTACCACGTGCTCAACGCCAACCAGTACCTCATGGTGGTGGGCGAGCACTCGGTCATGATGATGATGATGATGTCGTCGGTCGTGCTCGGGCCGTTCGGCCAGTACTTCGGCCCGCTCATGATCGGGTCGAAGCGGATGGCGTTCCCGCGGATCGAGGCGCTGGCCTTCTGGCTCACCCCGCCCGCTTACGTCATCCTCCTGTCCAGCATGCTGTGGGGCGGGTTCCCGACCGGCTGGACCGGCTACGCCCCGCTCAACGTGCAGGCCGGGCAGGGAATGGACGCCTACGCGGTTGTCTGGTCGATCATGGGTATTTCGCTGATCCTGGCCGGATTCAACCTGATCGTCACCTACATCAACTACCGGGCGCCGGGTATGCGCTGGAGCCGCCTGCCCATCTTCGTCTGGTCGATGTTCACGGTGTCGTTCCTGCAGGTGCTGTCCGTGCCGGTGCTGGTGGCCGGCTGCTACCTGATGATCACCGACCGGACCGTGCTGACCGCCAACTACGTGAACCAGCTCGGCGGCTCCAGCTACCTGTGGGAGAACCTGTTCTGGTTCTTCGGGCACCCCGAGGTGTACATCCTCGCTCTGCCCGGGTTCGGCGTGGTGTCGGAGATCATCCCGGTGTTCTGCCGCAAGCCGCTGTTCGGCTACAAGGTAGGCGCGGCCGGGATGTTCGGGGTGGCGCTGCTGAGCTTCTTCGTGTGGCAGCACCACCTGTTCGACAGCGGGATCAACCCGGACATGCGGCCGCTGTACATGCTCACCACGGAGCTGATCTCCATCCCGACCGGGTTCATCTACCTGACCGCGCTGGGCACGTTCTGGAAGGCGAAGATCCGCTTCACCGTGCCCATGCTGTTCTGCCTGGCGATGTACTTCAACTTCCTGCTGGGCGGGGTCTCCGGGGTGTTCCTGTCGGACGTGCCGGCCGACACCACCGAGCACGGCAGCTTCTTCGTGATGGCGCACTTCCACTACACGATCATGGGCGGCCTGATCTTCGCGTTCATGGCGGGCATCTACTACTGGCTGCCCAAGATGCTGGGGGTCAAGCTGAACGAGAAGCTGGGCAAGCTCCACTTCTGGACCATGTTCCTGGCGTTCAACTCCACCTTCCTGCCGCTGTTCGCCCTCGGGATGATGGGCATGCCGCGGCGGGTGTTCGAGTACGCGCGGAACCTGCAGACGCTGAACGACTGGGTGTCGATCTCGGCGTACTTCCTCGGCGCGTCCCTGCTGATCTTCCTGATCAACCTGATCATGTCCACGCTGTTCTGGCGGGAGAAGGCGGAGGCGAACCCGTGGAACTCGCGGGGCCTGGAATGGCAGACAGCCTCGCCGCCTATACCGGAGAACTTCGAGCATGTCCCGGTTGTTCTCTCCAGCCCGTATGAGTACGGGGTCAAGGATGCGCCGCCGGTGGCTGACCTGAACCCGCCGGTCGGCGTGGTCAGCGCGGCCTACGCGAGCGCAGGAGCGGAGGCATAGCGATGGCTGAGACGTCCGCGCAGCCCGCCGGGCTGAACCGGGAGATGGAGGAGGCCGGCTTCTACCACGAAGCCGCGCTCAACGGGGCCTGGACCGGTTCCCGGCTCGCCATGGGAGGGCTCTCCTTCCTCTTCGGCTCGTTCGTGTTCGCCTACTTCTTCCTGCGCTCGCTCAACTCGAGCGGGAGGTGGCACGGGTCCGGCTACAAGGCGCCGTCAATGGCCATGGGCACGGTCATCATGGTGCTGGTCGTGGCCAGCGCTCTCATCCACTACCTCGCGCTGCAGCGGATCAAGCGCGGCAGCAAGAGCACCTGGCAGTCGGTCGGCTGGGTGGCGCTGGTGCTGGGACTGGCCGCGGTGGCCCTCCAGGTCATCGAGCTGCTGAACCTGCCCTTCTTCCCCGGCAGTTCCGGCTTCGCCAGCGTGTTCGTCAGTGCTTACCCGGTGCTGCTGTTCATCTGGTTCTGCGCGATGATCTGGCTGGAGACCCTGCTCATGCGGGCCCGGGCGATCCCGGCGATCTCCTTTGTGGAGCAGCCGCCCACCTTCAAAGAGGTGTTCACGGTGCAGCGGTTCCAGGCATCGCTGAGCGCCTTCGCGACCGTGTGGAACTACCTCGCGGCCGTGACGATAGTGTTTTGGGTGCTGTTCTACGTGCTGTAGGAGAAGGGAGCGGCTCATCCGGAGGGCCACGTCAGCCGGCCGGAGGGCACAACCGTCATGAACGTGGTTGTCTCGCACTGGTCGGCGAACGCGGTCGTCCTGGCCGCCTACGCGGTGGTCGCCGCCGTGCACCTGCTCGGGGTGCGCGGCGCGGCCGCCGGCGCCGGGGAGCCGGGCGGCGACCGCCCGGCCCGGGTGCGGGAGGCGGTCGCCTTCCAGGCCGGGCTGCTGGTGGCGGCGCTCGCGCTGCTGTCACCGCTCGGCTACTGGTCACACGTGTACGTCTGGATCCGGAGCCTGCAGGACCTGCTGCTGGCCCTGGTGGCGCCGGGCCTGCTGGTCCTCGGCGCTCCCTGGCAGCCACTCGCCCGAGGGCTTGCCCTCGGGCGGCTGGCACAGCCCCGGGGCCTGAGCCGGGGCGGCGCGGCGGGCGAGGCGGATGACCGCCCCGCCCGGCCGCGTCCCGCCCGGGGCTGGCTGACCGTGCCGGTAGGCGTGACCGTCGGCTACAACCTGGCCTGGTGGGCCTGGCACCTGCCAGCCGGGTACGACGCGTCGGCCCGCCAGCCGCTGCTGTACGGCGCCGAGGTGGTCACCTACCTGGGCGGCGGGATCCTGCTGTGGCGCCAGCTGATCGGGTCACGGCCGCACAGCCCGGCGTTCGGGCCGCTGCAGCGGGTCATGCTGCTGACCGGCACCATGGCGGCCAGCACGGTGCTGGCCATGTCCCTCACGTTCGGTTCGGGCCTGGAGTACCCCGGGTACCGGACCCCGCTTCATCTCCATCCCCTGAGCGTGGTCACAGATCAGCAGATCGGCGGTGCGGTCCTGTGGATGCTGGCCCTGCCGCCGATGCTGCTCGCGGGGATCGCGCTCCTGACCCGGTGGCTGAACGACGAAGAGGCCGAGGCGGCCGCGGCCGGCCTCGACCGGCTGCTCACGCCACCCAAGCAGGTCTGGCCGTCCCGGCCCGGACTCAGATGAACATGTGTGAATTGAGCCACAGGAGGCTGGCGTGCACGCATTGATCCTCGCCGACTTGGGTCGCGACTGGAGCCTCGCCGGGTCCGTCGAGACTTTCGCCATCCCAGTCGGGCTTTTCGTGGTGGTTGCCGCCGTCTTGTTCTACCTGCTGTCCCGGCCGCACGTGGTGCCCGGGCACCGGGACCTGGCGCCCGCCGGGGCAGGCACGGCCCGGGCATCGGCCGCGCCGGCCGACAATGGCGGCGCTGAGGCTGCACCGACAACGGAGGACGGATCGTGACACAAGCCCCGGCGAGCGCGCTCCCCGCTGTGGCGGGGCGCCGCTCGGCCCGGCTGGTCGCCCGGTCGCTGTTCGCGCTCACCAAACCGCGGATCATCGAGCTGCTGCTGGTGACGACCATCCCCACCATGTTCCTGGCGGCGCGCGGGCTGCCGTCGCCGGGGCTGATGGTCGCCACGCTGGTGGGCGGCGCGCTGGCGGCGGGCAGCGCGAACACGTTCAACTGCTACCTCGACCGGGACATCGACGCGGTGATGCGGCGGACGTCCCGGCGCCCGCTGGCCCGGCCGGCCCCGCTGTCGGTGATCCGCCCGGCCGAGGCGCTGGGGTTCGGGGTGGTGCTGGGCATCGCGGCGACGCTGATGCTCGGGCTGCTCACCAACTGGCTCTCGGCCGTGCTGGCCGACTCGGCGATCGTGTTCTACGTGTTCGTCTACACGCTCGGCCTCAAGCGGCGGACCGCCTCCAACATCGTGATCGGCGGCGCCGCCGGCTGCGTCCCGGTGCTGGTCGGCTGGGCCGCGGTGACCGGCACGCTCAGCTGGGCGCCGGTCATCCTGTTCGCGATCATCTTCTTCTGGACGCCGCCGCACACCTGGGCGCTGGCCATGAAGTTCAAGGATGACTACGCCGCCGCCAGCGTCCCCATGCTCCCGGTGGTGGCGCCGCCGGAGGTGGTGGCCCGCCGGATCCTGATCTACTCGTATGTGATGGTCGCCACCACGCTGGCGCTGGCCCCCTACGCCGGGTGGGTCTACACCGCCTGCGCGGCCGTGCTCGGCGTCTGGTTCCTGGCCGAGGCGCACCGGCTGCAGATCCGGGTCGGCCGCATCGCCGCGGGCGAGGCGGACGCGGGCGAGGCGGACGCGGGCCAGGCGGCCGCGGGCGGGGCGCTGGCCGCGGCGGTCTCGGTGATGGCGTCCGCGGCCGGCCACGGCACGCCCGCCGGGGGCGGCGCGGGGCCCGCTGAGGGGGCATGCGCCGGGGCCGTGCGGCCCAGCGCCAACCCGGCCCCGATGCGGTTGTTCCATCTGTCGATCGGCTACCTGACCCTGGTGTTCGTGGCCATCGCGGTCGCGGCGGTGCTGCCCTGGGGCCACACCTGGTAGGGGCTCAGGAGGCTGCCAGCGGCAGGCGGACGACGGCGCGCAGGCCCGGCATGGCGTCTTCGAGCCAGGCGTCGCCGCCGTGGGCCCGGGCGGTGGCCCGGACGATCGCCAGCCCCAGGCCTGTGCCCCCGGCCTCGTCGTCCGCGCGGCTGCGCGCGTCGTCGAGCCGGGCGAACCGGGCGAACGCCCGTTCCCGGTCCGCCTGCGGGATCCCCGGCCCGTCGTCGGCCACCGTGATCCGGGCCTGGCCCTCGGCCTGCGTGACGCTGACCTGAACCTCACTGGCGGCGTAGCGCAGGGCGTTCTCGATCAGGTTGGCAAGCAGGCGGCGCAGGCCGTCGGCGTCCCCGGTGACCGGGCACGGCTGCGCGGCCCGGAGCCGGACCGGCACCCGGGCGCCGTCGTGGCGCTGCACCTCGTCGCCGGCCAGGCTGGTCAGGTCCACCGGGCGGCCGGTCAGCGGGCGGCCGCCGCGCTCGTCGAGGCGGGCGAGCAGGAGCAGGTCCTCGGCCAGCTTCGCCAGCCGGAGGGTGTCGGCCAGCACGTCGCCCGCGGTCTGCTGCCAGTCCTGGCCCTGCGGGTGGTCCAGCGCGACCTCGAGCTGGGCGCGGATGCTCGCGATCGGGCTGCGCAGCTCGTGGGCGGTGTCGGAGACCAGGGCCCGCTGCCGCTGCTGGGCCGCGCCGAGCCGGGCCAGCATGTCGTTCAGGGTCACGGCCAGGCTGTGCACCTCGTCCCGGGACTCCGGTACCGGCAGGGCCCGCGGCCGGCCGGTGGCGGTGACCTCCTGCGCGCCGCGGCGCAGCGCGGCGATCGGCCGCAGGGTGGAGCCCACCACCAGCCAGCTCGCCAGGGCCAGCAGCATCAGCAGCAGCGGCGTGCCGACCAGCAGGGCCCGGCCGAAGGTGGCCATGCTCTCCTCGACGGGGCCGTAGGCCACCGCGGCGATGACCGTCTGGTGGCCGCTGGCGGCCACCGCCACCACCCGCACCAGCGACGGGATGCCCAGCGGGCGGCCGTCCAGCAGCACCCCGCGGCCGCTGCGGGCGTTCGCGGCCGCCTGCGCCGGCCGCAGCAGCGGCACCAGCCGGTCGCCGCCGGGCGAGGCGTCCACGATCCGCCCGCTGGCGTTCAGCACCTGCACGGTGAGGGTGCCGGCCGCGACCGGGACCGGGTCGGGCAGCACGTGCCGGCTGTCCAGCGCCGCCACCTCCCGGGCGCCCTGCCGGGCCGTCGCGTCCAGGCCCCGGATCAGCGACGCCTGCACGGTGGCGTGCAGCAGCAGGGCGGCCGCCACCAGGGCCAGCGCCAGGCCGGCCGTGGAGGCCAGGGTCAGCCGGGCCCGCAGCCCGCGCCGGCGCCACCACCGGGGCAGCCAGCCCTCGGCGGGCCCGCCGTGCGGCACGGCGAGCGGCACCGGGGCAGGCTGGTCCGCCATCGGGTCAGCCGCCGTCAGCGGCCAGCCGGTACCCGGCCCCGCGCACGGTCTGCAGCGCCGCCCGGCCGAACGGGACGTCGATCTTGCGGCGGAGATAGCCCACGTACACCTCGACGGCGTTGAGCTCGGTGGAGTCGTAGGCGTCCCACACGTGCTCCAGCAGGGCCGGCTTGGACACCACCTGGCCGGCCCGCCGCAGCAGGTACTCCAGCAGCGCGAACTCCCGCGGCGTGAGGCTGATGTCGGCCTCGCCGCGGCGCACCCGCCGGGTGCCCGGGTCCAGCGACAGGTCGCCCGCCTGCAGCACGGCCGGCCGGGGGGCGGCGCCGCGGCGCAGCAGGGCCCGGAGCCGGGCCGCCAGCACCACGTAGGAGAACGGCTTGGTGAGATAGTCGTCGGCGCCCAGGTCCAGGCCGTCGGCCTGGTCGTATTCGCCGTCCTTGGCGGACAGGATGAGGATCGGCACCCAGTTCTCCTCGGCGCGCAGCTGCTGGCACAGCCGGTAGCCGGAGATCCCCGGCAGCATCAGGTCCAGCACCAGCGCGTCATAGCCGCCTTCCCGGGCCAGGTGCAGCCCGTCCGTGCCGTCGTGCGCCAGATCCACGGCGAACCCCTCGGCCTGCAGCCCCCGCCGGACCGCGGCGGCCAGCCGCCGCTCGTCCTCGACCACCAGCACCCGCACCGCCCGCTCCCTCCTCGATGGCACCAGTGTGACCCACCGGGCCGGGTGCCGGGAGCACCTCTCAGCGTGCCCACAGCCGCGCTCAGCGTGAGCACAGATGCTCTCAGTGTGTGCTCAGCGCCCGCGCGGCACACTGGCTCATGACAGCGGGCGCGGCCGCCCTGCGTCGGGGGCGCGGCCGCAGCCGGCTGCTCCGGTGCAAGACCCGGTGAGAGAGGTGTCATGAGGAGTTACTCCCGTCACGTGCGGTGGGCGGTGCCCGCCGCTGGCGTGGCAGCCGTTGCCGCGGTCACCGCGGCGTCCCTGATCAGCGTCGCCTCGGCGGCGCCGGCCCTGCCGCGGGTCACCCCCGGGCAGCTGCTGGCCGAGGTCGCCGGGTCCGCCACCCCCCCGCCGCCGCTGACCGGCACCGTGGTGGAGACGGCCTCGCTGGGCCTGCCGGACCTGCCGGGCATCGGCAACCAGAACTCCATGACCTCGCTGCTGACCGGCTCACACACGGTCAAGGTCTGGTACGGCGGGCCGGAGCAGGTCCGGCTGGCGGTCCCGGTGCAGCTGGGCGAGACCGACCTCATCCGCAACGGCAACACCGCCTACCTGTGGCAGAGCAGCGCCAACACGGTCACCAGGTACCAGCTCCCGGCGCACGCCGGGCGGGCGGGCCAGCCCGCGCCGACGCCGTCGCCCACCGGCACCCCGCTGACCCCGCAGCAGGCCGCGCAGCGGGCCCTGGCCGTGGCGGGGCGCAGCACAGCGGTCAGCGTGGACAGCAACGTCTCGGTCGCCGGCCAGGACGCCTACCAGCTGGTCCTGGCGCCCAGGGACAGCCGGTCGCTGATCGGCCGGGTGAGCATCGCGCTCGACGGGCAGCACCCGCAGGTGCCGCTGCGGGTCCAGGTGTTCGCCCGTGGCGCCAGCACCCCCGCGTTCCAGGTGGGCTACACCTCGATCTCGTTCGTCACGCCCTCGGCGGCGAACTTCGCGTTCACCCCGCCGTCCGGGGCCACCGTGCACACGGCCACCCCGCAGGCGCCCGGCGGCATGGCCTCCGGCGCCGGGTCCCCGTCGGCGCTGGGCGCCCAGGTCATCGGGAAGGACTGGCTGTCGGTGGCGGTGCTGCCAGCCAGCGCGGTGCCCGGCCTGGCCGGGGGCGGCAACGCGGCCAGTGCCGCGGGCCAGGCGGCCCGGTCGATCTCCGGCGGGGGCGGGTCCGGCCCCTCCAGCGCCGCCGTGCTGGCCGCGCTGCTCAAGGCGGCCACCCCGGTGCACGGCGCGTGGGGCAGCGGCAAGCTGGTTCGCACCAGCCTGGTGTCGGTCCTCATCACCGACAGCGGCCACGTGCTGGCCGGCGCGGTCACCCCGGCCGTGCTGTACGCCGCGGCCGGGCAGGTGAAGTGAGCTCCGGCCTGGAGGTCAGCGCCGGGCAGCGATCACCACCAGCGGGCTGACCAAGCGGTTCCGCGGCGGCCAGCTCGCGGTGGACGGCATCGACCTGCTGGTGCCGCGCGGCTCTGTGTACGGCTTCCTCGGCCCGAACGGGTCCGGCAAGACCACCACCATCCGGATGCTCCTCGGCCTGGTGCACCCCACCAGCGGCGGCCACGAGCTGCTGGGCGTGCCCATGCCGGCGGGCGCCGCCCGGGTGCTGCCCCGGGTCGGCTCGCTGGTGGAGGGGCCGGCGTTCCACCCGCACCTGTCCGGCCGGGCCAACCTGGCCCGGGTGGACGCGGCCGACCGGGCGGCCGACCCGCGCACCGCCGCGGACCGGATCGATGCCGCGCTGGACCGGGTCGGCCTGCTCGCGGCCGCCCGGAAGCGCTACCGCGCGTACTCGCTGGGGATGAAGCAGCGGCTGGCCATCGCGGCCAGCCTGCTCCAGCCACGGGAGCTGGTCATCCTGGACGAGCCGACCAACGGCCTGGACCCGCAGGGCACCCGGGAGGTGCGGGCGCTGGTCCGGGAGATCGCCGCGGGCGGGGTGACGGTGCTGGTGTCCTCGCACCTGCTCGCCGAGGTGGAGCAGATCTGCACCGACGTGGGGGTCATGCGCACCGGCCAGCTGGTCTTCCAGGGGCCGCTGGAGGAGCTGCGGGCCCGGGGTGCCGCCCGGATCTGGGTGCGCACCCCCGACCCGGGCAAGGCCGCGGGGGTGCTGGAGAGCCTCGGCCTGGCCGACGTGCGGCCAGCTGACGGCGAGGTCAGCGCCCAGCTCGGCGGGCATGCGCCGGAGCAGGTGTGCCGGGAGCTGGTGCTGGCGGGGGTGGCGGTGGCCGGGCTCGGCACCCCCAGGCCGAGCCTGGAGGACCTGTTCGTGGAGCTCACGGGGGAGGGGTTCGATGTCGAGGGCTGACACCGTGCCGGCGGCGGCCACCGGCGGTGCCGCCGGCCCGGCCGGTGCCGTGGCCGTGGCCGGCGCCGCCCGGCCGCGCGGCGCGGCCGCGTCCTGGCTGCGGCTGCTGCGCTCGGAGCTGGCCCTGGTCTTCGGCCGCTGGCGCAACCGGCTGCTGCTGGTGGCGCTGGGCGCGCTGCCCGCCCTGCTCGGCATCGCGCTGCGGCTGGCCACCCCGCACGGCGGCGGCGGCCCGGTGTCCTCGTTCATGAACCAGCTCGCCGGCAACGGCGTTTTCCTGGCCTTCATCGCGCTGACGATCATGCTGACGCTGGCGATGCCGCTGGCGATTGCGGTGGTGTCGGGGGAGTCGGTGGCCAGCGAGGCGGGCCTCGGCACCCTGCGCTACCTGCTGGCCGTGCCCGCGGGCCGGACCCGGCTGCTGTCGGTGAAGTACGCGGCGATCGTGGTGTACGCGCTGGTGGCCAGCGTGGTGGTGACCGGGGTGTCGCTCCTCACCGGGGTGGCGCTGTTCCCGGTCGGGCCGGTCACGCTGCTGTCGGGCAACACCCTGCCGCTCTCGCAGGGGCTGCTGCGGCTGGCGCTGGTCACCCTGTTCGTGGCGGCGGCGATGGCCGCGCTCGGCGCGATCGGGCTGGCCGTGTCCACCCTGACCGAGCACCCGATCGGCGCGATCGCGGCGGTGCTGGTGCTGGCGATGGCCAGCGAGGTGGCCGACCAGGTGCCGCAGTTCTCGGCGGTGCACCCGTACCTGCCCACCCACTGGTGGCTGTCGTTCGACGCGCTGCTGCGCTCGCCCATCGCCACCGGGGACCTGCTGCACAGCCTGCTGTCGTTCGGCGTGTACGCGGTGCTCTTCGGCTCGCTCGCCTGGGCCCGGTTCACCACGGCGGACATCACCGCCTGAGGCGGCCGGCCGCGGCGGTCTCAGGCGGCCGCGGGCGGGCGGCGCAGCACCAGCAGGGCCACGTCGTCGCTGGGCTCCTCGGCCCCGACCAGGGCGCCCATCACCGTGACGCACACCGCGTCCGGGTGAGCGGGCCGGACCGCCGCGCAGAGCGCGGTGAGGCCGTCGTCCAGCGGCCGGTCCCGCCGCTCCACCAGGCCGTCGGTGTAGAACGCCAGCACGGTGCCGGGGCTGACCGGGATGGTGGCGGTGCGCCGCGGCACCTTCGTGTCCATCCCGATCAGCAGGTCCGGGGTGATGTCCGCCAGCTTCGCGGGCCCGTGCCCGGTGGCGATGACGGGCGGCAGGTGCCCGGCCGAGGAGACGCGCATCCGGGTGAGGCCGGGGTCGAGCACCGCGTACTGCACGGTGGCCAGGGCCGACGGCTCGAAATGCTGCATCTTGCGGTCGAGCCTGGCCAGCACCTCGGCGGGGTCGCTGTACTCGAGGGCGTACGCGCGCAGGGCGCTGCGCATCCGGCCCATCACCACCGCCGCCCGCAGGCCGGAGCCGGCCACGTCCCCCATGACCACGCCCAGCTCCCCTGCGGGCAGGGTGAACACGTCGTACCAGTCACCGCCGACGTCGCCGTGCCCGGGGACGTGGCGGGCCGCCAGCTCGGCGCCGGGGATGGCGGGCAGCGCGGAGGGGACCAGGCTGCGCTGCAGCGCGGCGGCGGCCGCCCGGTCGGCCCGGGCCTGCACGGACTGCACCGCGGTGGCGGCCCGGTCGGCGGCCAGCTGCAGCAGCTCGGCGTCCTCGCTGGTGAACCCGCGGTCGGTGAGGGAGCCGACGTGCAGCACCCCGACCACCTCGCGGGCGGCGAGCAGCGGCACGCCCATCAGCGTGCGGATGCCCTTCTCCAGCAGGATCGGGTTGACCACGTGCTGGTCGTCCACCTGGTCGAGGATGACCGGCTGGCGGGTGGCCGCGATCCGGCCGGCGAACCCCCGGCCGACCGGCAGCCGGACGCCCTGGTGCACCTCCTCCTCCAGGCCGCTGGCCGCGGACGCGATCAGCTGGTTCGACTCGCGGTCGAGCAGCAGCACCGCGGCGGTGTCGGCCTGGAAGATCCCCCGCACCCGGTCCAGCAACTCCGCCAGCAGCCGCTGCCCGTCCAGGTGGGACAGGGCCGCGTCGGTGATCGACTGGATGTCCCGGAGCCTGGCGGCAGCATCGCTCTGCGGGCTGAGCGGGGTTGCCATGGGGCCAAGATTACGCCGCCCGCATATCCGGGCATGCCGTAAATGACATCGTCGTCTTCCCATACCCGCCGCCCGTGCCCGCCCCGGCGGCCCAGGTCAGCCCTTCAGGCTGGGGAAATCTTCCTCCCAGAATTCGGTCACCCCGCGCTGGCCGGCGGCCGGGGCCGGCTCGCCGCCGTGCCGCTCCTCCTCCTGCGCGCGCAGCTCGACCCGGCGGATCTTGCCGGAGATGGTCTTGGGCAGGCCGGTGAACTCCAGCCGCCGCACCCGCTTGTACGGTGCCAGCCGCTGGCGCGCGTACGCGAGGATCGACAGCGCCGTCTCGGCCGTCGGCTCGGCGCCCGCGGCCAGTGTCACGTAGGCCTTGGGCACCGCCAGCCGGAGCGGGTCGGGTGAGGGCACCACCGCTGCCTCCGCGACCGCTTCGTGCTCGATGAGCACGCTTTCCAGCTCGAACGGGGAGATCCGGTAGTCGGACGCCTTGAACACGTCATCGGTGCGGCCGATGTAGGTGAGGTAGCCGTCTGGGTCCCGGCTGGCGACATCGCCGGTGTGGTAGTAGCCGCCCCGCATCGCCTCGGCCGCGCGTTCCGGGTCGCCCCGGTAGCCGGTCATCAGGCCTAGCGGCCGGCGGGACAGGTCCAGGCAGATCTCGCCCTCGGCAGCCTGCTCGCCGGTGACCGGGTCGACCAGCACCACCGGGTAGCCGGGCAGGGGCCGTCCCATCGAGCCGGGCCGGACCGGCTGGCCGGGGGGGTTGCCGGCCTGCGCGGTGGTCTCGGTCTGGCCGTAGCCGTCCCGGACCGTGATCTGCCAGGCCCGGCTGACCTGCTCGATCACCTCCGGGTTGAGCGGCTCCCCGGCGGCGACGCATTCGCGCAGGCTGCTGACGTCGGCGGCGGACAGGTCGGACTGGATGAGCATCCGCCAGACGGTCGGCGGCGCGCAGAAGGTGGTCACCCCGCACTCGCCCAGAGCGCCGAGCAGCGACTCGGCGGAGAACCGCTCGTAGCCGAGGATCAGCGCGGTGGCGGCCGCGTTCCAGGGGGCGAACACGTTGCTCCAGGCGTGCTTGGCCCAGCCCGGGGAGGAGATGTTCAGGTGCACGTCGCCGGGCTGCAGTCCGATCCAGTACATGGTGGACAGGTGGCCGGCCGGGTAGGAGGCGTGGGTGTGCTCCACCAGCTTGGGCTCGGCGGTGGTGCCGGAGGTGAAGTACAGCAGCAGCGGGTCACCGGCCCGGGTGACGCCGTCCGGGGTGAACGCGGCTGGCGCGGCGTCCGCCCCGGCGTACGGGTGCCATCCGGCGGGGGCCTCGCCGCCCGTGGCCCCGGCGCCGGCGACCGCGATCTTTGTCCAGTCGCCGGGCAGCCCGCTGAACTTGCCCGCGTGCCCGGCCTCGGTCACCACGTGCCGGACGCCGCCGCGGGCGATCCGGTCGGCCAGGTCCTCCGGGCCGAGCAGGGTGCTGGCGGGGATGATCACCATCCCGAGCTTCATCGCCGCCAGGATGACCTCCCACAGCGGCGCGATGTTGCCCAGCATCAGCAGCAGCCGGTCGCCGCGCCGGGCGCCGAGCCCGCGCAGCCAGTTCGCGACCTGGCCGGACCGGGCCGCGAGCTCGCCGTAGCTGAGCCGGGCGGCCGCGTCGCCGTCGGCGACGATGCGCAGCGCCTCGCGGTCCGGGTGCTCCGCGGCGATCGCGTCGAACCAGTCCAGCGCCCAGTTGAACTCGGTCAGCTCCGGCCAGGCGAACTCCGCCAGCGCCGCCTGGTAGTCCTCCCGGTGGCGCAGCAGCAGGTCACGGGCAGCACGGAAGGCGGCTGCCGACGGGGATGGTGCGGTCATGTGGTCATGGTGGCAGGTGCGGCCCGGCTCCGGGAGCCCCCAATCGGCCTGTTGCGGCCTCCGGGGCCGGCCCGGAGCCGGGCCTGGCGGGCAGCGGGGCTGATCGTCAGCGGTCCTGGCGGGCAGCGGGGCTGATCGTCAGCGGTCCTGACGATCAGCTGGCGGGGCGGAGCAGGGCCCCGCCGTCGCAGGGCAGCACCACCCCGGTGGTGAAGGTGTTGCCCGCGAGGAACGCGATCGCGTCGGCCACGTCCTCTGCCCTGCCGACCCGGCCCACCGGGGTGATGGACGCCGCCTGCGCGAACGTCGCCGCCCGGGCACCGGCCGGCAGCCAGTCCCACCAGGGTGTGTCGATGAACCCGGGGGAGACGGCGTTGACCCGGACCGGGGCGAGCTCCACCGCGAGCGGCTTCACCATGGCCTCGATCGCGCCGTTGATGGCGGCCAGCCCGGCGGTGCCGGGCAGCCCGCCGCGGGCGGAGGCGGCCGACACCAGGGTGATCGAGCCGTCGGCGGCCAGCGACGGCAGCGCCGCCTGGACGCAGGCCAGGTGGGCCAGCAGCTTGCCGTCGAACGCGCCGCGGAGCCGGTCGGCGGCGAGCTCGGCGACCGGCGCCATCCCGGCCGGGGCGGTCGCGGTGACCACCAGGTGATCCAGCGGGCCGAGCCCGGCGAAGAACGCGCCCACCGCGTCGCGGTCGGCGGCGTCCACGGTCTGCCCGCTGACGGCATCCCCGCCCGCGGCCTGCAGCTGTTCCAGCGCCGCGTCCAGCCGGCCCTTGTCCCGGCCTGCGATGGTGACCCGGCAGCCGTCGCGCAGCAGGCGGCTGGCGGTGGCCAGCCCGATGCCGGATGTCCCGCCGACGATGACCGCGTGCGGGTGCTGGGTTTCTGGCATTGTGCTTGCCTCCAATACGAGACATCGTGCTTCGTAATACGTCCACGATAAACGAGGCACCGTGTCTTGTAAAATCGTGGCATGAACGCGTCCCCCGGGCCCGGCCGCCCCCGGAGCGAGGCGGCCCGGCAGGCCATCCTCGCGGCGGCGCTGGAACTCGCCCAGCAGGACGGTTACCAGGCGGTGACCATCAAGGGCATCGCGGAGCGGGCCGGGGTGGGCCGGCAGACCGTGTACCGGTGGTGGCAGACCAAGGCCGAGGTGCTGCTGGAAGCCGTTACCGAGTTCGTGGCGGCGCAGGCCCAGCCGGAGCCGAGCGGCGACGCGCTGGCCGATGTGCGGGAGTTCCTGCGGGCCACGTTCGCACAGAGCCAGCCGCTCGGGCCGGTCATCGCCGGGCTGATGGCCGACGCCATCGCGGACCCGGGGTTCTCGGCCCGGGTCCGGGACCGGCTGCTGACCCGCCGCCGGGCGGCGCTGCGCGGGCTGCTGGAAGCCGGCCAGGCCAGCGGCCAGCTGCCTGCGGACTACCCGGTCGACCTCGCCATCGACCTGGTCTTCGGGGTGCTGTCGTACCGGATTCTGTCCGGCGACGCGACCGGGGACGCCGCCCTGGCCGATGAGATCGCCGGCGCGCTGCGGCGGCTTGGCTCCCGCGAGCAGGCCGGCCCCGGCTGACCATGACCCGGCCAGCGGCCCTGGCCGCCGGGCCGGCCAGGGCCGCGGCCGCTCGCACTGGTCAGCGCCCCCGGCCCGGCTGCCGGGACCGGGTTCCGGCCAGCAGGAGCGCGAGCTCGTGCCACTGCCCGGCGGTCAGCCCGGCCACCCGGGTGCCCGGGGCGGCGCCGGCCCGGGCCAGCAGCCGCCGGGCGCCGCCACCGGAGCTGCCGGCCACCTGCCGGACCAGGTCGTCCGCGGGCAGGCCGGGTCGGCGGTAGGCCGCCTGCAGCAGCGGGCGGAGCAGCCGCTGGCCCCGGCCGCAGGACGCCAGCGGCCGCGGCCGTACCGACAGGTGCGCGGCCGCCACCGCCGGGCGGGGGCGGAAGCTGGCCGCGGGCACCCGCCCGGCCAGCCGGAACTCGTAGCGGGCAGCCCACCAGGCGGTCTCCGCGTCCCGCGGCACCGGGGCGGTGAGCCACCGGGCCACCCCCCAGGCGGTGATCAGCTCCCCGCCGCCGAACCGGGCCGCCGGGTCACCCGCGAGCCGCCGCAGCAGCGCCGTGGTCGTCGCGAACGGGATGTTCGCCACCACCAGGAACTCGCGGCGGGGCAGCGGCACCTCGCGCAGGTCCGTCTCCACCACGGTGACCAGCGGCTGGCCAGCGAGCCTGCGGCGCAGCCCGGCCGCCAGCCGCGGGTCGCGCTCCACGGCGATCACCCGCGCGCCGGTGGCGGCGAGCGGGAGCGTGATCGCCCCGTGCCCGGCGCCCAGGTCGAGTACCAGCTGGCCCGGCCCGGCCGCGGACGCGCGGACGAGCCGGCGGATCAGCGGGCGGTCATGCAGGAAGTGTGCTCCGGCCGGCTGCGGCGGCCACGGCCGCCGCCCGGCCACGCAGCACCATGACCATCGACATGGCCATTCTCCTCAGGTCGGCGACACCCCGACCGTAGGCTCGCGGGCCCGCGCGTGGCCACTGGTTTTTCCGGGAAAGGCGGGCCGCCGCCCGGCGCGTCAGCCGGCGCCCGGGCCGGGACGTGGCATCATGCGAGCACTCGGAGTAATCAGCCGTAGCGCAAAGTAGCTGAATGGTGCTGCCGCCCCAGCCGGCCCGCCTGAGGGGACATGCCATGCGCCAGCCTGCCCAGCGGAGCGCCCGCAGGTTCCTCCGGTGCTGGCGGCTGCCGGCCGCCGCCGGGCTCACGCTCGCGGCCGCCCTCACCGGCGTGCTGCCGGGCACGCTGGTGCGGGCCGCGCGCGCCGACGACGTCACCGCCTCGCAGGACGCCCTGCGCACCGGCTGGGACGCTGCCGAGCCGGGGCTGAGCCCGGCCGTGCTGCGGTCGGGCAGGTTCGGCCAGCTGTTCCGGACCCACGTGCGGGGCCAGGTGTACGCCCAGCCGGTGGTGGTGGGCCAGACCGTGGTCGTGGCGACCGAGGAGGACTGGGTCTACGGGCTCGGCGCCGCCACCGGCAGGGTGCGCTGGCGCCGCCACCTGGGCAGCCCCTTCCCACGGCGGCTGGACGGCTGCGGGGACCTGGGCCCGGACATCGGGGTGACCGGCACCCCCGTCTACGACCCGCAGACCGGCGCGGTCTACCTGGTCGCCGAGACCGGCGGCGGCTCGCCCCGCTGGACGCTGTTCGGGATCAGCGTCCGGACCGGCCGCATCGTCAAGCGGGCGCGCATTCACGGGACCGCCACCAACGACCGGCACATCGGGTTCAACTCCTTCACCCAGTTCCAGCGGCCCGGCCTGCTGCTGATGGGCGGCTGGGTGTTCGCGGCGTTCGGGTCGCACTGCGACCAGGGCTCCTACGACGGCTTCGTGGCCTCGGTGAAGCTCAGCGGCCGGACCGTGCGGCTGTGGTCGGACCAGGCCGGGGCCAGCCGCAGCAAGGCGGGCATCTGGCAGTCCGGCGGCGGGCTCATGTCGGACGGGCCGGGCCGGATCTTCTTCGCTTCCGGCAACGGCGTCTCCCCGCCTCCCGGCCGGGGGACTTCGCCGCCCAGCGACCTGGCCGAGTCGGTGGTGCGGCTGGCGGTCCACCCCGGCGGTCGCCTGGTGGCCAGGGACTTCTTCAGCCCCACGAACGCCCCGGTGCTGGACGCGGGCGACACCGACTTCGGCTCGGGCGGGCCGGCCGGCCTTCCCTTCGGATCTGGGCACTACCCGGCGCTGCTGGTGCAGGCGGGCAAGGACGGCCGGCTCTTCCTGCTGAACCGCCGCCACCTCGGTGGCCGGGGCCGCGGCCCGCACGGCGGAAACCAGGACGTGAGCATGGCGGGGCCGTTCAACGACCAGTTCGGGCACCCGGCGGCGTTCGGCGACACCCCGGCCGTGACGTCCCGCACCGCCGGCGCCGCGCACGACTACGTCTACTTCCTGAGCCGGGACTCCTACCTGCGGATGATGAAGTTCCGGGTCCCCCGCTCCGGGCGGCCCGTGCTGCACACCGTGGCCACCAGTTCCATCACCTTCGGCTACACCTCCGGTTCGCCCGTGGTGACCTCGGCCGGCACCAGGACCTCCTCGGCGGTGGTCTGGCTGGTCAGGGCCAGCGGCTCGCACGGCACGCACGGCCGGCTCGCCGCGTTCCGGGCGGTGCCGCCGGCCAACTGCCACGGGCACTGCCGGCTGCAGCCGCTCTGGTCGGCGCCGATCGGCCGGGCGAGCAAGTTCTCCATCCCCGCCACCAGCGGCGGCCGGGTCTACGTGGGCAACCGCAGCGGCCAGGTCTTCGGGTTCGGCGCCACCGCGGCCCGCCCGGTCAGCGGGCTCGCGCCGGTCACCTTCGGCCCGGTCCAGGCCGGCACCACGGGCTACCGTGAGGTCACCATCACCGCCTCGGCCAGGGTCAGGGTGGCGGGGATCGCGGTCAGCGGGGCCGGGGCGGCGGATCCGTTCCGGGTCGGCCGCGTCACCGAGACCACGCGGGACCGCCGGCTGGCGGCGGCCCGGTTCCCGCTGATGCTGACCCCGGGCGAGGTGCTGCGGCTGCGGGTGGCGTTCCGGCCCGCGGGCCCGGGCGGCTTCATCGGCACGCTGCGGCTGACCGGCCGGGCGGCCGGGCAGCCGCTGGACATCCCGCTGGCCGGTGAGGGCACCAGGACCGGGCTGTACGCCACGGCCGGCATGCTGCCGTTGGCCCTCACCCCGTCAGGGCATGCGCCCGGGCCGGTGCCGGTGGGCATCAGGGTGCTGAACACCGTGGACATCACCAACGGCGGGGCCACGGCGGCGACCGTGACCTCGGCCAGCGTGTCCGGCGGCCCGTTCTCCGCCGTCGGCCTGCCCCGCCCGGGCACCCGGCTGCAGCCGGGCGAGTCCGTCCCGGTGCAGATCACCTACGCGCCCCGGCGGCCCGGCCACGACACCGGCCTGCTGACGGTCACGGCGGACCGCGGCACCCGGGCGGCTGTCAGGCTGGCGGGCACCAGCGTTGCCGCCCGCAGCCGGCTGCTGGCGGCCCCGGCCAGGCTGGGCTTCGGCACGGTGCGGCCGGGCAGGCGGGTGACCGCGTTCATCACCGTCACCAACGCCGGGAACCAGGCGGCCACGGTCACCGGCACGGCCCGCCCCGCGGCGCCGTTCGCGGCCCGGCTGCTGGTGCCCCGGGGCCTGCCGGTCAACCCGGGGGACACCCTGCACCTCCCGGTCACGTTCGCGCCGGAGGCGGCCGGCCGGTTCACCGGGGTCTACCGGCTGACCTGGGCCGACCGCTTCGGCAGGCACACGCTGGCGGTGGCGCTGACCGGCCGTGCCCGCTGACCGGCGGCCCGGCTTACGGCAGCTTCCAGTCGACGGGCGGGGCGCCCTGCTCCTCCAGCAGCCGGCTGGCCCGGCTGAACGGCCGGGAGCCGAAGAAGCCGCGGTCGGCGGAGTAGGGGCTCGGGTGGGCGGTCTCGATCAGCGGCACGCCGCTCAGCAGCGGGGCGAGCGACTGGGCCTGGCGGCCCCACAAGATGGCGACCAGCGGGCCGCCCCGGGCCGCCAGCGCCCGGACGGCCTGGTCGGTGACCTCCTCCCAGCCGCGGCCGCGGTGCGAGTTCGGCTTGCGGGGCTCTACCGTCAGGCACCGGTTGAGCAGCAGCACCCCCCGCCCGGTCCACGGCGACAGGTCGCCGCAGGCGGGCTCGGGGTAGCCGAGGTCGGCGGTGTACTCGCGGAAGATGTTGACCAGGCTGGGCGGCAGCGGCCGCACCCGCGCGCCGACCGAGAAGCTCAGCCCGATCGGATGGCCGGGGGTCGGATACGGGTCCTGGCCCACGATCAGCACCCGCACGTCCGCGAACGGCTGCTGGAACGCCCGCAGCACGTGCTCGCCCGCGGGCAGGTACCGCCGGCCAGCGGCGAGCTCGGCCCGCAGGAAGTCACCCATCGCGGTGATCCGCGCGGCGACCGGGGCGAGCGCTTCCGCCCAGCCCGCCTCGACGACGTCTGTCAGTTCACGCGATCCCACGGTCCGACCTTAAGGCCCCGGGGCCCCCGCCGGCGGGCACTCGCTGCGGGCGGCGGCCGGCGCCAGGGCTCCCCGGCAGCCGCGGCCGCCGCGGCCGCCGGGGGTGAGGTGTCAGAGGACGTCGTGGCCGGGGTGCGGCTCGGCCGGGATGGGGGTGCGCTCGGCGGGGATCGTGCCGAGCCGGCCCGCCTGGAAGTCCTCGAACGCCTGGATCAGCTCGTCCCTGGTGTTCATGACGAACGGGCCGTAGGCCGCGACCGGCTCCCGGATCGGCTCGCCGCCGAGCAGCAGCACGTCGAAGTCCCTGGCCGGGCCGGACTGCCGCTGGTCAGCGCCGAAGGTGAGCGCGTCGCCGGGGCCGAACACGGTCAGCTGGCCGGTGCGCACCGGGCGCTTGTCCGGGCCGACGGTGCCGGAGCCGCCGAGCACGTACGCGAGGGCGTTGAAGTCGCGCCGCCACGGCAGCCGCACCTGGGCGCCGGGGGAGACGGTGGCGTGCACCAGGCTGATCGGCGTGTGGGTGACCCCGGGCCCGGCGTGGCCGCCCAGCTCACCGGCGATGACCCGCAGCAGCGCGCCGCCGTCGGCCGACGACAGCAGCGCCACCTGGCCGGCCCGGATGTCCTGGTAGCGCGGGCTGGTCAGCTTCAGCCGGCCGGGCAGGTTGACCCACAGCTGGAAGCCGTGGAACAGGCCGCCGCTGGCGACCAGGGCCTCCGGCGGCTCCTCGATGTGCAGGATGCCCCCGCCAGCGGTCATCCACTGGGTGTCGCCGTTGGTGATCAGGCCGCCGCCGCCGTTGGAGTCCTGATGGCGGAAGATCCCGTCGATGATGTAGGTGACCGTCTCGAACCCGCGGTGCGGGTGCCACGAGGTGCCCTTGGGCTCGCCGGGCGCGTAGTCCACCTCGCCCATCTGGTCCATGTGCACGAACGGGTCGAGCCAGGCCAGGTCGACCCCGGCGAAGGCGCGCCGGACCGGGAAGCCCTCGCCCTCGTAGCCGGACGGCGCCGTGGTCACCGACAGCACTGGCCGGTCGGCCGCGGCGGCGGGGTCAGGCTCCTGAACCCGGGGCAGGACCAGGATGTCCTCGACAGTGACCGCAGGCATTGTCCACTCCTTCCGGCTGGCCGGCGCGCGGTCCGCGGCCGGCGCGGCGGTGCATCGGTGCCGCTTCCCGGAGAACGATAGTTGACCGCGCAACATTCCTGCCCGGCTCTCGCCGCCAGCGGGTGCGGTTAGGATTCAGTCAACACCCGTCGCTTATCGTGCCTGATGCGCGGTTAGCCGGTAATGGACCGAAAGGCCGGGTCTGATGCAGCTGAGGATCGACACCAGCAAGCCCCACTCGGCTCGCATGTACGACTTCTACCTCGGCGGCAAGGACCATTTCGCGGTCGACCGGCAGACCGCCGAGGTGGCCATGGCGAGCTGGCCGGCGGTCCGGATCGCCGTCCGGGAGAACCGGGCGTTCCTGGGCCGGGCGGTGCGCTGGCTGGTGGCCGAGGCGGGGATCCGGCAGTTCCTGGACGTCGGCACCGGGCTGCCCAGCGCCAGCAACGTGCACGAGGTGGCGCAGGCGGTGGCGCCGGAGTGCCGGGTGGTGTACGTGGACAACGACCCGATCGTGCTGGCGCACGCCCGGGCGCTGCTGGCCAGCTCGCCCGAGGGCCGGACCGCCTACATCGACGCGGACCTGCGCGAGCCGCACGAGATCCTCGCCGACCCGGCCGTCACCGGGACGCTGGATTTCAGCCAGCCCATCGCCCTGATGCTGGTGGCGATCCTGCACTTCCTCCCGGACGGCAACCACCCCGGGGAGATCGTCCGGACGCTGATGGACGCGCTGCCGTCCGGCAGCTACCTGGTGGCCTCGCACGTGACCCCGGAGCACGACCCGGCCGGCGTGGGCGGCCTGGAGCAGACCTACCGCTCGGGCGGGGTCGCCTGCCAGGCGCGCCCCGCCGACGACTTCGCGCAGCTCGCGTTCCCGGGCCTGCAGATGGTCGACCCGGGGGTGGTGCTGGTCTCGGACTGGCGGCCCGCCACCACCGGCCCGCGGCCGCTGGCGTCGGAGGTCAACTGGTACGGCGGCGTCGCGCGCAAACCCTGACCGCGGCCCGCCCCGGCTGCCGCGCAGCCCGGCGGCGCACCCCCTGACCGGATCCCGAACGGAGGCCCCATGCAGCCGAAGATCGACACCAGCAAGCCGCATCCGGCCCGGATCTACGACTTCTTCCTGGGGGGCAAGGACCATTTCGCGGCTGACCGGGAGACGGCGCAGGTGCTGCTGCAGCTCAACCCCACCGGCCGCACCATCGCCCGGGAGAACCGGGCGTTCCTGGGCCGGGCGGTGCGCTGGCTGGTGGCCGAGGCAGGGATCCGGCAGTTCCTGGACATCGGCACCGGGCTGCCCAGCGCGAACAACGTGCACGAGGTGGCGCAGAGCATCGCCCCGGAGTGCCGGGTCGCCTATGTGGACAACGACCCGCTGGTGCTGGCGCACGCCAGGGCGCTGCTGGCCAGCACCCCGGAAGGCCGGACCGCCTACGTCCACGCCGACCTGCGGGAGCCGGAGACCATCCTGGCCGACCCGGCGGTGCGCGGGATCCTGGACTTCGGCCGGCCGATCGCGCTGATGCTGATGGCGATCCTGCACTTCATCCCGGACGCGGACGACCCGCGCCGGATCGTCCGCACCCTGGTGGACGCGCTGCCGTCCGGCAGCTACCTGGCGGTCTCCCACCTCACCGTGGAGCACAGCGATCCCCGCACGGCAGCGGCGGCGGTGCAGACCTACGAGCGGTCCGGCATGCACCTGGCGCCCCGGTCCGCGGACGAGCTCGCCGAGCTGGCCTTCTCCGGGCTGCAGCTGGTGGACCCGGGCGTCGTGCTGGTCTCGGAATGGCGGCCGGAGTCCGCCGGGCCGTACCCGCTGCCCGAGGAGACCAGCACCTACGGCGGCGTGGCCCGCAAGCCCTGAACGCGGGGCCCGGCCCGGCGGTAAGGTCGCAGCAGGGGTTCCCGCGGGCGGTGGTCCCGGGGGATGGGAGGGCTCCTGTGCAGGTGACGATCGATACCAGCAAGCCGCATCCGGCCCGGATGTACGACTACTACCTGGGCGGCAAGGACAACTTCGCGATCGACCGGGAGACCGCGGAAAAGGCGCTGCAGGCGGTGCCCACGATCCGCACCGGTGCCCGGGAGAACCGGGCGTTCCTGGGCCGGGCGGTGCGCTGGCTGGTGGCCGAGGCTGGGGTCCGGCAGTTCCTGGACATCGGCACCGGCCTGCCCAGCGCGAACAACGTGCACGAGGTGGCGCAGGCGGTGGCGCCGGAGTGCCGGGTGGTGTACGTGGACAACGACCCGATCGTGCTGGCGCACGCCCGGGCGCTGCTGACCAGCACCGCCGAGGGCCGGACCGCCTACATCAGCGCGGACCTGCGCGAGCCGGAGACGATCCTGGCCGACCCGGTGGTCAGGGAGATCCTCGACTTCCGCCGGCCGGTCGCGCTCATGCTCGTGGGCATCCTGCACTTCCTGCTGGACGGTGACCACCCGGCGGCCGTGGTGCGGGCCCTGATGGATGCGCTGCCGTCCGGCAGCTACCTGGTGGCCACGCACGCCACCGCCGAGTACGCGCCCGAGGCCGAGCAGGCGGCGGTGGACGCGTACCGCAACGCCGGGGTGCCGTTCCAGTTCCGCAGCGCGGACGAGTTCGCGGAGGTGGCGTTCACGGGGCTGCAGATGATGGAGCCGGGGATAGCGCTGGTCTCGGAGTGGCGGCAGCGGGACGGCGGGCCGCGGCCGATGGCCTCGGAAGTGGGCTGGCACGGGGCGGTAGCGCGCAAGCCCTGACCGCGCGGCAGCCGTTCACGATTACTAAGCGAATTCGGGCCTTGACGGGATGTACTGGCCGGGTGATACTACTCGCCAGTAACCAGGGAGGCCCCGATGCGGACAGCCGGTAATACACGTTCCCGCTTGCCGTTACTAACTGTCGTCGTCGCACTGCTGAGCGTGGCCGCAGCCGGGCTGGCCGGGCCCGCCGGGCCGGCCCGGGCGGCCACCGGCCCGCAGGTGCTGCGGGTCGGGAGCTACCAGGGGATCCCCGGCGGGTACTCCTCCATCCGGGACGCCCTCGCCGCCGCCCAGCCGGGTGACTGGATCCTGGTCGGGCCCGGCGACTACAAGGCCGCCCCCTACGGCGGCGCCACCGCCGGGTCCGGCGGCACGCCCGCGCCGGCCGGGGTGTTCATCACCACGCCCGGCATCCACCTGCGCGGCATGGACCGCAACAGCGTGATCATCGACGGCACCCGGCCGGGGTCGCCGCCGTGCTCGCCGGCCGCCGCCGACCAGGTCATCAGCCCGGACGGCGCCAACGGCGTCGAGGTGTACCAGGCCAGCGGCACCTGGATCGAGAACCTGACCGTGTGCAACTACCTGACGAACACCGCCGGGGCGGGCGGCAACGAGATCTGGTGGAACGGCGGCCAGGGCACCGGCACGACCGGCATGGGCTCGTACTGGGGCGGCTACCTGACCGCCACCTCCACCTACTCCGACGGGGTCAACCCGCCGTACGCGGACTACGGCATCTACGCGGACAACGCCACCGGGCCCGGCTCGATCGACCAGACCTACGCCAGCAACCAGGGTGACTCCGCCTACTACATCGGCGCCTGCCCGGACTGCAACGCGGTGCTCTCGCACGCGCACGCCGAAAACAGCGCGCTGGGCTTCTCCGGCACCAACTCCGGCGGGCACCTCATCATCGAGGACTCGGTCTTCGACCACAACAAGTCCGGCCTGACCGCCAACTCGCAGAACAACGATGACGCGCCGTCGCCGCAGAGCGGCGCCTGCCCCGGCGGCGGCGCCGGGCCGCTCGGCAACGGCAGCTGCGAGATCTGGCGCAACAACCAGGTCACCGGCAACAACAACCCGAACGTGCCGGGCAACTCCACCAACGGCCTGGCCGGCGCGTCGCCGATCGGGTCCGGGATCGTGCTCGCCGGCACCCGCCAGATCACCCTGACCGGCAACCAGATCAGCGGCAACGGCAGCTGGGGCGTGCTGGTCGCCGACCTGCCGGACCAGGAGTACCCGCCGACCGCCACCAACGGCGAGAACTGCCAGGGCGGCGTCTACCTCGTCCCGCCCGGCACGCCGGGGCAGGCGCCGCTGTGCTACTTCCAGGCGCTCGGCAACCAGGTGCTCAATAACTCCTTCTCCGGCAACGGCGGCTTCGGCAACCCCACCAACGGTGACGTCGCCCTGTTCTCCACGCCCAGCACCGACCTGGCGCCGCCGCACCACGTCTACGGCGCCGACTGCTTCGCGGGCAACACCGACCCGGCGGGCCTGACCAGCGACCCGGCGGCCGTGCAGTCCGACCCGCTGCTGACCTGCGGCGCGCCCAGCCCCGGCAACCCGGACCCGGCCGTGGTGCTGCAGGCCGAGTGCGCCGCCCAGCTGTTCGCCGCCTGCCCGTCACTCCCCGGCCTTAACTACCCGCGGCCCGCGGCCAGCTTCCCGCTGCCGATGCCCGCCGCCCAGCCGTCGATGCCCGACCCGTGCGCGGGCGTCCCGGCCAACCCCTGGTGCCCGGCAGGCGGGTGACCCCCGCTCCGCCCGCCTGCCGTCTCTTTCTCCTTGGAGCCGTCATGAAGTGGACAGCCTGCGCCGCCGCGGCCGTCACCGTGCTCGCGCTGACCCCGGCCGCTGCGGCCGCCGGCACCGGCCCGGACTGGTCCACCCCCACCTACCAGGCCGGTGACTACGGCGGGGGGCAGATCCGGTCGATCCTCCCGCCCGGCGAGAACGGCCTGGTCAACGCCGCTGACCTGGCCGCGTTCGAGACGCTGGGCACCCGCCCGGCCGGCAGCCAGGACCAGCTCGGCCCGTACGCGAACCTGCTGTACGCCGGGCCGGGGCTGACCGACGCCCAGCTGCCGCAGTACTACAACGACGAGTCGTTCGGCGTGAAGCCGGCCGACATCACCGCCACCGTGCGCCCGGACCCGAACGTGCCGGTGGTCATCTACTACGACACCCACCACGTGCCGCACATCTATGGGCAGACCGACGCCGCGCTGGCCTTCGGGGCCGGCTACGCGGCCGCCCGCGACCGGCTGTTCCTCATGGACGTGCTGCGCCACTACGGGTCGGGCACGCTGTCGGCGTTCCTCGGCCCCTCCTGCGCGGACGAGCAGATGGACCACGACCAGCTGCTGACCGCCGACTACACACCGGCGCAGGCGCAGGCACAGATCGACGCGCTGCCGCAGGAGTACGGGGCGCAGGGCCAGCGGTTCGTGGACATGGGCAACGCGTACGTGAACGGCATCAACGCCTATGTCGCGGCCACCCGCACCGACCCCTCCCTGCTGCCCGCCGACTACGCGGCGGCGCTGACCCCGCCGCAGCCGTGGACCGCCGCCGACCTGGTCTCCATCGCCTCGCTGGTCGGCGGCATCTTCGGCAAGGGCGGCGGCGGCGAGGTCCGCAACGCCGCGCTGCTGCAGTACCTGCAGCGCCAGCTCGGCAGCGCCAGCGCCGCCTCATCCGCGTTCACCGCGTTCCGCGAGCAGAATGACCCGGCCGCGCCGACCACGGTGACCCAGAGCTTCCCGTACGAGACCACCGGCACGGTCAACCCGGGCCTGGTCGCAATGCCCGACAACGCCGCCGCCCCGCTGTCCGGCGGCCCCACCGATACCACCCCGGGCTGCAACCTGACATCGCCCAACCCGGCAGCACTCAAGATCATCAGCTCGCTGCTGCGCCTGCCCACCAGCATGAAGATGTCCAACGCGCTGGTGGTGGACGCGGCCCACTCCGCCAGCGGGCACCCGATCGCCGTGTTCGGCCCGCAGGTCGGCTACTTCACCCCGCAGATCCTGATGGAAGAGGACCTGCACGCGCCGGACATCGCCGCCGAGGGCGCCGCGTTCCCCGGCACCAGCTTCGTGGTGGAGCTCGGCCGCGGCCCGGACTACGCCTGGTCGGCCACCTCGGCCGGCAGCGACGTGGTGGACCAGCGGCTGGAGCTCATCTGCAACCCGGCCGGCGGCGCGCCCGCGGCCCAGGGCACCTACTACGAGTACAAGGGCCAGTGCGTGGCCATGGACCACCACACCTTCACCGAGACTGCCCTGCCCAAGCCCGGCGGGGTGGGCCCGCCGGTGGTGATCACCCACGAGCTGTACAACACGGTGCACGGCATCGTGCAGGGCTGGACCACCGCGGACGGCGGCAAGCCGGTGGCCGTGGTCGACCAGCGGTCCACGTTCAGCCACGAGGTGGACTCCGGCGTCGGCTTCCTGCACTTCGACACGCCGTCGCTGACCACCAGCCCGCAGACCTGGCAGGCCGGGGCCGCGCAGATCCAGTACACGTTCAACTGGTTCTACGTGGACAGCACGCACATCGCGTACTACCAGAGCGGCCTGGACCCGATCCGGGCGGCGGGCGTGGACCCCAGCCTGCCCACCTGGGGCACCGGGAGCGCCGAATGGCAGGGCTTCCTGCCCGCCGCGAACCACCCGCAGGCCATCGACCCGGGGCAGGGCTACCTGACCAGCTGGAACAACAAGCCGGCGCCGGGATTCTCCGCCGCCGACGACAACTACAGCTTCGGGCCGGTACAGCGCGTCCAGTCGCTGAACGAGGAGATCGCGCGGCAATTCGCCCTGCACCAGGGCAAGCTGACCGAGGCGGACCTGGTGACCGCCATGGAGACGGCCGCCTCGGCCGACCTGACCGGCCGCCAGGTGGGGCCGGCGCTGCTGGCCGCGCTGGCCGGCCGCGCCGAGCCCGCCGGGGTAACGGCCATGCTGGACCAGCTCCGCGCCTGGGTGGCAGCCGGCGGGCAGCGCCGCAAGGCCGCCGCTGGCGACGCCCAGTACGCGCACGCCGCCGCGGTGGCGATCATGGACGAGCTGCGGCCACGGCTGATCCGGGCCGTGTTCGACCCGGTCTTCGCCGCTGGCGGCGTGCAGACCTACCAGGGCATGGCCTCGGCGTACGACGCGTTCCCGATGGAGTTCGAGAACACCCCGGAGGGCGGCGGCGCCCACCACGGCAGCGCCTACCAGGACGGCTGGGACGGCTACCTGGTGAAGATCCTCGGCCAGCTGCAGGGCAAGGCGGTGGCGCAGCCGTTCCCGGCTGCGGTGACCGGCCAGGTGTGCGGCGGCGGGCTGTCCGCCTGCCCGGCCGCCATCGACCAGGCGCTGGCAGGCACCTACCAGGCGCTGGTGACCGCCAACGGCGGCAGCACGGACGTGGCCGGCTGGACCCAGGACACGGCCACGCAGAACGCCGGGGTGACCATGCCCGGCTACGACGACATCCAGTTCCAGGCGGTCGGCATCGTCGGCCAGCCCGCCATCGACTGGCAGAACCGGCCCACCTTCCAGCAGGTGGCCTCGTTCCCCGCGCACCGGTAACTCCCCCCCCGTACCGGTGTGGCAGGGGGCGGGGGCGGGCGCGCCGGGAGCGCCCGCCCCCGCACTTACCCTCAGGGTCAGTGCTGGTGGGTCAGCACGACTTTCAGCGCGTGGGTCTCGGCCGCCCGGGCGAACACGTCATAGGCCGCCTCGAACTCGTCGAGCGGGAAGTGGTGGGTGACGAACCGCTTCGCGTCCACCTGGTGGGTGGTCACCAGCCGCAGCAGGGTGGGCGTGGAGTAGGTGTCCACCAGCCCGGTGGTGATGGTGATGTTGCGGATCCACTGCTCCTCGAGGTGCAGGGTGGCGGGCTCGCCGTGCACGCCGATGTTGGCGATCCGGCCGCCCGGCCGGGCCAGCCGCACCGCCTGCTCGAAGCTGGCCGGCACGCCGACCGCCTCGATCGCCACGTCCGCGCCCAGGCCGCCGGTCAGCGACCTGACGACCTCCTCCGGGTCCTCGCGGGCGGGGTTGACGGTGACGTCGGCGCCGAACTTCTTCGCCGCCTCCAGCCGGGCGTCCGCCAGGTCGATCGCGACCACGTGGCTGGGGCTGAAAAGCCGCGAGCCCATGATCGCGGACAGGCCGATCGGGCCGGACCCGACGACCGCGACCACGTCGCCGGGCTGCACCCGGCCGTTGAGCACCCCGACCTCGTAGCCAGTCGGCAGGATGTCGGCCAGCATGAGGATGTCCTCGTCGGACGCGCCGTCCGGGACCGGGTAGGTGGAGGTGTCCGCGAACGGCACCCGCACGTACTCGGCCTGGGTGCCGTCGATCCTGTGGCCCAGGATCCAGCCGCCGCCGCCCAGGCACTGGCCGTACTGGCCGGCCCGGCAGTACCGGCAGCTGCCGCACGCGGTGATGCACGACACCAGCACCCGGTCGCCGGGCTTGACGTTCTTGACGCCGCTGCCCACCGACTCGACCGTCCCGACCGCTTCGTGGCCCAGGATCCGGCCGTCGGTGACCGCCGGCACGTCACCCTTGAGGATGTGCAGGTCGGTGCCGCAGATGGTGACCGAGTCCACCCGGACGACCGCGTCCGTGTCAGCGGCCAGCTCCGGTGCGGGCACTTCCTCCCAGGCCTTGTTCCCCGGACCGTGATAGACGAGAGCGCGCATGATCATCTCCCCGGATTTCGACGTCGCTCGTCATCCACCCTGCGGGCCGGCGGTCCGGTCCCGGCAGGGCACAAGGTCCCGCGCCCCAGGCGGAACGGCGGGTCACGAAGGGAGGTGATCGCGCCAGCTGTGGCGGGGTTCGTAACCGAGCACTGCCCTGGCCCGGTCAATGGCCAGCAGCGTGCCGAACTCGCCGGCCTCGTGGGTCAGCGGGACGTGGGGGAACACCTCCGCGAGCAGCCCGGCCGACGGCCGGTTCATGACGGTGTCGGCGGCGGCGATGATGAAGGCCGGGCTGCCCGCCACGGCGTCTTCCGGGGCGCTGAGGGCGAGCCTGCACGCGGCTGCCACGTCCCGTTCGTCGACGTAGCCCCACAGGTTCCACTTGCGCTCGGCGGGGTCGTCCCAGACCGAGGGGAGCTCCTGGTAGTCGGCGGGCGCCATGATGTTGGAGAAACGCAGGCCGATGAAGGGAATCCCCGACCACTGGGCGATGTGCCCGGCGATGGTCTCACTGGCCACCTTCGACAGCGCATACGCCGTCGTGGGGAACGGGTAGTGGTCCTCGTCCACCGGCGCGTACCGGGGCGGCACCTCGAAGGGCAGCCCCAGGGTGGTCTCACTCGACGCCCACACCACCCGGCGCACGCCGAGGCTGGCCGCGGCCGTGAACACGTTGTAGTTCATCGCCATGTTCGCGCTGAACGTGACCGCCGGGGTGGCTATCCCCGGTGCCGGGATGTTCGCCAGATGGACGACGGCTTCCGCGCCCTGCAGCGCCTCCAGTGCCTGGCCGTAGTCCGTCAGATCGGCGCGCAGCATGCCCTCGAAGAGGTCTTCCCTGGTGGCCGCGATGTCGGTCGCCGCCACCTCGTAGCCGTGTCCGAGCAGTTCCCGCACCACGGCCCGGCCGGCCTGCCCGCTGGCTCCCGTCACGCAGATTCGCTGTCCCATTGCGGCCTCCCGGAGACGTCATGGGGAGGCTAGGACCTGTAGTTCGCTCTAGGTCAAGTCCGTACTCTGGGGCCATGCCGGAAACGTTCCCTGAGATGGAGCCGTGCCTGAGCATCGGGCAGGTTGCCGAGCGCACCGGGCTGAGCATCCACACGCTGCGCTTCTACGAGCGCGAGGGCCTGTTCGCCACCCCGGTGCACCGCGGGCCGGGCGGCCGCCGGGCCTACAGCGAGTGGGACCTGGAGTGGCTCGGCGTCTGCGGCAAGCTCCGCGCCTCCGGCATGCCGCTCGCGACGATCCGCCGCTACGCCGGCCTGGTCCGGGCGGGGGACGGCAACGAGGAAGACCGGCTCAGCCTGCTGCGCGAGCACCAGCGGCGGGTGACCGCCCAGCTCGCCGAGCTCACCGAGTGCCTGGAGCTGATCACCTTCAAGGTCCAGCTCTACGAGGCGTCCCTCGCCGAGGGCTCCGCCGACCCCCTGCTCACCCCGTCAGCCCCCGGGCCGTCATGACCCGGTTGTCACGATCGTGCCGGTGCGGCCGGCGAGGAGGGCGGCGGCGTCGCTGAGGCGGCCGATCGCGGCCATGCCGCCGGTCGCTTCGGCGAACCGGCAGGCGGCCTCCACCTTCGGGCCCATGGACCCGTCCGGGAACGACATGGCGCGCAGCTCCGCCGGGGTGGCCCGGTGGATGACCCGGGCGCCGGGGGTCCCGTAGCCCTCCTGCACGGCTGGCACGTCGGTCAGGATCAGCAGCGCGTCGGCGCCCACCGCCCGGGCGAGCAGGGCGGCGGACAGGTCCTTGTCCACCACCGCCTCCACGCCGTGCAGGCCGCCGTCGCGGCCCCGGGTCACCGGGATGCCGCCGCCGCCCGCGCACACCACGATCAGGCCGCTGCCGGCCAGCAGCCGGATGGTGTCCAGCTCGGCCAGCTCCACCGGCTCGGGGGAGGGCACCACCCGCCGCCACGCCCGCCCGTCCGGGCGCAGCTGCCAGCCGCGCTGGGCGGCCAGCCGCTGCGCGGTGTCCTCGTCGTACACCGGGCCCACGAACTTGGTGGGGTGCGCGAACGCGGGGTCGTCGGCCCGCACCACGGTCCGGCACAGCAGGCACGCGGCTGGCCGGCCGGGCACCAGGCGGCTCAGCGCCTGCACCAGCCAGTAGCCGATCATCCCCTGGGTCTGCGCGCCGAGCACCTCGAACGGGTAGGGCCGCGACAGCGCCGGGTCCTGCGCGCTCTCGACCGCGAGCACGCCCACCTGCGGCCCGTTGCCGTGGGTGAGGATCACGTCGTGGCTGCCCAGCAGCGGCGCGAGCGCGGTGACGGCGCTTTCGACGTGCGCCTCCTGGATGTCGGAGTCCGGCCGCTCGCCGCGCTCCAGCAGCGCGTTGCCGCCCAGCGCGATGACGACCTTCAGGCGCTTCGGTGCGGTCACGGCGGTCAGCCTTCCCCGCCGAGCGTGGCGACCATGACCGCCTTGATGGTGTGCATCCGGTTCTCCGCCTGGTCGAACACCACCGACGCGGGGGACTCGAACACCTCGTCGGTGACCTCCAGCGCCGCCAGGCCGCGCTTGCTGTAGAGCTGCCGGCCGACCTCGGTCTCCCGGCTGTGCAGCGCCGGCAGGCAGTGCAGGAACTTCACCGCCGGGTTGCCGGTGGCCGCCATCACCTCGGCGCTGACCTGGTACGGCAGCAGCTGGTCGATGCGCCGGTCCCACTCGGCGGTCGGCTCGCCCATGGACAGCCACACGTCGGTGTAGAGGAAGTCCGCCCCGGCCACGGCCGCGGCCACGTCATCGGTGACCAGTATCCGGCCGCCGGCCGCGGCGGCCCGCTCCCGGGCGAGGCCGCGCACCGCGGCGGTGGGCTGCAGCCCGGGCGGCGCGCAGATGCGCACGTCCATGCCGAGGATCGCACCGGTCACCAGCAGCGAGTTCGCGGTGTTGTTGCGCCCGTCGCCCAGGTAGCAGTAGCTGACCCCGCTCAGCGGCTTGGCGCAGTGGTCGCGCATGGTCAGCATGTCGGCCAGCATCTGAGTCGGGTGCCACTGGCCGGTCAGCCCGTTCCACACCGGCACCCCGGCGTACGCAGCCAGGATCTCCACCTCGTCCTGGGAGAATCCCCGGTACTCGATGCCGTCGAACATCCGGCCCAGCACCCGGGCGGTGTCCTTGACCGACTCCTTGCCGCCGAGATGGCACTCGCCGGGCCCGAGGTAGGTGACGTGCGCGCCCTCGTCGTGCGCCGCGACCTCGAACGCCGCCCTGGTCCTGGTGGACGCCTTCTCGAAGATCAGCGCGATGTTCCGGCCCGCCAGCCGGCCCCCGCCGCGCCCGGCCTGCTTCTCGCCGCGCAGCCGCGCCGCCAGGTCGATCAGGAAGCCGAGCTCCTCCCGGCTGAAGTCGATCTCCTTCAGCAGGCTCCGCCCGCGCAGGTTCATGTTCACCCTCCTGTCCGCCAGGGACAGGGGGCGGTTTCCCGCCCCCTGCCCCTGGCCTCGCGTTTTCAGGCCGGCTCGCGCTCGACCGGGCAGGTCATGCAGCGCGGCCCGCCCCGCCCCCGCCCGAGCTCACTGCCCGGCACGGACACGACCTCGATGCCGTGCTTGCGCAGCATCGTGTTGGTGGCCGCGTTGCGGTCGTAGCCGACGACCACGCCCGGCGAGACCGCCAGGTAGTTGTTGCCGTCGTCCCACTGCTCGCGCTCGGCGGCAGCGAGCTGGTACCCGCCCCGGCCAGCACGGCCGGCATGGTGAAGACCCCGGTGCCGATGATGCTGCCGATGACGAGCCCGGTCGCCGAGGTCAGGCCCAGGCTGCGAGCCTTCTGCTCGGCCCGGGACGGCTCACGCTGTACTGGGCCCTCGGGCCCGGGCAGCGGGTGAGCGCTGGCAGTAGACACGTGAAAAGCCCCTGACAACCGCAAGGCCGGCGCCCCCGGGACGGGAGCGCCGTTGATATCCGGTCTCAGATTGCATCTCGGGCAGTACATCCCAAAGGGACCGAAGTCCCGCGAACAGCGCAAAGGTAAGCAGGATGCTCGTGAGACAGCTTTTTCCGGGCCCTCCCCTCCTCGCTCCTCGCTGCGCTCGTCGCTCGCCAGTCCAGACGGCGGCGCGGCCCTTCGGCTCGCTCGGGTCCTGTCACATCGCGGCGGGCCGTTCCGTCAAGGGGGTGTAAGCGACGAGAACGGCAAGGAGATCACGATGGACCCCCGTCTCAGCTACTTCGGCAACGCCGTCGCGGAGAAGTTCGTGAAGCGCCTCAACTCCCTGGGCGCGGTCGTCACGGACTCGCCGCTGCCAGCGGCGACTCAGGAACTGGTGAAGATCCGGTCCAGCCAGATCAACGGCTGCGCCGGCTGCCTGGACATGCACACCAAGGACGCGCTGCACGCTGGCGAGACCCAGGTGCGGCTCAATCTGGTCGCGGCCTGGCGGGAGGCGACGGTCTTCACCGAGGCCGAGCGGGCCGCCCTGGAGCTCACCGAGCAGGGCACCCGCATCGCCGACGCGGCCGGCGGCGTCACCGACGACGCCTGGGCGAACGCGGCCAAGCACTACGACGAGGACCAGCTCGCCGCGCTGGTGTGCCTGATCGCCGTCATCAACACCTACAACCGCCTGAACGTCATCACCCAGCAGCCGGCCGGCGACTACCAGCCGGGCCAGTGGGGGTGACCGCGCACCACTCCCGTGGCCGCCGCACGGGCTGACCCGGCATCCTGCGCCCGGTCAGCCCGTGCGTCTGCGGTGCACCCGCACCCGGGTCAGCTCAGGACACCGCGGACCTGGGCCGCGATTTCGAGATCCTCGCGCGCAGGGATCATGAAGGCCCGGACCGGGGCGCCGGCCCGGCCGATGTCCCGCTCGCCAGCCGCCCCGGTAGCTGCCTGGTTCGCCTCCGGGCTCAGCTCCACGCCGAGGAAGCCGAGGCCGTCCGCGGCTCCCGCCCGCACCTCCGGCGAGTTCTCGCCGACCCCGCCGGTGAACACCAGCACGTCGAGGCCGCCGAGAGCGGCGGTCATGGCGGCGATCTCCGCCCGCAGCCGGTGCAGGTAGACGTCGAAGGCCAGCCGCGCGGCCGCTTCTCCCGCCAGCGCACCCGTCACCACGGCGTGCATGTCGGCGGTGCCCGCCAGGCCGAGCACGCCGGAGCGGTGCTCCAGGGTGGCGGCCAGTTCCGCGGGCGGGGTGCCAGCGTGCTCCGCCAGCCACAGCACCAGGCCCGGGTCCACGGTGCCGGAACGGGTGGCCATCACCAGCCCTTCCAGCGGGGTGAAGCCCATGGTGGTGTCCACGCTCACCCCGTCCCGGACCGCGGCGAGCGAGGCCCCGGCGCCGAGGTGGCAGGTCACGATCCGGCCCGCGGGCGAGCCGCTGGCGGCCGCGAGCTGCCCAGCGCGGCGGGAGCAGTAGGAGTGGGACAGGCCGTGGAACCCGTACCGGCGCAGCGTCCACCGTTGCCGCCACTCCCGTGGCAGCGCGTACGTGGCGGCGGCCTCCGGGATGGTGGCGTGGAAGGCGGTGTCGAAGCACGCCACCCCTGGCACGTCCGGCAGCACCTGGCGGACCGCGGCGACCGCCGCGAGTGATTTGGGCTGGTGCAGCGGGGCCAGGTCGGTCAGGGCCGTCAGCCGGGCCAGCACCTGTTCGTCCACCCGGACCGGGCCGGTGAAATAGGTGCCCCCGTGCACGACCCGGTAGCCCACGGCGTCCGGCGCGCCCAGGCCGGTGATCGCCTTCTGGAACGCCTCCCGGTCGGCCTCGCCGCGCGGCGCTGGCAGATCGGCCGAGCCGGCCAGCTGATCCGCGGCATCCAGCAGCCGCACCTTCAGGCTGCTGGACCCGGCATTCACCACCAGCACGCGCATGTCAGCCCTCCGGAATCCGACCCTAAGCCACCCCGCCGGGGCCAGGGCGACCCGGCCGGGCCGCTAACGCGGCGGCCCCACGGTCATGGGCGTGAGCTGCTCGATGTCGTGCCTGGCCCGGATCGCCGCGATCGCCGCCGGGTCGGGCTGCCCGCCCTGCCCGAGCAGCGCGCCGATCTCCGCCAGGTAAGTCTCATGGCCGGGCGGGGAGACCAGGAACAGCATGCGGGCCGGGGTGGTCCCGGGGTTGGCGAAGGCGTGCGGACAGCCGGCTGGCACGAACATGACGGAGCCCGGGCCGCCGCGCATCACCTGCGCCCCGGCGGCCGACTGCCAGCTGCGCCAGCCAGCCGGGGTCCTGGCCTGGGGCTCGAAGGCGAGCAGGTCGAGTTCGCCGTCCAGGATGCAGAACAGCTCCTCGGCGGCGCTGTGCACGTGCGCGCCCACGTCGAAGCCGGGGGTGACCTCGGCCTCGAACGCTGACCACGCGGTGGCCTGGCCGGCGCCCACTTTGAGGGTCATGCCGGTGCCCGGGAGCACACGTCCCGCGCCCGGCGGCAGCATCAGCCCGTCGGTCATGTCGCCTCCCTAGTCTCCCGGCGGCGCGCCGGGCGGTGGCGCTGGCTGCCAGCCGGTTGCCCGCAGCCAGTCCAGCAGCGTCAGCAGGCCGGGATGCCCGGCCCGCAGCGCGGCGAGATCGGCCTCACCCGTCTCCCGCCTGTCCATCCACTCGAACATCCGGGCCACTTCCGGATCGAACGCACGCAGCTGCCCGATCGGCAGCTGCTGGAACCGGGCCGGCCTGCCGCAGGCCCTGGCGAAGACCTCGGCGATCTGCGGGCCGGTCAGGATGTCACCGGCGGCCTGAATGACCCGGCCCAGGTACCGTCCCGGATCCCCGAACGCGAGTGCCGCCAGCACGCCGATGTCCCGGGTCGCGACCAGCGGCAGCCGGGTCTGCGGCCGCAGCGCGAGGCTGACCACGATCTCCCCGCCGGCCAGCGCTGGCCGGTTGAACGAGGCGAAATTGTCCATGAACGAGGCTGGCCGCAGGATGGTGGCCGGCAGGCCGAGCGCCCGGATGTGCTCTTCGATCCGGGTCTTGCTCTCGATGTGCGGGACGCCGCTGTGCTGGCCAGCGCCACCGATCGAGCTGTACACCAGCTGCCCGACGCCGGCCTCGCTGGCGAGGCCGGCCACCGCCTTGCCCCGCCGCTCTTCCGCCGCTACCCCCGCCAGCGTCACCCGCGGGCCGGTCATCATGGTCAGCGCGAGGAAGACCCCGTGCACGGATCGCATCGCCGCCCGCACCGATTCCGGGTCGTCCAGATCCCCGGTAGCCAGGCTGGCCCCCGCCTCGTGCAGCCGCCGGGCGGCGGGCTTGCCCGGGTCGCGGACCAGCGCCCGGACCGGCCAGCCGCGCTCCAGCAGGGCGCGGGCCGCCGCGCCGCCCTGCTGGCCGGTCGCCCCGATCACCAGCACCGGGCCCGCCCGATCTGCCATGTGACTCTCC
>JBLMWU010000116.1:0-7851 GCA_050257395.1 Gemmatimonadota bacterium | reverse complement strand
CGGCATCGCCGCCCGGGAGCTGATCGCCCAGGCGGGCGGCCCGCTGCCGGGCGACCGGGTGGCGGCGGTGCTGCCGGGCGGCTACTCGCTGCCCTGGCTGCGCGCCGACCAGCTCGACGTCACCATGGACGCGGACGCGCTGAAGGCGGCCGGGACCGGGCTGGGCGCGTCCATCATCGTGGTCGGCGCCCAGCAGGGCATGGGGCTGGCCGCGGCCAAGGTGGCGGCCTTCTTCGCCCGCGAGACCTGCGAGCAGTGCCCGATCTGCGTCACCGGCACTGCCCAGCTGGCACAGCTGCTGCGGCCGGGTGCGGCCCAGCCGCTGGCGGCCGGGGACAGCAGGGCCATCACCGCCCTTGCCGCGGAGCACCGCGGCAAGGGCATCTGCACCCTGCTCGACACCGCCGCCGCCATGGCCATGACCAGCGCGCCCGACCTGGTGAGCAGCGAGCAGGCGGCGCCCGTCACCTGATCTGGGCAGCCCGACGGCCAGCGGATTCCGGCTGATGAGGCCGGGTGCAATCGCCACCCGGCCTCATCAGCGTGCCCCGGAACAGGGCAATTTAAATTACCGAAACCTATTGCTTACCGCCCCTTGACCTTTCCGGGCAGGCGCAGGACAATAGTATCCTGACGACGGTATACAATTTCTGGACGCGCCGTGCCCCCCACTCTCACGGACCGGACCCAGAGCGCCGGATCGTTACCCACCGCGCCAGGGTCGCGTGATCCCCCGCCCGGAACGCCCCGCGCCCGGCCGGTTCCCCCGGCCGCGCGCCGGACCTGGCGGCAAGCACCCGGCAGCGCCGCCTGCCCAGCCAGGGCCGGCCCGCCGGACAGCCAGCCGGCTCAGCGCGGCCGCCCACGGCCCGGGTGCCCGGGCGCGGCCGGTCCCTCCCGTCAGGGCCGAGCCCGAGTCAGCGACGTCCCGACGAGAAGCATCGGTGGCGAGCCTTGGACACCACCCAACTGCAGATACGGCCAGGACACCCTGCTGACCTCGCCACGCGGGGGCCGGCAGCACGTCATCGGGCTGAACTCCGCCGAGCGCCGGCAAACGGCCAAGCACGAGCACAGGAGGACCAGCAATGAGCACTAGCGCCAGCACGGCCACCTACCGGGAGGTCCAGGACTCCTTCGGGCGCACCTACCGGGTAGGGGAATCACCGGAGTCGCTGACCGGCCGGCCCCGGTGGGTCTACATCCTCGTGCCATGGATCGCCATGATGCTGATCAGCACGTTCGAATACGGCTGGGGCACCGCGGAGAGCACCCTGGGCCAGGCCTACCACTGGAACCTCACCAACCTGAGCTGGCTGTTCACCGCCTGGGTCATCTTCGAGGCCGGCGCCTCCTTCCCCACCGGATGGCTGCGGGAACGCGGCTACCTGTCCGCCCGGAAGGCAGTCTTCATCGGCGGCATCGCCGTCGCCGTCGCGTTCGTGTCGCTGACCCTCTCGGCGAGCCCGTGGGCCGCGTTTATCGGGTGGACGATCATCGGCGGCCTCGGCGCCGGGATGGTCTACTCCAGCTGCATCAACACCGCCGCCAAGTGGTACCCGGAGAACAAGGGGCTGCGCACCGGCCTCATCAACGGCGGCTTCGCCTATGGCTCGGTGCCCTTCATCTACATCCTCGGGGCGACCTTCCACCTGAGCGACTTCCGGAACGTTCTCATCATCCTGGGCCTGGGCCTGGGCGCCGGCCTGCTGGTCTGCAGCATGTTCTTTGCCGACCCGCCCAGGAACTGGTGGCCGGCGCAGGTGGACCCGGTCAAGTTCCGGGAGGACGCCGAGCGGCGGCGGGAGCTCAACGTCCACAAGAACCCGCCGTCGGTGCGGCAATGGCCGATCAGCGTGTCCAGCCGCACGCCGCAGCTGTACCTGCTGTGGTTCAACATGTTCATCATCCTGGCGGTCGCCCTGTTCGGCATCGCCTACACAGTGCCGGTCGCGCAGAGTCTCGGCTGGGGAATCTTCGCCGCGGTGACCGCCGGCGCCCTGTTCAACCTGATCGACGGCCTCGGGCGGCCGTTCGCCGGCTGGATCTCCGAATACCTGGGCCGCAAGCAGGCGATGCGGGTGGCGTTCGGGATCATGGCCGTCGGCTCGCTGTTCCTGCTCTGGGGCTACGACGCCAAGTCCTTCGCGCTGTACCTCATCGGCGCCGCGCTCACGGGCGGTGCCGCCGGCATGCAGTTCCCGCTGTTCGCCACCATCACCGCCGACTACTACGGCGAATCCGTCAACGCGCAGAACTACGGTGTCGTGTACGCCGCGAAGATCCCGGGCGGGCTCGCCGGCGGCGTCCTGGGAGCGGCGGTGATCACCGGCCTGGGATACAACGCGGCGTTCCTGATGTCCGTCGGGCTGGCGGTGCTGGCCATCCTCCTGACCTTCACCCTCCGGCAGCCGACCCTCGCTCAGTACGAGCGGATCGTGGCCCGGCAGCGAGGCGCCGCGGCCGCCGTGCCGGCCAGCGTCTCCGAGCCGCCCGCCGCGGCCCGCTGACCGGGAGCAGCCCGGCGTCCTGCCGTGCCCGCGTCCCCGCCCGGCCACTGCCGGGCGGGGACGCGGGCGCTGCTGCCCCGGCCGCCGCACCGGATGTGCGGCCGGGGCAGCGGCATGTGCTGCCCGGCGCGGCATCGGGCTCGTGCGCCCCCGGTACCTCTTGCTCCCCTCACCAAATGGGCTTTAGTCAAGGGATAGCAACGGAATCCCCATCTGAAACCAGGGTTTAGCCAACTCCAGGGCTGGTTTTAGTAATTGCCAGGTAATCGCTTGTCAATGGCGCCGCGATAGTTCGGGTCAGGTCTTGACGTACCAGGTCAGGGGCCTAGCATCATCAGTATCCTGACGACGGTATACAATATGGATGCGCCGTGCCCCCTCAGCTCACGGCCCGGACCCGAGGCGCCCCCCTCCCCCAGGCGCCGGGGTCACGAGCTCCCCCGAATCCCGTCAGCATTTGGCGCCGCGCCGGCCGCCTCCAGCAGCCAGCGGGACGCCCATCTCCGCACTCCCCGGCGGCGCCGCCCGGGCAACCGGCGCAGCACCGCACGGGATGGATGCCAGCCGGCCCGCTCCGCCGCAGGCGGACGGTCCGACAACCGCAGGGCCCCGCTCCGGCCGGGCAGGACACACGAGCCGCAGAAGTCTCGTAGGAGAGGTATCGGTGGCGACCCATGGGTGCAGTAACCGGCAGTGCCACGTATCAGGAAGTGACCAACTCGACCGGCCGGGTCTTCCGGGTCGGTGAATCCCCCAGGGACGTCCTCGGCTACGGCCGGTGGGTCCCGATCATGGCGGCCTGGCTGGCCATGTGCCTGGCCGGCCTGCTCGAGTACACCTGGGGCGCGCTGAACGGCTCGCTCGCCGCCGTGCACCACTGGGGCCCCGGCCCGGTGTACTGGGCGTTCTCCTTCTTCGTCATCTTCGAGTCGTTCGTCCAGATCTTCACCGGCTACCTGCGCAACCGCGGGATCCTGTCCGTCCGCTGGGCAGTGATCATCGGCGGCCTCGTGTGCGGCATCGTCGGCTACGGGCTGCTGGCCACATCGACCGGCCTCTGGCAGGCCTACCTCGGGTACGCGGTGCTCGGCGGAATCGGCTCCGGGATGGTCTACTCCAGCTGCATCAACATCGTGGCCAAGTGGTACCCAGAGAAGAAGGGCTGGCGGACCGGGTTCGTCAACGGCGGCTGGGCCTACGGTGCCGTTCCCTTCATCTTCGCCATCGGCGCGGTCAGCAGCGGCGGCGGGGCCAGCGACACGATGGGCCCATCCACGCTCAAGACCTACATCATCATTCAGGGCCTCATCATGACCGTGGGCATCGGCGTGGCCGGGTACTTCATGAAGGACCCGCCCAAGAACTGGTGGCCCAAGGAGATCGACCCGCTCAACTGGCATAAGCACAGCACCCGCGACCTGCTCAGCAACCCGCCCTCGCTGCGTCACTACACCCTCCGGCAGATGTGGGGCACCCCGCAGTCGAAGTGGATCGGGATCCAGTACGCCCTCTACGTGGGCTGCTCGCTGTTCGGGGTGGCGTACTACTACGGGTTCGCCACGGCAATGGGCCTGGGATCGGTCGCCGCGGCGGTGGGCTTCGCCGGCTTCTCGCTCGCGGACGGCCTCGCCCGGCCGGTCTACGGCTACATCTCGGAGTTCATCGGCCGCCGCCAGACGATGATCTACGCCTACTCGCTCAATGTCCTGTTCCAGTTGCTCGCCTACTTCGCGGGGTCGGCGCACAACGCGCCGGTCTTCGTGATCTGCGCCGTCATCTCGGGCGGTCTGTCCGGGGCCAACTTCCCGATGACCGCGGCGCTGGTGGCCGACTACTACGGCGAGACCAACAACGCCGTCAACTACGGGTCGATCTACGCCTGGAAGGCGCTCGGCGGCAGCTTCGCCGGCGGCGGCGCCGCCCTGGTGATGACCGGCACGCTGTACGGCACGGCCCACTTCCACTGGCTGCAGGGATTCATCTTCGGAGCCGGGCTCGGCGCACTGGCCGCGCTCACGCTGATCTTCTTCTGCAAGCGGCCGACGCCGCAGCAGATGGAGGCGGCGGTGGCCGCGGCGGACGAGAAGGCGGGCCGGGCCAGGGCGGTGCCCGCCTGACCCGGCGCCCTGTCCCGGCCGGGCTCACCCGGTGAGGACAGGAAACAGCCACGATCGCGGTGGGGCCCTGGCCCCACCGCGATCGCTGTCTACGCGGGCGGCCCGGCGCTGTCGGCAGGGCTGTGCAGGGCGGCGCGGGTCCGCTCGGTGTGCTGGCGGGCGGCCTTGGCGGCCGCTTCCCCGTCACCGGCCTCGATCGCCTCGATCAGCTCCAGGTGCTCCGCGGAGGAGCCGCGGCCGCGCAGCGGGGCGACCAGCCGGTAGTACCAGCGCACGCGGCGGCTCACGATCCCCGCCAGCTCGGCCAGCACCGCGTTGCCGGCCAGCGCGGCCAGCCCGGCGTGGAACTCGTTGTTGATCGTGATGTACCGCTCGGTGTCCCCCGCGTCGATCGCCGTCTGGCCCTCGCGGCACAGGTCCCGCAGCCGCCCCGCCGCCTCCGGGCTGGCCGACCGGGCGGCCAGCCTGGCCGTCTCGGCCTCGAGCAGCTCCCGCACGTCGAGCAGCTCGTCCACTTCGTGGTCGGTGGGCACGTGCACGAAGGCGCCCTGGTTCGGCCGCAGGTCCACCCAGCCCTCCGCCTCCAGCCGGTGCAGGGCCTCGCGCACGGGCTGGCGGCTGACCCCGAGCTGGCGCGCCAGGTCGGTCTCGACCAGGTGCTGGCCCGGCTTGAGACGGCCGCCGATCACCAGCTCCACCAGCGACTCGTACACCGACTGCCGCAACGGCACCGGCCGTGCCACCGGGCGGAACAAATCGGAGTCATCGGCGGGCGGTATCTGCACGGTCATGTCATCCCCCAGGGCAGGCTCCCGCTCAGTATATAGGTTGTTGTATGCAAAATGCGCGGCTGCGAGTGCGGTGCGCCAGCGGACGAGCGGGCCGCGAACCACCTCCTTCCGCGAGGGGGCGGTGATGCAGGACGATAGGCGGATGACAACTGAGGTACGGGGCGTCGTCGCCCTAGGCAAAGGTCAGCAGGTTGAGCTCACCACCGTCCTGGTGCCTGACCCGGGACCGGGCGAGGCCCTGGTGGCGGTGCAGGCCTGCGGGGTGTGCCATACCGACCTCCATTACCGTGAGGGCGGCATCGGGGACGACTTCCCCTACCTGCTCGGCCATGAGGCCGCGGGCGTGGTGGAGGCCGTCGGCGAGGGCGTGACCGGGGTCGCGCCCGGCGACTTCGTGATCCTGAACTGGCGGGCCGTGTGCGGGCAGTGCCGCGCCTGCCGCCGCGGCCGGCCCTGGTACTGCTTCGCCACCCACAACGCGGCCCAGAAGATGACCCTGGCCGACGGCACCCCGCTGTCGCCCGCGCTGGGCATCGGCGCGTTCGCGGACAAGACGCTGGTGGCGGCCGGGCAGTGCACCAAGGTGGACCCCTCGGTCGCGCCAGAGGTGGCCGGCCTGCTCGGCTGCGGCGTGATGGCCGGGCTGGGCGCGGCGATCAACACCGCCCCGGTCACCCGCGGCGACTCGGTGGCGGTGATCGGCTGCGGCGGGGTCGGCGACGCGGCGGTGCTCGGCGCCCGGCTGGCCGGCGCGGTCACGATCATCGCGGTCGACATCGACCCCCGGAAGCTGGAGTGGGCCCGCCAGTTCGGCGCCACCCACGTGATCAACTCGCGGGAGACCGACCCCGTCGCCGCGATCCGCGAGCTGACCGGCGGCAACGGCGCCGACGTCGTGATCGAGGCGATCGGCCGGCCGGAAACCTACGAGCAGGCGTTCTTCGCCCGCGACCTGGCCGGCACGGTGGTCCTGGTCGGGGTGCCCACCCCGGAGATGCGGCTGGAGCTGCCGCTGCTGGAGGTCTTCGGCCGCGGTGGCGCGCTCAAGTCCTCCTGGTACGGCGACTGCCTGCCCGAGCGGGACTTCCCGATGCTCATCAGCCTGTACCGGAAGGGCCGCCTGCCGCTGGACAAGTTCGTGTCCGAGACGATCCGGCTGGAGCAGGTGGAGAGTGCCTTCGCCAAGATGGAGCGCGGGGAGGTGCTCCGCTCGGTGGTGAAGCTCTGAGCAGCCACGCTGACGTCGCGGCCCGGATCGCGATGTGGTCCGGGCCGCGCACCGTGTCCACCGCGCTCATGCGGGCGTGGGAGAACCGCCCCGACACCGCCGTGGCCGACGAGCCGCTGTACGCGTTCTACCTGGACCGCACCGGCATCGACCACCCGGGCCGGGCGGAGATCCTGGCCAGCCAGCCCACGGACTGGCGGGTGGTGCTGGACCAGTTCACCCGCGGCCCGGTGCCGGGTGGCAGGGCCATCTACTACGGCAAGCACATGACCCACCATCTGCTGCCGGAGGTGGACCGGGCGGCGCTGGCCGGGCTCCGGCACGCCTACCTGATCCGCGACCCGGCCGAGCTGCTCGCCTCCTACACCCGGGTGCGCGCCGAGCCGACCCTGGACGACCTGGGCATCCGGCAGCAGGCCGAGATCTACGCGGCGTTCCCCGGGCCGGTGGTGGACTCCCGCGACCTGCTGGCGGACCCGGAAGGCATCCTGCGGGCCCTGTGCGCCGCCCTGGGGGTCCCGTTCACCACCGCCATGCTGTCGTGGCCGGCCGGGCCCCGCGACAGCGACGGGGTGTGGGCCCCGCACTGGTACGCGGGCGTGTGGAAGTCCACCGGCTTCGGCCGTTACCAGCCCCGCAGCGGGCCGCTGCCGGACCGGCTGACGGCGCTGGCCGGCCGCTGCCGCCCCTACTACGACCACCTCCACGCCCACCGCCTCACCCCGGCCAACGGGTGAGCGCAAGCCCGCCCGAGCGAGCCAAAGGGCCGCGCCGCCGTCTGGACTGACGAGCGAGGCGGCGGAGGAGCCGGAGCGAGGAGGGAAGACGGCGGGCCCGAGCGGCCCGGAGGCGAGCGAGGGCCGAGAGAAAGGAGCAGGCGTGCTGCAGAAGTTCGACGAGCGCAACCGGGAGCTGATCGTCAGCGTGGGCGGCCGGCTGGTCCACCGGGACCAGGCCGCGATCAGCCCGTTCGACTCCGCCGTCCAGGGCGGCGACGCGGTCTGGGAAGGACTGCGGCTGTACCGGGGCCGGGCCTTCCGGCTGGCCGAGCACCTGGCCCGGCTGCGCCGCTCGGCGCAGGCGCTGGCCTTCGCCGACATCCCTTCCGACGAGGAGATCACCGGCCACCTCCGGCAGACCCTGCAGGCCAACGGGATGACCGACAACGTCCACATACGGCTCACCCTCACCCGCGGGGTGAAGAT
>JBLMWU010000115.1:0-3104 GCA_050257395.1 Gemmatimonadota bacterium | reverse complement strand
GCCGCGATCAGCGCCACGATCAGGCCGTACTCCACCGCGGTGGCGCCACGGTCATCGCGCGCCAGCGGCTGCGCGAGCCAGTTCTGCACAGACACCAGGAACTTGAGCATTGAGGGCTCCTTCAGGCGAGTTGGCGGGATGCACCGCCAACGGCCGGACGGCCCGTGCCGCCCGGGTTACCGGGGAAACACTGGAGGATCAGGGCCCGCTGTGACATCGGCCGGCCGGGTGGACAAATCTGGTCCGCCGGCTGACATGCCGGCCGATCGGCCGGCATGAGCCGCCGGCCGGCCAGTTCCTGGCGGGGACGCCGCCTGGCCCGGCCTGCGTGTTTAGCGTGGGGTGGTATGAACCTCGCGTGGGCGGTGACCGGTGCCGTCCTGGGTGTGCCGGCCGGCACCGTGCTGCGCGATCCGGTGTACCGGCTCTCGGTCCCGGCCGGCACGCCGGACCAGAGCACCTGCCCGCGGTGCTCCGCCTTCCTGCCCGGATGGCTGGCCGTCCGCTGCGTGCACTGCCGGCGGGTCCTCGGCACGCCGGCCGGGCTGGAGGTATCGACAGCGGCCGTGCTCGCCCTGCTGCTCGGCCGGTTCGGCGGTGAACCCGAGGTGGCGGCGTTCGCGTTCCTCGGCGCGCTCGGCGTGACCCTGGCCGCCATCGATGTCGCCGTCCAGCGCCTGCCGGACCGGCTGACCCTGCCGGCGATCCCCGTGCTGATCGCCTTGCTGGCAGTGGCTGCCCTGATCGGGCACGAGGGTGCCGCGCTGCTGCGCGCGGTGCTGGGCGGCGCGGCGATGGCAGCGTTCTACCTGCTGCTCGCCCTGCTGCGGCCGGGACAGCTCGGCGGCGGCGACGTCAAGCTGGCCGCCCTGACCGGGCTGGCACTGGGCTGGCTGGGCTGGCCCGCGCTGGTTGCGGGTGCCGCCCTCGGATTCCTGCTGGCCGGGCTGGTCAGCCTGGCCCTGCTCGCGGCGCGGCGGGTCACCCTCAGCAGCGCGATCTCCTTCGGGCCCTGCCTGCTCGGCGGTGCGCTGCTCGCGATGGTCTCAGGGCACTGACCCGTGGCAGCCGGCACCGTGCTCACCGGGCACCCCGCGGAAACGGCCGGGGAGCCGGCCCGGCGCCTGCGGCGCTGGCCCTGGCTGCTCGCGTGGTTCGCGTTCCTCCCGGTGGCCGTGCTCCCCGCCGGGGAACTGACTGAGTCCGACACCTTCTGGCAGATCCGGGCCGGGCTGCTCATCCTGGCGCACCGGGCCCTGCCAGCCGTGGACACGTTCAGCTGGACGGCCCGGGGGAAGCCGTGGACGCTGAACTCGTGGGGGTTCGACGCCGTGGTCGGGGCGGCGTACCGGCTGGCGGGCCTGCCAGGGGTGGCGTGGGCATGCGTGGGGCTGACCATGGCCGCCGCCGGCCTGGTGCTCCTGCTGGCCCGCCGCCTCGGTGCTTCCCCGCTGGCCGCGGGCGTTCTGCTGCTCGCCGCGGCCCCGCTGCTGATCGGCTGGCTCACAGCCCGGCCGCAGCTGGCTGATTACGCGGCCATGCCCGCGCTCGTGCTGCTGCTGGGCCGGCTCACCCGCGGCCGCGCCCCGCTCCGGCAGGTGGCTGCGATCGGGGTCATGTCAGCCGTGTGGGTCAACCTGCACGCCGGGGCGCTGCTGGCCGCCGTCATCCCCGCGGCCTGCGCGGTGCCGCTCCTGGCCAGGCGGCAGACCCGGGCGGCCGGCGGGTGGTGTGCAGCGGCAGCGGCCGCCGCCCTGGCGGGCTCGCTGGCGAGCCCGTACGGGCTCGGCGTGTTCCGGCAGGCGATGCAGGTGCAGAGCGCGTCCGCCGGGCTGGTCGCGGAATGGAAGCAGGTGAACCTGGCGAGCCCGGTCCAGGTGCTGACCCTCGCAGCGGGCCTGCTGGCGCTGGTGCTGGCGGTCCGGCGCGGCGACGCCGTGCTCACCGCCGCCCTTGCGGTGGTCGTGGCCGGTGGCGTTCTCGCGGCGAGGTTCCAGCCGTTCGTGATCCTGTTCGCCGTTCCGGCGGTGGCGGCGCGGGCGTCCTGCCCGCCCGCAGCGGTGCTGCGCTACCTGCGCAGCCGCCGGGTCATGCTGCTGCGGTGCGGGACGGCGGGCCTGGTGGCCTGGGCGGCGGTAGCGGTCCCCAGCCTGACCCACATCGGCCGCCCCGATCCCGCCGTCTACCCGCTGCGGGTCGTCCGGGACATCCCCGCCGGGTGCCGGCTGTTCAACTCCTACCTGCTGGGCGGCTTCGTGATCCTGGAGCGGCCGGATGTGCCGGTGTCGCTGGACTCCCGCAACGACCTGTACGGGCGGCAGCGGCTGCTGGCCGGGGAGCGGACCTTGCAGGGCGGGGGCAGCCTGGCCAGTGGGCTGAGGGGCGCCGGCTGCGTGCTGGTGACTCCATCGGAGCGGCTCGCCGGGCGGCTGGCCCGGGATCCCGGCTGGCGGCGGGTTGCGGCCGGCCCGGCGGCGATCCTGTTCGTGCGCCGGTGAGCGGCACGGCAGGCGCGAGAGCCATGGATCACCCACCGGGGACGCTGGCGGCCCGCGCCGGCCAGGCGGCTGCCTGGCTCGGATCCGCCGCCGTGATGCTGGCGGCCACCGCTGCGGCCATGGACCGCGAAATCACCACCCTCGGCGGGCACTGGACCGGCCGTGACTTCTGGAACAACACCTGGCGGGCGGTCCGCGGCCTGCTGTCCGGGATCAACATCTACGGGCCCGCGCACGTGTCAGCACCCGGGATCGGCCACGGCTGGCCGGTGGCCCCGCACGTGCCCGGCTCGCTGCTGTGGCAGGCGCCGTTCGCCCTGCTCCCCCTGCGCGCGGCGGTCATCACCTACGCGTTCGTGAGCATCGCGGCCATCTGGGCGGGCGTGCTCGTGCTCTGCCGTCCCCGGCAGCCGTGGGCTGTCTTCACTGCCGCCGCAGCCGGTGGATTCGCCATCTACGCCGGCGGGGGCCCGATGACCCTGGTACTGGGGCAGCCGACGGGTTTCGCCCTGCTGGGCCTGGCCCTGGTGGTGCGCGCCCGCCGCCCCTGGCTGGCAGGCCTGGGCTTCATGCTCGCCGCCACCACCATCCAGACCGGCCTGCCAC
>JBLMWU010000114.1:0-16663 GCA_050257395.1 Gemmatimonadota bacterium | reverse complement strand
GGCGTTGTCGTCGTCACGCATAGCTCCGCTATGCCCTCCTCCTCCGCCTTGATGTCCATCCCGCCGGCCGCCGCTCGCGACGGCCAAGACCGGCAGGACACGGCCTACCCATGATCATCAGCCCGGGCGGCCGTTGTGTCACGGGTGCGGCTGGCCGACGGAGTCCGCGATGAACTCCTGCCGCCAGGCGCTGTAGGGCAGGGTGCCCCACGGTGGGACCGCGGCGAAGGTCTTGACCGGCACGTCTTCGAGCGTGCCGTGGACCTTTTCGACCTTGCAGATGTAGGTGTTCTGGATGGGCCCGTCCACCAGCGGGCTCAGCTTGACCGGGCCGCGCGGCGCGGAGATGGGCGTCGTCTTGAGGGTGCGGGCGACGGCTGCGGGGTCGGACGTGCTGCCGTGCAGCCGCTTGAGCGCGGCGACGGCCAGTTCCGCGTGCACGTACGCGGCCTCGGCGTAGTACCCGGGCCGGGTGTGGTACGCCTGCTGGAACAGGGTGGTGAACTTGGTGTTCACCGGGTTGCTGATGCCGTCGCAGTACTGCGCGGACATTTCGTCGCCCAGCACGGCCGCGGGGTCCTCGCCGGGCAGCACCGAGTAGTCGAACAGGGTGGTGTTGCCGAACAGCGGGATCTTGCCGCGCAGCCCGTACTGCGCGAACGCCTTGGTGAAGGCCGCCGACCCGGACCCGACCGTCTCCGCGAACACCGCCTGCGTGCTCCGCGGGATGCCGGACACGTACGGGCCGTAGTCGGCCGCGGTGAGCGGCGGCCACAGCACCTTGTCGATCGTGCCGCCGAGCAGCGTGAACTGCCTGATGAACCCGCCCGCCGACAGCCAGCCGAACGCGTAGTCGTTGGCCAGCACGGTCACGTGCCGCAGGCCGAGGTCCTGGTAGAGGTAGTCCGCGGCCATGATGTCCGGGGTGTTGCAGACCCAGCCTGAGCTGAGCGCGTTGCCGTAGTGGGCGTCGAAGGTGAGCTGCGAGCCCGCGCAGATGGTGAGGTTGTCCAGCGGGACGCGCTGGGCGCCGAGGTAGGGGGCGACCGCCGCGATCTCGTTGGCCAGCAGCGGGCCTTCCATGATCTGCACGTGTTTCTGCTGGACCAGGGAGCGGGCGTCGGACAGGGCGACCGCGGGGTCGCCGCCGGTGTCCTCGAAGTAGGTGACGATGCGGCGGCCCGCCACGGAGCTGCCGAACACCTTGAGGCCCAGGTTCCAGCCTTCCTGCTCCTGCTTGCCGGACACCGCGGCGGTGCCCGTCAGCGGGACCTCGTAGCCGATGGCGATCGGGCCAGTGGAGCTGCCGGAACCGCCGCTGCCGGCGCCGGAGCCGCAGGCGGCCACCGCGAGTGACACCGCCGCCAGCGGTAATGCCGCGCGCAGGAGCCGGGAGCCGGGCCGGGCCGTGCTGGTGCGTCCGGTCATGAGAAGTCTCCTCCCGGGAGGGCGCGGCTCGCTCCCGCCGCCAGCAGAGGTGATTAGCGTACCCGTATGAGATGATTGCGGGAAAGAGATGATTACCTGCCAGGCCTGCCGGAGGGATGCGTGGAGGACTGCCGCGGGATGCGCTTCCTGGGCCAGCACGACCTCGGCGGCCACGGCAACTGCGGCGAGGGCACGGCGCTGCTGGAACACGGCGGGCGCCGGTACCTCTACCTCGCGCACGAGCAGGGGCCGGTCAACTTCAGCGTGCTGGACGTGACCGATCCGCGGAAGCCGGGGCTGCTCTGCCAGACCAGGCTGCCGCACCGCGGGGTGCGGTCCAACTCACTGGCGGTCGGCGACGGGCTGCTGATCGTCGCCTATCAGGTCGCCACCCCGGGCGAGCAGCCCGCCGGCATCGAGGTGTACGACCTGACCCAGCCAGCGGAACCGGGCTCCATCGGGTTCCTCGACCTGTCCGGGCCCGGTTCCCGCGGCACCCACTGGGTGGGCTACACCGGCGGCCGGTACGCCTACCTGGCCACCGGCACCCCCGATTCCCGCCCGGCCAGCCCGCTGGACGACCAGTTCGTGGTGATCGCGGACCTCACCAGGCCGGACCGGCCGGCGGAGGCGGGCCGCTGGTGGCTGCCCGGCACCCAGCAGGGCGACGGCGCGCCGCCGCCGGTCCGGCACGAGCGGTTCGACGCCGGGTTCCGCGCGCACAACATCAACGTCTACCCGCAGCGCCCCGGCCGCGCGTACGTCGGCTACCTGGATGCGGGCGCCATCATCCTGGACATCGCCGACGTGTCCGCGCCGCGGCTGGTGAGCCGGCTCGACTACCACCCGCCGATGCCGGGCTTCACCCACACGGTGCTGCCCCTCTTCGGCCGCGGCTTGCTGGCGATCAGCGACGAGAGCGTGCATGACGCCGCCGCCGACCACCCGAAGCTGCTGTGGTTCGCCGACGCCAGCCACGAGGAGACGCCGCTGATCATCAGCAGTGCGCCGATGCCGCCGGTGGCGGAGTACGCGGGCCGGGGCGGCCGGTTCGGCGCCCACAACCTGCACGAGAACGAGCCGTTCGACTGGTCCTGGCGCAGTGAGGACGTGGTGTTCGGGTCGTTCTTCAACGCCGGGGTGCGGGCGTACGACGTGCGGGACCCGTTCCAGCCCCGGGAGGTGGCCGCGTTCGTGCCGCCCGCCCCGCCCGGCTCGCCAGCGGGCGCGGCCCAGATCAACGACGTGTACGTGACCTCGGACGGCATCGTGTACGCGGTGGACCGGCACACCGGCGGCCTCTACCTGCTTCAGTACGAAGGCCCGGGCTGATCAGGTGACCTGCCCGGCGTCACCGTACGCGGACCCGGCTCGTGAACTTATCAGGGGGTCTTGGCAGGGTAGTACCAGAAGTGCTGGCCGACCGGAGTCGGCGCTTTCCAGTTATGGCCGCGCTCGTAACGCCGGAGAGCAGCGGACAGCTGTTCGTGCTGATACGCGTTGGTGATGGAGATGATGCGCCCTGGGAAGACGTGGGCGATGGCGGCTATCATCTTGAGTGACTGGCCCTGGGAACGTACGGACCTTATAAAAGTGAACCTGCCACCTTTGCTGCACGGGGCCATGTGCGGCGGCGGGGTGTACAACGTCGTTACCAGCGGCGGGTACGGCTGCGGCTGCCTCTCAGATTCCGGCTGGCAGACGGACCTGCTGGCGACATCTTCCGCCGGGATATAGGCGATGGTGCGCCCGGGAGCCGTCAGGACCGTGAACCATCCGTCGCTGGACGAGAGGACGTACCCGTACTCTGTTCTTCCTGACTCCAGGGTGAGCTTCTCCGTGGGCAGCCACATCGTATGGGCCACGGTCGCGTAATAAGAACTCCGGTGCGGGATCGGGTAAATGTTATAGACATACGGCAGAAAAGCAGCGGTGGCGACAGCGGCAACCGATATGTTGAGAAGCCAGGGCAGTCTTCCAGCGTATGCCGCCAGCAGGCTCCGCGTCTCTTCGGGAGCTCTGTAAAGCCCGAAACATGCGGCAATTATCAGGAATACGATGACGATAATGATGATTCTGCCAGCGGAGACTCCATAGGGCCCGTGGAGCCCCGCCGAGACCTGGGCAACGAGCCGCTGTTCATGGGCGCCCGCCTGACGCACGGGACCGGGCTGGGCCCCGCTGGGCTCCGCGAGCAGCAATGCAACTGCCAGCACAGCAGCACCTACGGCGCTGACCGCCTCGGGAAGGCTGCGGTTATAAGCCCACAGGACTACCAGCACCAGGACAACGAGTATGGCGGCCAGCATCCTGAACGCTGACACCTGGCCAACCAGCTGCTGCCAGTCTGCCCTAGCGAGGCCCAGCGCGTCTGCCAGCGAAATCGGGCTGGGGGTTATGTAGGCAGCAAAAACGAACGTGAGAAGGCTGAGCAGGTATCGCCGGAACAGCAGGAGCAGCAGGGCGAGGTAGGGAATGAAGAGGGGAACGAGCGGGATGACCGAGCCGAGCAGCGTGTTGATAAATCCTCCCGACGAGGCAACGGTGACTGCCGTCGTCGTGTTGTAGTCGGACACGATAATCAGCCGGGCAGCGGAAATGAGCAGGAGGCCGAAAGGCGAAAGAATCAAGGCGATTGAACGACGAGTTGTCATCCTGCCCACCGCCCCGTCCCCACGTAAGCTGAATCAAGTCACTCGTGGCAGCCATCCGCGCACGTGCGGCCAGCTGAATTGAGCTTCACCGGCGCCTTTATCCCAGGCAGCCTCGATGAACCGCTCTGGATGCCATACGCCGGTGCTCTCCACGATCGCGTTACGCCGGGGACCCATCTGTGTGTTAGGACGCGGGAGCCGTTAGCCGGTATGACAATCAATAAGTCGCGATTGGGTAACGGTGCGGCCATCACCTCATAGCTGCGCGCCCCGGATCGGCCACGCCCACAGCCGGTCCTGCTATGACCGGCCCGCGCCAGGCGCCCCTGGCAGACAGCGGCCACACTGCCCGTTACAGACTGATTTGCCTGCCTGGCGGAAATTGCCGGGCATCGGGAGCGCCGGTCGCTCTAGGCTCGGGCAAGAGCCGCCCCGGCAGGGCAAGGAGCGTGTAACGCAACGGACCCGCGCACGAGGAGCGTCATCCACTGCTCGCGGGTACCTCCATCCGGAAACTCGTCCTCCGTATCGGGCCTGCTCCGGGGCGGCTCGCCCTAAGGGAGGAAGCACGTGACCAAGGACGTCATCATCAAGTCGACGCACCGCGGGCTCAGGTATCAGGACGGCAGGCTGACCGGGGTGCTGGAGGCGGGCCGCTATGAGATGCCGGAACGCCAGCAGGGCCGGTTTGGCGGGCGCCGCCCGGTCGTGGAGATCGTGCTTGTTGACATGCGGGAGCGCGAGCTCACCATCAAGGGCCAGGAGATCCTGACGGCCGACAAGGTCGCGATCCGGGTCAGCATCCTCACCCAGTTCCAGGTGGTCGACCCGGTCGCGGCGGTGGAAAAGGTCGTGTCGTACGAGGACCGCCTCTACAGCGACGTCCAGCTGGCCGCCCGGCGGGCACTGGCGTCGATGACGCTGGAGCAGATCCTGACCAGCCGGAACCAGCTGAGCGAGGACATCCTCAGCGATGTCACCGACGCCGCCGCCAGCTACGGCGTCAAGGTCCTGCGGGCCGATGTCAAGGACCTCATCTTCCCCGGCAACCTGCAGGAGATCATGAACCGGGTGCTGACCGCCGAGCGGCTCAGCCAGGCGCAGCTGGTGGAGGCCCGCACCAAGGCCGAACGCGAGGCGATCGAGGCGAGGTCCAAGTCCGAGGTCGAGCGGATGGCCGCGCAGAGCCAGGCAGCGGTGCAGGGCATCCGCGCCGAGGCTGACGCCGCCGCGCTGCGGGTGCAGGCCGACGCCGCCGCCGCGTACGCAGGCAACCCGGCCCTGCTGCGGGTGCGCGAGCTGGAAACGCTGTCCCGGCTGAGCGCCAACCCGGCAGCCCGCATCTACATCGGCTTCGACAAGCACCTGGACCGGCCCCAGCCGGTCAGCGATTGAGCACACCCGGGCTGCCACCTGCACCACCTGACCCCGCCGCGGCAGCCGCCCACCTGCCTGAACAATCTCGTCCCGCGATGCACGGGCCTGGCCGGGACGACCGGCCCTGTTGCCGCTATGCGCGAAGCGCGCATGGTGGGGACAAGAGGGCTGGGCATTGGGGGTACCGGATGCGGCCGTGGGTCCTGGAACTGCCGGTGGACCGGGGGATCTACCGCATCGACCTGCGCAGCAGGACCTACGAGTACATCGGGCGCAACCCGGCTTGGCAGGAATCCCCTGCCTGCCAGAACGCCCGCAACAAACGGCAGCTCCACGGCTTGCGGCGGGTGTTCCGCGATGGCAGCACCAAGGTGTTCGCCGACCCGGCCTGGCCATACAGCGAGGACCATCCCTGCCCCACCTGCTACAGCTGGATCCCCAGGGACTCGCCGTGCGACCACTCCAAGTACGAGTGCCCGGCATGCGGCCGCCGGCAGTGCCTCCTGCACTGGCGGTACCCGATGCGGACCGAGACGGAGGCCAGGCATTTCCTCAAGGCCGCGGAGAGCGCGACCGGCAAGCCGTGCTTTGTGCGGGCGGTTCATCAGCAGCGGCGGGACCGGGCCGCCACCGTGTGGAAGATCTTCACCTCAGAAGCGGACTATCAGTCCTACCAGAGAACAGGCAGGCACAGCAGGTAAGCGGACTCAACCCCCGGGCTGCATGGGCACAGCGTGCCAGCAGCTGCACAGTGGCCGCGGCCTCCGTGCCATCAGTGCGCGGCGCCGCTGAGAAGGTCGCGGATCGCACTCCACACGTCGGGGTGGTTGAGCAGGTCGAAGTGATGCAGCCCGCCGAGCCCGCGGCGCGAGCTCAGCGGGAAGGGGATGTGCTGGCGCCTGCCGCGCCTGCCGTGCGCGCTGGCCGGCTGGACGAGCAGGTCACCTGCTACGGCGCCGAGCGGGTGATCGGGATCGGCGGTGACGGTTGCGCTGATCGTGTAGTGGTTCGCCCCGGGCAGCAGTGGCGTGTTCCGCCGGTGGTCGCGCAGGCAACTGTCCTGATCACAATCGGCCCAGTCATCGGCGAGCAGATAGCCGTGGCGCAGATCCTTGATGCCCGCGCTCGACCCGTTGACCAGGGTTACGAACGGCCTCGTCTCGGCGACCTTGCCGAATGCCCAGCCCGCGAACCCCGCAGCCCGCGCGAGCGGGGCGCCGAGATGCGGTGAGCCTAGGTAGAACACGTGCCGGACCCGGTCCACCCAGGCGGCGGATTCCTGCTGCCCGTAGTGGCATGCGCTGCGGATGACCAGGCCGCCCATGGAGTGGCCCAGCAGCAGCAGCTCGTCCACCTGCTCCGGCCACGCCGTTACCAGGCCGGTCAGCAGCCTGGCCAGGTCGCGGCCGTTGTCGGACACGTGCCGGCCGGTGTTGTAGCGGAGATAGACGGGCGTATAGCCGAATTCGTCGTGCAGCCGCGGCCCGTAAAACCCGGATCCGGCGGACCGCCGCTGCCAGGAGTCCTCTGTCTCGGCCAGCCCGTGCACGAACACCGCCAGCCTGGGCGTTGGGTTGCCGAAGACAGCCTGCAGCTCCCCCGCGGTGAGGTCCACATCGCGTCCATCCGCCCGCACGGCCATGCGGATCGCCAGCGGGGCCAGGCCGGGCCCGAGCTGGTCACCGGCAACCGCGTTCAGCGCGGCGAGCGCCAGGTTGCCGCCTGGTTCACGGCCAGCGGGCTGGCCGGCGCCGCCGAGCAGGGAAACGGCCTGGCCGCCCAGGGTCCCGGCCGCCGCGCCGGCACTCCGGACCGCGAGGTAGACGCCTCGCGCGGTGGAGTCGTGGATGGCCCGGACCGGGGCGCTCGCCGGCCCGGCCGGGGTGAAGGCGCGGCCGGCGACGGCCCGGTGCACGCCCTCGATCCGGGACACCAGCCCCGAGAAGGCGTGGCCGCCCAGCCGGCCGAGCGCGGCGATCTCCGCTGGCGTCATCGTGCACCTCCGAAGTGCCGGGCGATGGGCCCGCTCTTTCCATTGCAGCCCCGGCGCTGGCTGCTGGCAAGGAAGAATGCCGCACGGGCCCGCTGGCGGGGACGTCAGGGCCGGTTACGGCCAAGCATGTCGTGCGCGGTGACCCATTCGCCGGCGAGGATCGCCCAGCCGAGTGAGAGCTCACCGCACAGCACGGTCGCGGCCACGATCTCGGCCAGCTTGGACACCTTCCCGGCACCGTAGCAGCCGAGCAGTTCCAGGCATTCCCGCTGGGTGGCGAGCCCGGTGCCGCCGCCGTAGGTGGCGACGATCAGCGAGGGCAGCGTGATCGAGGCGTAGTAGTCCCCGTTGGGGAGCAGCTCGCTGAAGTTGAGGGCGGCGGAGGACTCCGCGACGTTGGCGGCGTCCTGGCCGGTGGCGATGAAGAGGGCGGCGATCCCGTTGGCCGAGTGCAGCCCGTTGTTGTTGACCCCGGACATGAAGCCGCCGAGGTTGGAGACCTGCCGTGCCCGGAACAGCTTGCCGCCGCTTGTGTGCATCCGCTCTTCGATCAGCGCGGCGGGAATCGTCGCCTCGGCGACGACCCGCTTGCCGCGCGTATGCAAGATGTTGACCTGCGAGCTCTTCTTGTCGGTGGCGAAATTGGACTCCAGGTAGAAGTTGGTGATGCCCTCATAGCTGGCGGCGATCCACGCGCACGCCGCGGCGGTGGCCTTGCCGGTGAGATTCTGGCCCGCGGCGTCGCCGGTGGTGTAGTCAAAGCGCGTGAACAGGATCCGGCTGGCCGAGTACTGCTCGATGCCACGCAGCCGCCCGGTCCGGGTGGTGGCCTCGGCCACCTGCTTGATCTCCGCGAAATGCCCGGTGAGCCAGGCTCCGAAAGCCCGCGCTTCCCGCGCGCTTGCGAACACGAAAGCGGGAGCGCGCTGCATGGCGTCGTCCAGGATCGTGGTCTTCACGCCGCCGGCCTCACGCAGCGTCTTCATCCCCCGGTTGTAGCTCGCGACCAGGGTGCCCTCGGTCGTCGCCAGCGGGACGTAGAACTCGCCCTGCGCGTGCTCGCCGTTGACGAGCAGCGGCCCGGCGATGCCGATCGGCACCTGTGCGACCCCGGTGAAGTGCTCGATGTTGCCGGGGAGGATCGACGGGTCGAACGAGTAGCGGGACACGTGCTCCAGTCCCGCGCCCGTCTGCTCGCGCAGGAAAGCCCTGCGGGCCCCGGCCGCGGCTTGTGTGTAGTCGTTCTCGGGATCACGCGGGATCTTCTTGCGGCTCGCCTGCGGAATACTCATGTCACCTGCTCCTGATGCGATCGTCTCGGGCGGCCGTCCGGGAGCATCCAGCACCGCCAGACCTGGCGTTCACACAGCCAATTCTGTCTGCCGGGCCAGCCGGGGGTGATCGGCGGTCAATCCGCGGCGAGCTCGGCGAGGCCGGGCAGCAGGCTCTGCGCCGCTTCGAGGTCGGAGTCCAAGGCCCGGTCGGCCGTGCTCGCCGGCAGCGTCCCGGCGGCCAGGCCGAACGCGGCGGCCAGGCCGGATCCGCCTGGCCGGATGCCACGCAGCCGGAGCGCGCGGACGGCTGCGACGAGCTCGCAGGCCAGCACGGTGCGGTAGGCGCCGGTGACCTCGGTGGTGGCGCGGGCCGACTGCGTGGAGAACCCCGCGTGTTCCTCGACGCCCCGGGACAGCACGGCGCTGCCCAGTGCCGCCGGTGCGGCCAGCCTGCGGATGTCGGCGGCCGCTGAATGTGCCACGTACTCCAGGATCATGATCCCCGAGCTCGGCGGCGGATCGGTGGCCAGGAACGGGGCCAGGCCGGTGAAAGCCGGCTCGACCAGGGTCCCCAGCCGCGCCGCCGACAGCGCGGCGGTCTGGAACAGGGCGGCGCGCACCGCGTCCAGGGCGAGGCCTATGTAGGCGGTGTGGAAGTTGCCGTTGTGCCAGACCGTGGCGGCGGCGACGTCGACCAGCGGGTTCTCGGCTGCCGCGTTGATCTCGCCGGTCACGGCCTGCTCTGCCTGCCGCACCGCGTCCACCGCCGGGCCGTGCACCTGCGGCAGTGCCCGGTATCCGTAGGGATCCTGGAGCCGGGCCGGCGGCTGGCCGGACTCGGCGAGCAGGGTGCGCAGGGCTGCGGCCACGGCCAGCTGGCCGGGGTAGCGCCGCGCTTCATGCACCGCTGCCGCGTACGGCTCAGTGGAAGCAGCGACCGCGCAGTGCGACAGCGCGGCGACCACGATGCCGGCCCTGACCAGTTCCGCCAGGTCGCAGCAGGCCAGCGCGGCCTCCCCGAGCGTGGCGGCGTTGCTGGACAGGAACGCCAGCACGTCCGCCGATGCCAGCGCGAACCGGGGCTGCCTGCCTCCGCCCGGCTGCCAGTCCCGCTCACCGAGGAGGCACAGCGCGGTCACCGCCAGCGCCGTCAGATCCCCGGTGCCGATCGCGCCGTACCGCGGCACCGGCACCGCGAGCCCGGCATTGACCGCCGCCACGAGCGGGCCGAGCACCCCGGGATCAACCCCGGAGCCGCCGGCGGCCACCTGATTGGCGCGCACCGCCAGCATGGCCCGGCTCAGCTCGCCGGCGATCAGCGGGCCGCTGCCGCCCGCATGGCTGCGTGCCAGCCGCAGCCCGTGATCGGCCAGGCCGTCCGCTGCGACGGCCTGGCCGAGGTTGGCACCGACGCCCGTGGTCCGGCCGTACACGCCCCTGCGGGCCGCCACCTGCGCCGCGGTCCGGGCGGCCGCCGCCGCACGCTCCCGGCCCTCGCGGGTGACTGCCGCAGCCGCAGCCCCGCGGGCCAGGTCACGGACCTGGCCGCAGGTCAGCGTCCGGCCGTCCAGCGCTACCACCGGTCCGGTCATCGCCCTCCCACCGGCCTCTCACCTCATGCAGTAACCTCACCCAGTCCGGCACGCTGCTCAGCCGCTGGCATCGGCCGCCGCCCCATCCTCCGCCTCGCCACCAGCGGAGCGGAACCGGTAGTCCACGGCCGCCAAGGTCAGCACCACCGCGGCGGCGCACGCGCCCAGCGCCAGGGCGGGCAGGACCGGGGCGGCCAGGCCGAGCAGGCCGAGCACGGCGATGGCGGCCAGCCGGGGCCAGGACACCACCTGCCACACCGCGTACTTGAACGCGGCGTGCCCGGCGATGAACAGGGCCGTCCCGCCGAGCACCAGCCAGCCGGTCGGCACCGTGCCGGTGGCAGCCGGCCGGGACAGCACGACCTGGTCGGCAGCCGCCACCACGATGATGCCCGCGACCATGACCGGGTGGATGAGGTGGTAGGCGGTGCGGCCCATCCGGCCGGGGTCAGCCGAGCGGGCGAAGTTCCGGCGCAGTTCCCGGCCCCGCAGCGCCGCCACGGCGAACAGGCTCCGGCCGATCTGCATCACCGCGTAGGCCACGCCGACGATCAGCCCGCGGCTGGCGAACGCCTCCGGCAGCGCCGCGGACAGCACCAGGCCCGCGAGCACAAGGGCGAGCAGCAGCAGCCGGACCGGCAGCCGGCCGGGATCGAGCCAGTTCGTCACCCAGGTCGTGTACGCCCACACTAGCCAGACCATGGCCAGCAGCAGCGCGGTCTGCAGGGCGCCGATGATGGAGGGGCGGCTGAGCAGGTGGTGGGACAGCTGGGTGACCGCGAACACGTAGACCAGGTCGAAGAACAGCTCGACGTTGGTCACCGGGGCTTCCCGGCCCCGCACCAGGTCGAAGGTCCGCGCTCCGGCGCGCGCGGCGGTGCCGGTCATCGGGCCGGCATCACCGGCCCGTCCGCGCCCGGCCGGCGGGCGCCCGGGGCGCCGCCGGGGCCGGTCCCGCTGGGGTCACTCGGCCGTCCAGCGCCGGGGCCGGCCGTCCATGCAGCGCCCGCGCTCGCGGTAGCCCAGCACGGCGCAGGCCGAGCGGTAGGACATGATCGCCCCGCAGGACCGCGCCGCCAGGATCGACATCAGCGAGAACGAAGACCCGATCGAGAGCGCTGACGCGAACGAGCCGATCGAGCCGACCGACAGGCAAGAGCCGACCGAGCCGACCGACAGCACCGACCCCCGCGACCCGATCGACAGGAACGAGTCCTCCGACCACAGTGACCACTTCGACGACCGCGCCTGCTCCGGCGCTGGCGACTGCCCCGATGCCCTCATACCGCCCATTGTCGCGCGGCGGTCAGCGGCCGCCCCGGGCAGCCGCCAGATGCTCCAGCATCACCTCGTGGTGACGCTGGACAGCGGCCTCCGCCGCCTGCGCGTCGCCCGCCGCGACCGCGTCGTAGATCGCCTGGTGCAGTTGCAGCAGGGCCGGCTCCCCGGCCGGATCGAGCCAGGCGGGCTCGGTCTCGGTGCGCACCCAGTGCTCGTACTCGTGCGAGAGCACCGCCGTGTGCACGCTCTCGTACACCGCCGTCAGGTAGGTGTTCCCGGCCGCGCCCACGGCCGCCGCGTGGAACAGGGTGTCGGCCGCTATCCAGGCCGACGCGCTGCTGGCCGCGCCGGCCAGGCGGGTCAGCGCCGCCCGCAGCCCGGCGTCCGGGGCGTGCCGGGCCGCCGCGTTCGCCACCCCCAGCGTTTCCAGCCACAGCCGCAGCTCGGCCAGTTCGTCCATGGAGCCCGGGCCCAGGTCGAGCATGAGGCTGACCGAGGTGGTCACCATCGCCTGCGGGCGGCGCAGCACGTAGGCGCCGGAACCGCGGCGGATCTCCACCAGGCCCATCAGCGAGAGCATCCGGAGCGCTTGGCTGACCATGGGACGGCTCACCCCGAACCGGTCGGCGAGCTCCCGTTCCGCGGGCAGCCGGGCGCCCTCCGCCAGCTGTTCCGACACGATCAGGCGCCGGATCTGCTCGGCCACCTCGTCAGACACCCGCGGCAGCGCCACCGGCCGGAGGCCCGCCAGCTCGGCCACCCGCCCGCGGCCCCCAGGAGCAGGCCCGGCGTTCCCGGCCCCCGACTCCGCCACCGACACCTCCCGCAGCGCCCTGCTCAGTCCCGCCACCCTAGCTTCCGGGCAGGCCGGTTCCGCTTTCCGCCGGTCCCCAATCGGGCTAAATTGGCCAATTGGCATAGCCAATTAACCCACTGTAGCTGGCGGGTACCCGCCAGTTCACCGGGGTAGGCCTGCGAGCGCCAGGCGAGAGCGAGGAGAACGCGTGACGATGAACATCGGCTGGCTGGGCACCGGCCGGATGGGCGTGGCCATGGCCGGCCGGCTGCTGGACGCCGGGTGGCCGGTCACGGTCTGGAACCGGACCCGGGCCAAGACCGGGCCGCTGGCCGGCCGGGGCGCCGGGGTCGCGGACAGCGTCGCCGGGCTGGCCGGCTGCGACCTGGTGTTCATCATGGTGTCCCGGCCCGCCGACCTGGCCGAGGTCACCACCGGGCCGGGCGGCCTGCTGACGGGCCCGCAGCGCCCGCGCATCCTGGTGGACTGCTCCACCGTGGACGCGGCCACCTCGGCGCAGGTCCGCGCGGCCGCCGCCGGGGCGGGCGTGGCCTTCCTGGCCGCCCCGGTGAGCGGGAACCCGCACGTGGTGGCCGCGGGCAACTCCGTCCTCATGGTGTCGGGCCCGGCTGACGTGTTCGAGCAGGCCCGGCCGTGCCTGGCTGCCATCGCCCGGGTCGTGGTGCACGTCGGCGAGCAGGAGCAGAGCCGCCTGGTCAAGCTGTGCACCAACCTGTACCTGGGCATGATGGTGCAGGCTCTGGTCGAGGTCACCACCCTGGCCGAAAAGGGCGGGACCAGCCGGGAAGCGTTCCTGGAGGTCCTGAACGCCACCGTGCTGTCCTCGGACTGGAACCGCAACCGCACCCCGGACCTGCTGGCCCGGGACTGGACCCCGACCTTCACCACCGAGCTGCTGCGCAAGGACTTCGACCTCGGGCTGGGCTCGGCCCGGGAGCTGGAGGTGCCGATGCCCGCGGCCAGCACCGTCTACCAGCTCATCCAGGCCGCCATCGGCCACGGCCTGCGGGACCGGGACTTCCTGTCCCTGTACGAGGAGCAGGCCAGCCGAGCGGCCCTGGACGCTGGGGACTGAGCCGGAAACCGGGACAGCCGCGGCACCCCGCGGAGCATGATCCGCACAGGCGCCGCGGCTGGCCGGCAGCTCAGGTGGAGATGTCGGGGTAGGGCATGCCGAAGTGGCTCAGCTTGCGCGCGTACTCCAGCTGGAAGCCCAGCGGCTCGTCGTAGTCCCGCTCGAACATGGCGATGAACAGGGTGAGCGTCAGGAAGTGATGCGCCCCGAGCTCGAACAGCTTGGGGTAGTCGTGGCTCGCCAGCGCTTCCCGTTCCACATCGTCGAACTTCAGCCAGGTGCTGCGCTCAGCCTCCGGCAGGTTGAGGATCACGTTCGCCCGCTCGGCCTCCCACCATTCGACGGTGCCGCGCGGGTCGCTGCGGTAGCGCTCCACCAGCTCCGGGTCCCGGTCGACCGTGTAGAGGAACTTGTTCAGCAGGTACTTGCTCACGACGGCTTCCCCTCCGGGTACCAGGTGAAGTAGGCCTCCATGGTGTGGAAGAGGTCGAGCGAGTCGACGTAGTCGGCCTTCGCGTTCTCCCCGGCCACGCCCATCATCAGCATGAAGTCCATGAAACCGTGGGTGGCGTTGCCCGGCAGCCACAGGCTCTCCAGGCTGACATCGGCCAGGCACCGCTCCAGGTCGCCGGTGGCGATCCACTCGACGGCCTTGCGGTCGAACTCCGGGTCCGGGCCGTGCGGGCCGAACTGGCGGGGGCCGCCGAGCTCGAGTGACAGGTGCCCGGTGCCGATGATCGCCACCCGCTTGTCGCTCGGCCAGGACTCCACCAGCTGCCGGATGGTCTTGCCCAGCTCGACGAACCGCTTCGGCTGCGGCAGCGGCGGCGCGAAGATGTTGGTGTAGACCGGCACGATCGGCAGGTCCGTCTGCGGCCGCAGGGTGATCAGCGGGCAGGTCACGCTGTGGTCGATCCGCAGCTCGTTGCTGAACGCCAGGTCGAACCCGGCGTCGATGCCCTCGCGCAGGATGTACGCGGACAGGTCCTCCTGGCCCTTGAGGAACATCCGCGGCAGGCCGAACTCCCGCTCCTCGTTGTACCAGTTGGCGTCGTAGAACGGCGCCTTGCCGACCAGGAACTGCGGCATGTTGTCCAGCCACAGCTGGTGGAAGTGGTCGCTGCCGACCATGACCAGCACGTCGGGCCGGGCCGCAGTCAGGGTCTCCCGGAACGACTCGATCTTGGAGACCCACTCGTCGGCGAACGGCGGCCGGTCGGCACCAGTCGAGGTGCTGGCGCGGTAGTAGAACGGATGATGGGTGGATGCGATGACCGCTGCGACGGTGGCCATGGCGGCTCCTTGCTGATGACGGGGTGATTCCTGGCTTGCTCAGCCAGCTGAGCCCTGGTCCGGGGGGATGTACTCGGCGCCATGCTCGACCGTGAGGTACACGTCCATGCCGAGCGGGCGGCGCTTTTCCTCCGCGAGGTGGCCGAGCAGGCCGGCCGTGCGGGCCAGCAGCGCGAACCCGCGCAGCAGGTCGGCGGGCAGGCCCAGGTCGGCGAGGGCGGCGCCGCAGGTGCCGGCCCCGTTCAGCGGCAGCGTCCGGCCCAGCACCTGGGGGTGGACCCGGCCCATCGCCTCGAACAGGCGCAGGTGCGGGCCCCGCAGCCCTTCTTCTTCGGCGATTTTGATCAGGACGGGGGTCCGGGGGTCGGTGACCTTGTGGATCGGGTGGCCCAGGCCGGGCACGAACCGCTTCGCGGCCCGGGCTTCCTGCACGGCGCTCAGCGCCAGCGCGTCGAAGCCCGCGTCATCGGCCGGTACCTCACCGGCCCTGGCCAGCACGTCGGACAGGAAGCGACCGGCGTCCTCGGTCACGCCCAGGAAGCGGGAGCCGCCGCCGAGCAGGCCGGCCGCGAGCGCGCCCTGGACCGAGTCGGGGGCGCTCAGGTAGGTCAGCCGGGCCGCGATGGCGGTCGGGGTGAAGCCGTGGTCGGCCAGCGCGACCAGCACCGCCTCGAACACGCGGACCTGGCCCGGCGTGGGCCGGCGCAGGGTCACCAGCCACAGGGCCAGCTCACCGAAACCGACCTTGCCCATCAGGTCCTCGGCCAGGTTCTGCCCGAGCAAGGTGATCGTGTCCGGGTCGGAGATCCCGAGCGAGGTCGGGAAGCGCGGCGTCTGCTCCGTCATGAGTCGGTTCCTGTCGCAGGGCCCTTGAGCCAGGCGCGGATCTCTTCGCCGTGCTCGTCGAGCGCGGGCGGGGGCAGCGGATAGTGGGGCGGGGTGGCCGAGTAGGTGACCGGGTGCCGGATCGCGGGCACCCCGGCGTCCCCGCCGCCCGCGGTGACGACCGGGTCCAGCCCGATGCCGCGGGCGAAGTCGATGCCCGCGTCCACCGTGTTGATGGGCCCGCAGGGGACGCCGACGCCGATCAGCACGTCGAACCACTCGGCGGCCGGGCGGGCGGCCAGCTTCTCCGCCAGCAGCGGGCGCAGCTCGCCGCGGTTGGCGGTGCGGCCCTCGTTGTGGGCGAACCGCGGGTCGTCGGCCAGTTCCGGCGCGCCGAGGGCCTCGCACAGCTTGCGGAACTGGGCGTCGTTGCCCGCCGTCACGATGAGGTCCCCGTCGGCGGTGGGCAGCGGTTCGTACGGGAAGAGGCTGGGGTGGGAGTTGCCCATCCGGAAGGGGACCACTCCCCCGGCCGCGTACGCGCTGGTCTGGTTCACCATGCCGGACAGGGCCGAGGCCATCAGGCTGGACTCGACGTGCTGGCCCTTGCCGGTCGCGGTGCGGTGGTTGAGCGCGGCCAGGATGGCGATGGTGGTGTGCAGGCCGGCGATCACGTCGAACACCGAGATGCCCGCCCGGTACGGCGGGCCGTCCGGGTCGCCGGTCAGGCTCATCAGGCCGGACATGGCCTGGACCATGAGGTCGTAGCCGGGCAGGTCCTTCCCGCCGCTGGAGCCGAACCCACTGATCGAGGCGTAGATGATGCCTGGGTTGAGCGAGCTCACCGAGTCGTAGTCGAGGCCGAAGCGGGCGAGCCCGCCGGGCTTGAAGTTCTGCACGAAGACGTCGGCACGGCGGGCGAGTGCCTGCGCCGCCGCCAGGTCGCCGGGATCGCGCAGGTCGAGCGCGACAGAGCGCTTGTTCCGGTTGATCGCCAGGAAGTATGTGGACACCCCGTCCTCGGTGACCGGCGGCACCCAGCGGCGGGTGTCGT
>JBLMWU010000113.1:0-34319 GCA_050257395.1 Gemmatimonadota bacterium | reverse complement strand
CCCGCGCCCGCCCCCGGGGTGGGCAGTTCTGCGCGCCGCGGTGGTCAGCTGATGCTTGTCAGGTCGAGCCACACGGCCGACGGGTTGCCCGGGTCGACCTTGGCGTGCACGGTCACCCCCGGGCGCACCTGCACGAGCTGCATCTGGCTGATCGTCTGCTGGGCGGTCGCCGGATAGGGCGGCAGGCCAGGCGGCGTGACGGTGAGGTCGAACTCCATCATCAGGTCGAAGTTCACCGCGCCGATCTGCCGCATCCCCGTGATCGTCGCGGTCACGTCGGCGCCGCTGGTGGCGGCGGCCATGGCGGCGTTCGCCTGCTGGGTCTGCGCGGCCATCATCTGGCTGGCGGCGGACATCCGGGCCTGCGCGTCAGCCAGCCGCTGCCCCACCGGCGGCATGGCCGCCTCTATCTCGTGGGCCTGCTTCTGCAGGTCCCGCATGCTCCTGAAGAGGCCCACGGTCAGACCGCCCGGTACAGCGCGTTGAACCGCTGGGCCACGGCCGGGTTGGCCGTGACGCGCTGGTTCCAGCCCGCCATCGCCTGCGCCCACGCCTCCGCGGACACGCCCTTGGTGGCGGCGATCTCGGCCGCCCGGGAGGCGTCGTACCCGACCGCGGCCAGGCCCTTGGAGATCTCGGCGTACAGCTCGATCGACACCCCGGCGATCGGCTCGAAGTCGGGGCCCGCCGCGACCCCGGCGGGCTGCGGGACCCCCGTCATCTGTCCCATCTGCGCCATCTGCATCTGCGCCGCGGCCTGCTGCGTGGCGGCGTACTGCTGTGCCTGGGCCCCCAACTGCCGCGCCTGCTCGACCATCCCCGGGGCGGCTTCGACCATGTCCTTCATGTCTTTCATCCGCTTGAGCATTCCCACCGTATGGCTCCCCTCGAACGCCACCCCGTACCGGACGGCGCTGGACATATTCGGCCCAACAGTGCAGTATGCGGGCACTGGCCGCAATATCACTTGAGTCTCAGATTGGTGCGCTCCGGCACTCGCCCCATATTGCCGGCAGCCCGTCACGCCCTGCTTTAAGCGCAGGCACAAGGGCAAAAGCTGGGCAGTCCTGCGACCGTTTCGACAGGTGGGGGAAAACCTGCGGTGTCCGTGACGACAGGGGCTCTGGGCGAGCAGGGACCGCCGCTGACGGCGGTGGCCCTGGCGGACAGCGGCACGCTCGCCGACCGGGTCGGGGAGCGGGACCGCCGCCGGTTCACCGGCCGCGCCGGGGAGCTCGCCTTCCTGGAACGCTGCCTGGGGGAGGACCCGCCCGCCAGCGTGATCCTGGTGCACGGCCCCGGCGGGATCGGCAAGAGCACCCTCCTGCGTGAGCTGGCCCGCCGGGCCAGCCGCCGGGGGTGGGACGTCTTCCGGCTGGACGGCCGCGAGCTGCCGCCCGAGCCGGACGCGCTGGAACCGGTCCTCGCGGCTGTCCGGCGGAGCCCCCGGCCGCTGCTGCTGATCGACTCGTTCGAGCGGATGACCGCCCTGGCCGGGTACCTGCGGGCCGGGCTGCTGCCCGCGCTGCCCGCGCGGGCGCTGGTGGTGATCTCCGGCCGGGGCGCCCCCGACCCGGCCTGGTTTACCGGCGGCTGGGAGGGCGTGGCCGCCATGCTCGAGGTGACCGGGCTGCCTCCCGGCGACGCGCTGCGGCTGCTGGAGGTGCACGGGGTCACCGACCGGCGGGCGCCCGCGATCGCCGAGTGGGCGGGCGGCTCGCCGCTGGCCCTGGCGCTCGCGGCGGACACGGTGGCGTCCGACGGCGGCTGGAACCCGGTCACCGGCATGGGCAACCCCGAGACCGTCCGGTCGCTGATCCACCGCCTGGTGGAGTCCGACCTGGACGGCGTGAGCCTGTCCGCGCTCGGGGTGGCCGCCATCGCCCGGGTGACCACCGCCGGGCTGCTGGACGCCGTGCTGCCCGACAGCGACGCCGCGGCGGCATACGACCGGCTGCGCTCGTTCACGTTCACCGAGCCGCTCGGCGAGGGCCTGACGCTGCACGAGCTCGTGCGCAAGGCGCTGCACGCCGACCTGCGCCACCGCGACCAGGAGCGGGAACGGGAGCTCCGGCGCCGGATCATCGACCACCTCTACGAGCGCGCCTGCCAGGGAAACCCGCTGCTGGTGATCGACATGGCCCATCTGGTGGAGAATCCTGCGATCCGGTGGGGGTTCGGCTGGGAGGGCAGCATCAGCTACCGGATCGACAACCTGCGCCGCGGCGACGCCGGGCGGATCGCCGCGCTGCTGGGGCAGCGCCAGTTCGGGCAGTGGTGGGAGCTGACCCGCCGCTTCTTCGAGCAGTCGCCGGAACGGGTGGCGGTCGCGCGGGACCGCGACGACCAGGTCTGCGGCTACCTGGTCTGCATGAGCCCCGCCACCGCGCCCGCGTTCGCCGACGAGGACCCGCTGGTGGGCCCGTGGCTGGCACACGCGCGGCAGGACGCCGCGCTGGGTGAGTCGGTGCTGTGGCACGACTCGGTGGACTTTACCGGCGCCCGCTCGGGCGGGCTGCAGGCGATGCTGGGGATGGCGGGCGTGCTGCGCTCGGGCGCCCGCAACCCGCGCTTCGCCTATCTGCCCATCAACCCCCGGAACCCGGGCGCGGTGAGATTCGCGCGGACGCTGGCCGCCCAGCACCTGCCCGGGCTGGACCTGGAGATCTCCGGCCGCCGGGTGGAATGCCACCGGATCGACTACGGCCCCGGCGGGCTGCTGGCCGCGCTGCGGGCCGTGGTCTACGCCGAACTCGGCCTGCCCGCCCCCCGGGCGGAGCCGCCGGCGCCCGCCAGCGCGGAGCCGCCAGTGGGGCTCGAGGCGGTGCGGGAGGCCCTGCGCAACTTCCAGGTCCCGCACAAGCTGGCGCGCAGCCCGCTGGCCCGCGGCGGCAGCCCGGCCGAGCGCGCCGAGTACGTGCGGCGGCTGCTGTGGGAGACGGCCGAGCGCGCGTTCGGGGACAGCGACAACGAGAAGCTGCTGCGCAGTGTGCTGGTCAAGGGCTACCTCGAACCCGCCCCGAGCCACGAGCAGGCGGCGGTGCGGCTGTGCCTGAGCCGCGCCGCCTACTTCCGGCGGCTGCGCGCCGCCGTCGAGCGGATGGCGGAGGCGCTGGCCAGCCAGCCGCGCCAGCCGCCCAGCCGCTAGCCGCCCACCGGCCAGCCTGCGGCCTGCGCGAGCGCCGCCAGCTGGGACCACGTCTCGGCGCTGAGGTACTGCTGGTCCGTGCACGGCAGGCCGGTGAAGGCCGGGACGTCCCAGCGCGGCGCGGTCAGGTCCGGCGGGGAGGTGAAGTCGAGCACCTCGGCCAGGTTCGCGGCGGCGGCGTCCCGGACCGTCAGCGATGGCAGGCTCCACCGCCACTCGATCATCTTCAGCACCGAGGTGTGGTCGTACACGCCGTGAGCCACGTAGTGGCGCTGGGCCAGCGGCGAGATGAGCAGGCACGGCGTGCGGAAGCCGCGCAGGCCGGTGCCCAGGTCCGGCCGCGGGTCCGGCGCCGTGCCCGGCGGCACGTGGTCGAAGAAGCCGCCCCACTCGTCGTAGTTGATGATCAGCGCGGTGCGCGGCCACAGCGGGCCGCCGGTCACCGCCTGGTAGACCTGGTTGAGGAAGTACTGGCCGGCCCGGATGTCGGCATGCGGGTGGTCGTCCGCCGAGGTGCCGCTGCTCTCGTCCTCGAAGCGCGGGTCGACGAAGGACACGGCCGGCAGCGTCCCGGCGGCGGCGTCCGCGAGGAACTGCGGATAGGTCGCGGAGATCGGGAGGTACCTGGTGCCGTACAGGGCCAGGAACGGCACGTCCGAGAAGTAGTAGCGGTGAGAGACCCCCGCGCTGGCGAGCAGGTCCCAGATGGTCGGCATGGTGGCGATCGCCGTCGAGTCGTCGACCCGGTCGGTCTGGGCCGAGTGCTGGTAGAAGCGGTTCGGATAGGTCTCGGCCATGGTGGCCGCGAAGTAGCGGTCGAAGGCCGTCCAGTACGGCGCGGCATTGGCATGGAACGCCAGGTCGGCGTCGGTGTAGTAGCCGATCGCGTAGGTGTCGTTGGCGCCGGCGCGCAGCCAGCCGTCGCACAGCCCGTTGTCGTATTCGACCCGGCCGCCCGCATAGGAGTGGTCCGGGTCGGGGTGGTCACAGCCCTGGTAGGTGGTGAGGTGATAGGTCGGGTGGCTGACCCCGGCGGAGTCGGTGTAGGACAGGCCCGCCTGCTTCCCGTCGGCGCCCGGCAGCCAGCCGAGGTAGTGGTCGAACGAGCGGTTCTCCATCATGACCAGCACGATGTGGTCGATCCCGGATGAGCCCGGGCCCGGCAGCGCCGCGGCAGCGGCCGGGCTGCGCCGGGCGGAGAGTGCCGCCGCCCCGGCTAAGCCTGCCGCCCCGGCCAGGAATGTGCGCCGCCTGATCGGCTGTGAACCGCTCATGGGATCCTCCGGGCATAGGAGACAAATAGCGGGGGAGCTTCTACCCCGGTGGGACCGCCCGAACCGGCCCGGCCGCCCCGTCCCGCGCCGCCTCATTCACTGCTGGTGACTGCCGTTGCCGTTGCGCAGTTCCGGCCGCCATTAGCTGACATTTATCGCCAAGGCGGGCGGAAAGCACCGTATGGTTGGGCCGGCAGCCAATTCACCGGCCGGCGGAGGTGGCGGTGCGCATTTCCCAGGGCGCGGGTGAGCGGGTGTGGTTACCCCGCCATCAGCCGCGATGACGCCCGGGCAGGGCGACCGGCCGGCGGCTGCCGCGGTCCAGTCGGGCACCGTCCCCCCGCTGGCCGCCTCCTTCGTCCCCAGGCCGGACACCGGCGTGGACCCGGCGTCCGGGCTGGCTCCCGGCCGGCTGCTGGCGCTGACCGCGCCGCCGCAGCTGGCGCCGGACTGGCCGGGCGGCACCGGCAAGACCCAGCTCGCCGCGCACCTCGCCCGCACCTGGTGGCAGGCTGGTGAGCTCGATCTGCTGGTGTGGGTGACGGCCAGCAGCCGCGCGTCGGTGCTCGCCGGGTACGTCCAGGCGCTGGCCGACCGGACCGGGACCGTGCCCGCGGGGGACGCCGAAACCGCCGCCGCCCGGTTCCTGTCCCTGCTGGCCGGCACCAGCGAACGGTGGCTGGTGGTGCTGGACGACGTGACCGGCCCGGCGGACCTGACCGGGCTGTGGCCGGCCGGCCCGGCCGGCCGGGTGGTGGTCACCGCCCTGTCCGAGGCCATGGTGCAGGGGGCCCCGGATCCGCAGGTCTTCCCGGTGGAGGTGTTCAGCCCGCACGAGGCGCTGGAGTACCTCCGCGGGCGGCTGAGCGCCTACCCGGACCAGCGGATGGGCGCGGTGGACCTGGTGCACGACCTCGGGTGCGAGCCGCTGGCCCTGCTCCAGGCCAGCGCCACCATCGCCGGCTCCGGCCTGACCTGCCGCGACTACCGGGACCTGTTCGCCCAGCGGCAGGAGCAGCTCGCCAGGACGCTCGGGGCGCAGCCGTCGGCCAAGTCGGTCACCTGGACCCTGGCAGCCGAGCGCGCGGAGTCCCTGTCACCAGGCGGCCTGCCCCAGGCGTGCCTGACGCTGGCCGCCTTTCTCGGCTGTGACGGGATCCCCGGTGCGGTGTTCTCCGCCCCGGCCGCGGCCGGGTTCATCGCCGGCCCGGCCGCCGCCGCGGCCGACCCAGCCCGCGCCCGGGAAGCCCTGGCCAGCCTGGAGCGCACCGGGCTGCTGACGATCGACACGGCCAGCCCGGCCCGCACGGTCCGGCTGCACGGCTCGGTCCAGGCGGCGGTCATGGCGGCCGCGCCCGGGCCGGTCCGCGGCCAGGCGGCCCGGGCAGCGGCGCACGCGGTGCTGCAGGCGTGGCCGGAGGACGGCGGGCAGCCGGAGATGGCCGCCGCGCTGCGCTCCTGCGTGGTCACCCTGCAGGCCGCGGCGGGCGGTGCGCTGTGGGCGGACAAGGCACACACCGTCCTGTTCCGGGCGGCGCAGAGCCTGGACAACGCCGGGCTGCCCGCGCTGGCGGTGAGCCAGTGGCAGGAGCTCGCCTCCGCCAGCGAGCGCGCGCTGGGCCCCGCCCACCCGGACACGCTGCTGGCCGCCGACGGGGTGGCCAGCGCCACCCTGGCCGCCGGGCTCGTCACCGACGCGGCCCGGTACTACCAGCGTGCCCTGGAGGCCAGGGCCGCCCTGGTGGGCCCCGATCATCCCAGCACCGTCACGGTGCGGGCGGACCTCGGCCGGGCACTGCTCGCCGCGGGCCGGCCCGGTGACGCGATCGCCGCCCTGGACGAAGCGCTCGCCGCGGGCCAGCGCGGGCAGTCCGACATGCGTGACCTCCTCGCCGTCCAGGACAGCCTGGTGGCCGCCCACCTGGCGGCCGGGGACTACCCCAGGGCCGTCAGGCTGGCCACCCGCACCCTGGCCGAGCGCGAGCGGCGGCAGGGGCCGGACCATCCCGACACCATGGCCACCCGGCGCAGCCTGGCCCGCGCCTGCCTGGCCGCAGGCAAGCTCAAGGACGCGATCACGCACGGCCAGCGGGCGCTGGCCGGGTATGAGCGGGTGCTCGGCCCCAGCCACCTCGACACCATTGACGCCGTGAGCGACCTGGCGTCGGCCCACCATTCCGCGCGCCGCCTCAAGGACGCCATTCCCCTGTACGAGCGTGCGCTGGCCGGCCGGGAACGGCAGCAGGGCCCCGACCACCCGGACACGATCGGCGCCCGCGGCAACCTCGCGTCCGCCTACCATTCCGCCGGCCGGATGGCCAGCGCGCTGGAACTGTACGAGCGGACCCGGGCGGACTGCCAGCGGGTGCTGGGCGCCGACCACCCGGACACGCTGGCGGCGCGGGCGAACCTGGCGCACGCCTACTACGCCACCGGCCGCCAGGCCGAGGCCGCCCGGCTGCTGCGCAGCGCGCTCACCGACTGCGAGCGGGTGCTGGCTCCCGGCGACCCGCTGACCGCCGCGGTCCGCGACAGCCTGGACGCGGTGGTCAGGAGCTGACGGCCGCCGGGCTACGCCGCGGGCGGCCCTTCCGGGCCGCGGCCGCCGGCGGCGCGGCGGATCCCGGTCACCGGGTGACCTCTTCGGGCAGCTGGTACCAGCGCATCCGGCGGCCCACCCGGGCCCGCACCTGCCAGCCCAGCGACTTCGGGGCGGCGGTCACCGCGCCGGTGACCGCCGCGATGCGGCCGCCGATCCGGTCCCGGTCGGCCGCCGCGGGGACCAGCTCGCCCAGCAGGTCCGCGCAGGCCCGGAGGTTGTCGGTCACCGTGGTGTACAGGCCCCAGTCGGCCGCGCAGCGGGCCGCCACCGGCCCGAGATTGAGCAGCCCGGGCCCGTCGGCGCCGGCGGGCTCGTGGTCCCAGAGCAGCATGGCCACGTCGGACAGGTCCTTGGCGTTGACCTCGGCGATCTGCAGCTTGGTCAGCAGCAGCTCGGCTGCGGCAAGCGTCTCCGGCTCGGCCTCCAGCCGGCTGCCGAGGTCCAGGGTGTGGGACATCTCGAAGGTGTCCAGGAACACGTCCACCTGCCAGCCGCCCGGCCCGTGGTACAGCAGCCGCTTGGCCCCGTGCGTGGCGTTGAACACCCGCTCGGGCTCGAAGCCCGTCTCCTCCAGCAGCGAGCGCAGCGCCCGGGACTGCCGCTTGTGCGCCACCAGGTCGATGTCCGGGTAGCTGCGGCCGAGAGCGGCGCGGGCCGCCGCCGACCCGCGCAGCCAGATCGCCACCCCGCCGACCAGGCGGACCGGAATGGCGCGGGCGGCGGCGGAGGCCACGATGGCGCGGCCCGCAGCCACCATGTCCGGCTCGCCGGTGCTCATCCGGGCGGGAACCCGGTGCGGAAGGCCAGATGGATCACGAAGAGCCACGATATCGCCGAAATGGCGGCGGCGAGCGTGCCGGCCGGCTGGCCCGCCGGCCGCGGTGGCTCAGATCAGCACCCGCTTGAAGAACAGCACGCTCATGGCGTACGCCAGCGGCACCATGGCCAGCAGGAACAGCACCTGCACCGCCGCTGGCAGCCGGCGGGCCAGCACCACCGCGGGCACCAGCAGCGCCTCGCTGCGGTACAGGTCGAGCCCGGCGCCCAGGCAGAGCGGGAACAGCCAGAACCACAGGGTGGCCGAGAGCACCAGCCGCTCGGCGGCCGTGAGCCGCCCGCGGTGCCAGGCCGCCACCGCGACCAGGGACAGGCAGAAGACCGCGGCCAGCAGCGTCTGGGCTGCGGGCGCCGCACCCAGCCCGGCGTGGTGGTGCAGCAGCGGCCGCACGGTCACCAGGAACTTCTGGTACGGCGGGTGCAGCCCGTGGTAGTGGTACTTCGCCTGGACCCGGAAGAACGCCCCCCACACGCCGGTGTCCAGAAACTGGACCACCAGCACGGCGGCCACGCCGAGGGCGCTCAGCCCGCCGGTCAGCGCCGCCGCCGCCGCCCTGGACCTGACCGGCCCGGCCTGCCGGTCCGCCAGCACCCACGTCGCCACCGCCAGCGCCACCAGGAACCCGGTGGAGTACGTGAACGCCGCGGCGGCCCCCGCGAGCCCGGCGGCCACCCACCGCCGCCGCGCTGCCAGCCAGATCACCGCCAGCAGCAGGAACAGCTCCAGCGAGATCGGGAACACGGCCCGCTGGTAGACCTGGCCGAAGAAGAACGCGGCCATGCCCAGCGCCAGCAGCGAGCTGGCGTCCCGCCGCTGCACCAGAAACCCGTTCCACAGCAGCGCCAGCATGGCGAGCCCGGCCGCCGAGGAGATCACCACGCCGGCGTCCGGGCCGGGCAGGCCCAGCCGCCCCAGCACCCAGATCAGCGCCGGGTAGCCAGGGAACCAGCCCGCGTCCCCGCACCAGTAGCCCTTGCCGTAGTGCAGCGAATGCCCGGCGCAGGACATGAAGGTGTAGCCGTGCCCGGCGATCTGCAGGTAGTGCAGCGAGTCGTAGCGGACCCACAGCCGCGAGCGGAGGTAATTGTGCCGGCTGGCCTGGGCGGCTGTCAGCCACAGCAGGTTCGCGGCCAGCAGGGCGGCGGCCGGCGGACCGGCCGCCAGCAGGGCCCGCCGCAGCGCCGCCGCGCCTGGCCGGGCACGCGGGTCCGCACCCGTCCCGGCAGCGGGGCGGGCGCCCGGCGCGGCAGCGGCTCCGGCCTCCGGCATGGACGGAGATTTACCGGCGAAATGGGCATTTCAAGCGGGTTTGACCCCGGAATTGCTGCTCTTTGCGAGATCTGTGCAACAGAGTGCGATGCCCATTGCCTGCCGGTTACCGGCCCGTCAATCGCGGCGGCGGGCGGCGCAGGCCCGCGGGGGGCCGCAGCGGCCGGCCCGGCTGCCGGCCCGCGCCCGGCCGGGCGCGATAATCGGTCACCGCAGGCAGTCAGGGCGAGGATCAGGGAGCGATGCGGTGGCGGAGAGCGGTCCGGCAGGAGAGGGCGGGCGCGGCCATCACCCGCTGGCCACCGGCCCGGCCGCGGCGGACGAGGCGCTCCGCGACCGCCGCGCCGCCATCACCGGGCTCGGTGACGCGCTGCGCGACCTGATCGAGGCGGCGGCCGCCACCGAGGTGCCCGCGGGCGACCTGCGCGCGGTGACCGCCCAGGTCCGCGCCGCGGCCGCCCCGCTGCGCCAGCGGGCACGCACCAGGGACCAGCCGCCGAGCGCCGATGACCTGCTCGGCGGTTTCCGCATGTACAACCCGGTGACCGGCACCGGCAGCCCGCTCGCCCCGCCGCTCCGCGTCGAGGTCGCCGGCGGCACCGTGGTGGGCACCTGCACCCTCGGCCTGGCCTATGAAGGGCCGCCGACCTATGTGCACGGCGGTGTCAGCGCCATGCTGCTGGACCAGCTGCTCGGCTATGCCGCAGGCTCGGCGGGCCGCCCCGGCATGACGGTCGCCCTGGACATGCGCTACCGGGCGCCGGTGCCGCTGCAGACCGCGCTGCGCGTCACCGCCGCGGTGGGCGAGGTGACCGGGCGGCGGGTCACCGCGCACGGCGCCATCACCACCGCCGCCGATCCCGGCACCGTCCTGGTCGAGGCCACCGGCACGTTCGTGGTGCTGCGCCCCGAGCAGGCCGCCCGGCTGTTCCGCGGCGCGGTCCCGGGCACCGCGGATCCCGCGGTGGCCCACGACTGAGCCGCCCGCGCCATCAGCGGACCTGGCGGAAGAACGCCCGCACCTCATCCACGAACAGCGCGGGCTGCTCGAAGGCCGCGAAGTGGCCGCCCCGGTCCAGCTCCTGCCAGTAGACGAGGTGGGGATACTGGCGCTCCGCCCAGCGCCGGGACGGCCGGAAGATCTCCCGGGGGAAGATCGACGCCCCGGTCGGCACCTCGACGGTCCCGAGCCGGAAGTTGCGGAAGCTCTCCCAATACAGCCGCGCTGAGCTGGCGCTGGTGTTGGTCAGCCAGTACAGCATGACGTTGTCGAGAATGCGGTCGGCGCCGCGGGCGCCGACCGGGTCCCCGCCGGTGTCGGTCCAGCTCCAGAACTTCTCCAGGATCCACGCGCACTGCCCCACGGGCGAGTCGGCGAGCGCGTAGCCGAGCGTCTGCGGGCGGGTGGACTGCTGCTTGGAATACCCCGAGTCCTGCTGGTCGTAGTGCCGCATGGCCTCCAGCGCGGCCGTCTCGGCCGCGGTCGGCTCCCCGTCGTCCGGGCCGGGGCCGGCGATCACCATGTTGATGTGCACGCCCGCCACCTGCCCGGGGCGGATGCTGCCCAGGCAGGATGTAATCATCGAGCCCCAGTCGCCGCCCTGCGCCCCGTAGCGGGAGTAGCCGAGCCGTTCCATGAGGGTGGCCCAGGCGGTGGCGATCCGCTCGATGTTCCAGCCCGTTTCGGACGGCCGGTCGCTGAACCCGTAGCCCGGCAGCGACGGGCACACGACGTGGAAGGCGTCGGCCGGGTCACCGCCGTGCGCGGCGGGGTCGGTGAGCGGGCCGATGACGTCGAGGAACTCCACGACAGAGCCGGGCCAGCCGTGCGTCAGCACCAGCGGCAGCGCGTCCGCGGCAGGCGAGCGGACGTGCAGGAAGTGGATGCCGAGCCCGTCGATGCTGGTCCGGAACTGCGGGAAGGAATTGAGCCGCGCCTCGCGGGCACGCCAGTCGTATCCGCCGGCCCAGTGGCGGCACAGGTCCCGGAGGTAGCCGAGCGGGACGCCCTGGGTCCAGTCGCGGACCGGCTCGGGCTCCGGCCAGCGGGTGCGGGCCAGCCGGTCGGCGAGGTCGGCCAGGTCGGCGTCAGGAATGGCGATCTGAAACGGGGTGATCTCACCGCTCACGTGTACCTCCCGGCTCGGCGGGCTCACCGTATCGCACCGCCGGCGGGCCGGTAATGGCCGCAACGACGCTATCCGCTAGTGAGAATATCCTTCTCATTCCTCGGATCCGGCGGGTAGGTTGCAGCCCGCGGGATCCGCCGCGGCGATCCGGCCCGAGGCCCGGCTGTGACCCTGCCCGGGCTGCGGCACGGCCGGTGAGCCCGGGCGGCCAGGGGCAGGGTAGGTCACCCGGTCCAGGAGTCGGCCGCCAGCCCCCGGCCGGCCCGCGGCGCAGCGGCGGGCAGCGGCCGCGCCAGGCTGCTGACCGCTGATCGGGCAGACTGGTGTCAGCAGCGGCCGGACCGGGGAGCGGGCCATGCGAGGGCAGCGGTGAACGCGGGTGACCTGGGCCCGGTGCTGCTGCTGGGTGCCGCGGTGGTGCTCGCCGCGATCGTGGCGGCCCGGGTGTCGCACCAGATCGGCCTGCCCGGCCTGCTGATCTTCCTGGGCCTCGGCCTGGCGCTGGGCGAGTCGGGTTTCGGCATCCGCTTCAGCAACGCGGAGCTGGCGCAGGTCCTGGGGCTCAGCGCGCTGGTGCTGATCCTGGCCGAGGGCGGCCTGACCACCAACTGGCGGCACGCGCGGTCCGCGGCGCCCGCCGCGGTCCTGCTCGCCACCGTCGGCGTGGCCGTGAGCATGCTGATCGTGGCGGTGATCGCCCACCTGGCGCTCGCCCTGACCTGGCGCATCGCGCTGCTGCTGGGGGCGGTGCTCGCGCCGACCGACGCCGCCGCGGTGTTCTCGGTCCTGCGCAGGCTGCCGCTGCCGCCCCGGCTGTCCGGGATGCTGGAGGCGGAGTCAGGGCTCAACGACGCGCCCGCGGTGCTGGCGGTGAGCCTGCTGAGCGGCGCGGGCCCGCATCCGGCCGGCCCGGCGATCATCCCCGGGCTGGTGACGTACGCGCTGCTGGCCGGCGCGGTGATCGGGCTGGCCGTCGGCGTGGCGGGCGCGTTCGCGCTGCGGCGGGTGGCGCTGCCCGCCTCCGGCCTGTACCCGATCGCGGTGCTCGCCCTCATCGTCGGCAGCTACGGGGCGGCCGCGCTGGCGCGCGCGAGCGGGTTCATCGCCGTCTACCTGGCCGCGCTGGTGCTGGGCAACGTCCGGCTGCCGCACGGCCCGGCCACCCGGGGATTCGCGGAAGGCGTCGCCTGGCTGGCGCAGATGGGCCTGTTCGTCATGCTCGGGCTGCTGGCGTCGCCCGCGCGGCTGCCCGCCGTGGTCGTGCCCGCGCTGGTGGCCGGGTCGGCACTGGTGCTGATCGCCCGGCCCGCCGCGGTGGTGCTCTGCACGGCGCCGCTGCGGGTGCCGTTGCGGCAGCAGGCGTTCCTGTCCTGGGCCGGGCTGCGCGGGGCGGTCCCGATCGTGCTGGCGGCGATCCCGGTGAGCGCGCACCTGCCGGGTGCCACCCGCCTCTTCGACCTCGTGTTCGTGGTCGTGGTGGTCTTCACCCTGCTGCAGGGCCCGGTCCTGCCGTGGCTGGCGCGGCGGCTGCAGGTGGCCGCGCCGGCCGAGCCCATGGACATCGGGGTGGAGGCGGCGCCGCTGGAATCCCTGCACGCGGACCTGCTCCAGGCCCAGATCCCGCCCGGCTCCCGGCTGCACGGGGTGGAGGTGTTCGAGCTCCGGCTGCCCGCGGAGGCGAACGTGGCCCTGATCGTCCGGGACGGCCGCGGGTTCGTCCCGGATCCCGCCACCGCGCTGCGGTCCGGCGACCGGGTGCTGATCGTCGCCACGGCGCAGGCCCGGGACCGGACCGAACGGCGGCTGCGGGCGGTCAGCCGCGGCGGCAGGCTGGCCGGCTGGTTCGGCGAACGGGGCCAGTGACCGCCGCCCCGCTCAGGCCGGCCTGACCGGGTGGTACCGGGGCTCCCACATCAGCGCCCGCACCTGCCGGGCGGCGTCGGCGGCCAGCGGGGCGGCTGCCACACCGTCCGCCTCGGCGGCCCTGGCGACCGCGACCGCGACCGCGACCGAGGTCTCCCGCAGGTCCGCCACCCGCGGCAGCAGCGGCGCGCCCGGGGTGGAGACGTCCACCAGGCCCGCGACCGCATGGGCCGCCGCCAGCAGCATCCCGCCGGTCACCCGCCGGGCCCGGGCCGCGATCACGCCGAGGCCCAGGCCCGGGAAGACCAGCGCGTTGTTGGCCTGCCCGATCTCGTAGCGGACGCCGCCGTGCTCCACGGCGCCGTACGGGCTGCCGGCCGCGACCAGCCCCCGGCCGCCGGTCCAGCTGATCAGGTCGGCCGGGACCGCCTCGGACAGCTCTGTCGGGTTGGACATCGGCAGGATGACCGGCCGCCCGGTGTGGGCGGCCATGTCGCGGACGATCTGCTCGGTGAACGCGCCCGCCTGGGTCGAGGTCCCGATCAGCACGGTGGGGTGCACCCGGGCGACCACCTCGGCCAGGCTGGCGCCGCCCGCCGCCTCCGCCGGGTCGCGGGCGTAGCGGCGCTGCTGGTCGCTGAGCCCGGCCATGTCCCGGGTCAGCAGGCCCTGCCGGTCTACCGCCCAGAACCGCAGCCGGGCCGCTGCCTCCGGCACCCCCTCGGCCACCATGGCCGCGGTCAGCTGGCCGGCGATGCCAGCCCCGGCCGTCCCCATGCCGAAGATGACGATCCGGTGGCCGGCCAGCGGCACCCCGGTCGCCCTGGCCGCGGCGAGCACGGCGGCCAGGTTGACCGCGCCCGTGCCCTGGATGTCGTCGTTGAACGTCAGCCGCTCACCGGCGTACCGGTCGAGCAGCCGCCTGGCGTTCGCGACGCCGAGATCCTCCCAGTGCAGCAGCGCCTGCGGGAAGAGCTTGCCGACCGCGGTGACGAACCCGTCGAGGAAGGCGTCGTACTCGGCCGCGGGCACCCGGGGATGACGGTTGCCGATGTACAGCGGATCATCGAGCAGGCTCTGCCGGTCGGTCCCCACGTCCAGCATGACCGGGATGGTGCGGGCCGGATCGATCCCGCCCGCCGCGGTGTAGACGGCGAGTTTCCCCACCGCGATGTTGATGCCGCCAACCCCCCAGTCCCCGATGCCCAGGATGGCGCCCGCGTCGGTCGCCACGATCAGGTCTACGTCATCGGGGCCGAGCCCGGCGGCGAGCAGCGACGCCTCGATCAGCTCCGGATGGTCCACCGACAGGTAGATGCCGCGGGGCCGCCGGTACTCGTGGCTGTAGTTCTCGATCGCCAGCCCGACCGTCGGCGTGTAGACGATCGGCAGCATCTCGCTCAGGTGGTCGGTCAGCAGCCGGTAGAAGAGGACCTCGTTCCGGTCGTGCAGGGCGCTCAGGGTGACGTTGCGGGCCAGGTCGTCGGGCTGGTGCCGGTACTGCGCGTACACCCGCCCGGCCTGCTCGTCCAGGGTGAAGTGGGCGGCCGGGATCAGGCCGGTCAGGCCAAGGTCGCGGCGTTCGGTGTCGGTGAACGCCGTTCCCTTGTTGATCCGCGGGTCCGTCAGGACCTGCCGGCCCCGCAGCGTCGTCCGCCACGCGCCGTCCTCGTCCCGCCACAACGTCCGCATGCCCGCCCTCCCCGCCACCGTGATCCATGATGACGCCAGGGTCCTGCGAGTGCCCTCATTGGGTGAAAGCGCAGAACTCATTGCCTTCCGGGTCGGCCAGCACGTGCCAGCGGATGTCGCCGCCGGGCTCGCGCAGCACCGTGGCGCCGGCCGCCGCGAGCGGCGCCACGGCGGGGACCGTCACGTCCCAGTGGATCCGGTTCTTCACCGACTTCGGCTCGGGCACCGGGACGAAGTCCATGGTGAGGATCGGCATGCCGGGCACGTCCTCCAGGGTGTACCAGCCGTCGTTCTCCGTCACGCCGGCCCCGTAGACCGCGCCCCACCACCGGGCCTGCGCCGCCGGGTCGGCGCTGTCCACCACCAGGCCGTGCAGCCGCCCGGCCGGCACCTCCGGGCGCAGGAACGCGCAGAACTCGCCGCCTTCGGGGTCGGCCATGATGGTCCAGTCACGCTGCGGCTCGAGCACGGTCGCGCCGAGGGCTTCCAGGTCTGCCAGTTCCCGGGCGTAGATGTCCAGGTGCACCCGGTTCTTGACGGTCCTGGGCTCGGGCACCCGGTTGATCCAGATGGTGTGCCGCGGGGTCTGCCCTGTCAGCCGCCCGTCGCCGTTGTCCCCGGCCTGCCAGGTGCGGCCGAGCGCGGCCGCCCAGAAGGCGCCGAGCCGGGCCGGGTCCCCCGCGTCCAGGCACAGGTCCTTGAACCGCGCGATCGCCATACCCAGAACCTACGGCTTGTGCGTGGCAGGGGGGAACGGGATCGCCTTCGCCGTCCGCAGCAGGGCCGGCAGCTCGTCCAGCGCCTTCTTGTACGCCGCCCGGTACCTCCGGACCGCGGCGGTGAGCGCCTGCTGGTTGGCGCTGACAAGCTGCTGCTCGTAGCTGGCCTGGACGGCGAAGTAGATGCCGGCGAGGTCGGTGGACTGGGTGCAGCTGGCGTCGGCGGTGGCCATCGCGAGCTGCGTCTGGTTGGCGGAGGCGCTGACCGGGGTGCCGGAGCTGATGCCGCCGTGGACGCCGTTGTCCATGACCTGCCTCGCCGCCTGGGAGACCGCCGCAGGATCGGTGTAGCTGTAGCCGTTCCTGGACATGCAGGCGGACCAGGCCTTGGTGGCGCTCCGGACGGCTGGGTCGTGCTGCACGTCGGTGCCCACGTCATTGGCGAGCGCCTGGACCACCGCGAGCGGGCCGCTCTGCTGTGCGCCGGTGAAGTTCTGGACGATCGTGCCGCACTTCCCGAGCGCGTCCTGCTCAGCCTGGGGGAAACTGGACGGGTCCGCCCCCGGCCCCAGGCTGGTGCCCAGTTCGGCCGCTACGGCACCGGGGACGGGCTGGAAGCCGGACTGCTCGGCCTGCGCGACCCCCAGATAACCCCACTCACCCCAGGACATCGAGACGCCCAGTCCCGAGTCGAGGCGGACGGTCCGCGGGACGTTGCCGCCGGCGTTCAGGAAACCCGCAGCGGTCATGCACGCGCTGGCCAGCGCGGACGGCGACTCGCCGGGTGCCAGCCCGTCGTTGCTGGCGGTGCCGAGCAGCACATATGGGGTGAGCGGAGCGTGGGCGAGCGCGGCGTCGACGGAGACCGGCGGCGGCGGCTTGCCGGCATGCGGGGTGGTCACGGTCGTGGCCGGCCCCTGGGGCGCGGCGGCGGTGCAGCCGGCAAGGCCGGCGCAGCAGCAGATCAGGATCCCGATGGCGGTGCGGATGCGCATGGTCGCTCCTTTCCGGCGCTGCGTGGCCTAGGCGCTGCGCAGCGCTGCCAGCGGGCTGGTCCGCGCGGCGCGCAGTGCCGGGTAGGCGCCCGCCAGGAAGCCGACGACGCTCCCGATCAGCGGTGCGGGCAGCGTGTAGGCCGGGTTCAGCACGGCGGTCCAGTCCCTGGCCACCGCGAAGATCACCACGGTCCCGACGCCGATGCAGGTGCCGATCAGGCCGCCGAGCGTGCCGAGCGCGGTGCTCTCCGCGAGGAACTGCGCGGCGATATGCCGTGGCCGGGCCCCGACGGCCCGGCGCAGCCCGATCTCCGCGGTCCGCTCCAGCACGGCGACCAGCGTCGTGTTCGCGATCCCGACCGCCCCGATGAGCAGGGTGATGAGGGCCAGGATCAGGAACAGGCCGGCCAGGTCGCTCTTCACCTCGCTCTGCAGGTTCTGCGGATTGGGCGGGGACGTCACCACCAGCCGGGCCGGGCCGGACGGAAGTTCGGCGGCGGCGATCTGCCGGGCCACCGCCTTCGCGGCGCCGATCCTGGTCGCGACGACCAGCTGCGCCTCGTCCTGGCTCCCGATCCCGGGCGGCGGGTTCCCGAAGTCGGCCAGCGCCGTGTTCTGCGGGATCAGCATCGCGCTCTCGCTGGTCACGACCCGCTGCGCGGAGCTGTAGATGCCGACGACCGTGTAGGGGAGACCGCCGGCGAACACCGCCGGCCGGCTGGGCAGGCGGGCCGGGGAGATGCCGAGCTCCGCCGCTGTGCTGGTGTCGATCATCGCGACGTGCTGGCTGCTGTTGTTCTCGTAGCGGGTCAGCGGCGAGCCGGCGACCAGCTTCAGCCCCATCGCCGTCACCGCGCCCGGCGAGGCGGCCAGCAGCGTGACCGTCTGGGAAGAGCTGGCAGAGAGCGCGAGCGAGCCGGTGAACTGCGTGCCGTCGGGGAGGGAGACCGGCCACCAGACACCGGCGGCGACCACGCCCTTGATGTGGCCCGCGATCGTGTCCGCGTCGGCCGGGAAGCCGATGGGGGGGTTGGTGTCAGGCGGGGCGACGTCGTTGGCGGGGCCGTTGTCCTGCACCGTCACGGTCGTCTGCTGCAGGATCGTGAACTGGCGGGAGATCTGGCCGGCGCCGGTGGCGGTGAGGCCGAGCACGCCCACGAACGCCCCCACCCCGAGGATCGTGCCGAGCATGGTGAGCACTGACCGGCCCGGGCGCTGGACGATCCCGGCGACGGCCTCGGCGGCGGCGTCCCGGACGGACAGGCGGGGCGCTGCCAGGCCGGTGCGCGAGCTAGGCACAGGGGCTCCTCGTTCCTTCCGAAATAACGCCGTCACTGATCGAGATGGCCCGGCTGGGGTGGGCTGCCACCGCCGTGTCGTGGGTGATCACGACGATCGTGAAGCCGGTCTCGTTCAGCCGGTCCAGCAGGTCCATCACCGCCGCCGCGTTCCCCGAGTCGAGGTTGCCGGTCGGCTCGTCGCACAGCAGCAGGCTCGGCTGGTTCACCAGCGCCCGCGCGATCGCGACCCGCTGGCACTCGCCGCCGGACAGGGTGGTCGGCAGGGCGTCGAGGCGATCCCCGAGGCCCACGCTGACCAGCGCCGCCACCGCGGCCGGGAGCCGCTTGCCGCGGGGCGTCCGGTTGTACAGCGCGGCGAGCAGCACGTTCTCCAGCGCCGTCCGGTAGGGCAGCAGGTGGAACGCCTGGAAGACCAGGCCGATCCGGCTGCCGCGCAGCGCGGACCGGTCCCGGTCGCCCAGTGCGGCCGTGTCCTGCCCGTCCAGCAGGTAGCGCCCGGCGGTCGGCGCGTCCAGCAGCCCGAGCAGATGCACCAGCGTCGACTTGCCGGAGCCGGACGGCCCGGTCACGGCGACGTAGTCGCCCGCCCCGATCACCAGGTCGGCCGGGCGCAGCGCCGCCACCGGCGGCGGGCCGGGGTAGGTGCGGGCCAGGCCGCGCAGTTCGATCACCGGCGGCATCAGCCGCTCACCACCACGCGGTCGCCCGCGGCGAGCTCACCGTGCCGCACCGGTGTCACCTGGACGTAGCCGTTCTCGGAGATGCCGGGGGTCACCGGGACCTCGGTCTGCTTCCCGTGCGCACCTGCCACGGTGACGTAGCTGCTGCCGGACGCGGTGGTGACGATCGCGGCGACCGGCACCGTGAGCACCGCCCCTTCGGTCTGCCCGGTCTCGACGGTGACCAGGACGTTCTCCCCGTTCAGCGCCGACGGCAGCGGCGTGGACGGCCGGACGGCCACCGGGACGAACACCGTTGCGGTGGTGCTGCCCGGATTGCTGGAGCTGCTGGCGCTGCCGGAGCCGCCCGTCCCGCTGGCGGCGGACTGCGCTGAGCCCGCCGCGGCCGGGGCGCTCCCGATGTCCACCACCGCCCCGGCCGGCGGTGTCGTGGTCGCCGTCCCCAGCTCCGACACGGTCCCCTTCGCGTGGATGCCGGTCACCTCATCGAAGATGCTGACCTTCAGGCCGGCCTTCACCTGCGCCGCGTAGGCGGGCGGCAGCTCGCCGGTCAGCGACAGCGACCCGCGGGCCGCCAGCTCGAGGAACGGCTGGCCGGGCTGCCCGCCCGTCGCGCCGTTCACGGCCACCACCGTCGCGGGCAGCCTCGGCAGGAACACCACGTCCGCTGCTGGCACGCCGCCGTCCGGCGGCGGGGGGTAGCCGAGGTGCCCGTAGTACAGGGACACCGCGTACCCGGTGGCAGAACCGAAATAGCCGGCCGGGTCGCCGCCGCCGTAGTACCCGAGCGAGGCGAGGGCCCGCTGCAGCTCGGCGACGTCCGGGCCGCTTTCGCCGGGCGTCAGGTCCCGCCACGCCGGCACCGTGCCGGCCAGCGCGAACAGCGGCTCACCGTCTATCTCAGCGAGCTGCCTGCCGCTTCTGATCGTGTCGCCCGCGGCGACGCCGAGCTTCGATATGTAGACCGCCGGGGCGCCGCCGCCTGTCCCGGCCGATCCCTCACCCGCGGACGGGCTGCCGGCGGCGGAGCCGGTGGGCGAGCCGGACGCGGGAGCGCCCGGGTACACGTCGTACTCCGTCGCCGGGTACACCACCCCGCGCATCTGCACCGAGGAGGTGAGGACCCGGGAGGTGACCGTGGCCGTCGTCATCGTGGGGGGCGGCGCCGCGGTGTCGGCGGCGAGCTGCTGCGGCGACTTCACGAAAGCAGCGCCGATCACCCCGCCGGCGCCCAGCAGCGCCGCTGCGATCCCCACGCCGAGCAGCACCCGGCGCCGCCGGGCGAGCCGTGATCCGTGCACACCCGGCTGACCGCTGGTGTCGCCGGGGCCGTTCTCCGTGGCTGGGGAGTCAAGGTGGGTCACGACATCCTCCGTTGCCGGATAGGCCGCCGGGGGCCGGGAAACGTCCAGGAAAGACCCCCGGGCCCGGGCACGGTGCCCACCATTCCGGGTGGCGGTCAGACCGCCGCGTGATTTCCGTGTGAGTTCGGTGTCAACCCAGGCCGGATGGCCGGTCCGGGTTGCGGCCGAGGAAGGCGAGCAGCTGGCGGCCCGGAGCCGGCGGGGCCGGCACCGGGAGCGGGGCGGCGAACAGGCCGTGGCGGGTGCCGGGCGGGATGAGCAGCGCCGCCGCCGCCAGCAGGCCGGCCGCGAGGTCCGGCGGAACCGGCTCGGGGTCGCCGCAGGCCGCGGAGATGTCCCAGCCGTGCACGGCCGCCTCGATCGCCCCGGCCGCGGCGAGGATGCCGGCCGTGAGCTTGTGGCCGCCGATGGCGATCAGCTGGCCCGCGGGTGCGGCGTCGCAGGCCGCCAGCAGCCGCCGGGCCTGGTGCCGCAGGCCGGCGGCGGTCCCGTCCGGCGGCCCGGGCCAGGGATCAGCGTTCAGCGACCCGGCGGCCAGGCCCTGGCTCAGGGTGGAGAGCGAGCCGGTGAGGTGGCTCAGCAGCATGCGCAGGTCCCAGCCCGCGCACGGCGTGGCCCGCGGCAGCAGCTCCGGGGTGACGCGCCCGGCCATGGCCAGCGTGTACCTCACCGCCCGTGCCAGCAGCCACGGCCCCTGGGTGCGGACGTCCATGGCGGGTCAGCCGGCCCGCAGCCCGGCTGCTGCGGCGGCGCCGCGCAGCGCGGGCAGGCCGAAGGCGGGGAACAGGGCGGGGTCGAGGAAGATGACGATCCGGGCAACCCGGTCACCGGCGAGGGTCAGCACCTGCAGGGCGTGCGCCCGGTAGGCGCCGCCGGGCTCGCGCTGGTAGGTGCCGAACGCGGGCTGGCCGTTGGCCTCGGCCGGCACGAGCAGGAAGCGCCCCGGGCTGGTGAGCACGTGCGCGGCCAGGAACCGGCCGGCCGCGGCGCCGGCGAACCAGGCGGGCAGCGGTGGCATCTCCAGGGTGGCGTCCTGCCTGAGCAGCGAGACCAGCGTGGCGACGTCCGCGTTCTCAAATGCCGTCGCGTAGCGGCGCAGGAGCTCGCGCTGGCCGGGGTCGCCCGGCTCAGTGAGCTGGTCCTCGGTGGGCTGCACCCGCTCCAGCTGCGCGCGGGCGCGGCGCAGCATGCTGTTGACCGCGGCCGTGCTGGTGCCCAGCACCTGCGCGACCTCGGCGGCGGGCCACTCCAGGACGTCGCGCAGGATCAGCACCGCCCGCTGCTTCGCGGACAGGTACTGCAGGCCGGCGACCAGGCCCAGCCGCAGCCCCGCCCGGGAGACGGCCACCGAGGCCGGGTCGGCCAGTTCCGTGCCTGCGCCGGCGGTGGGGATCGGCTCCAGCCACGGCACCCCGGGCGCGTGCTGGCCGGCCGGCCCCTCCGGATCGCCGGAGGGCGGGCCCAGGCCCGCGGGCAGCGGGCGGCGGCTGCTGCGCTCGATCGCGGTCAGGCAGACATTGGTCGCGATCCGGTACAGCCAGGTGCGCACCGACGAGCGGCCCTCGAACCTGCCGTAGGACCGCCACGCACGCAGGTAGGTCTCCTGCACCAGGTCCTCGGCCTCGTGGATCGAGCCGGTCATCCGGTAGCAGTGCGCGATCAGCTCGGTCCGCAGCACGCCCAGCTGCCGCTCGAAGTCCTTACGCGGGGTCATCGCCACCTCCGGTGCCGCTGGCCAGCAGCGGCCGGGTCAGAGCTATCACCCGTATAGACCGCGCGCGACGCCGGAAATCGCCGGCCGGCGCGATCCGGCTGCGCGGCGATTCCGGGGGGCCGGGCTGGTCTGCATTGACGGGGCCGCATACGGCGGCCGCACCGCACCGGCCGCTCCGCTCCGGCCGCACTCTGGGAGGAACACCATGACTGACGGCATCACCGGGACCACCGCGATCGTCACCGGGGCCGGCCGCGGCTTCGGCCGCGCCATCACCACCGCGCTGGCCGCAGCCGGCGCCCAGGTCGTCGGCGTCGCCCGCAGCCAGGCCCAGCTCGAGGACCTGCACGCCAGCATCGGCGGCGCGTTCACCCCGGTGGCCGCCGACGCCGCCGACCCGGTGACCGCCGGGCAGCTCATCGACCGGCACCGGCCGCGCGTCCTGGTCCTCAACGCCGGCGCCCCGCCGCTGTCGCGGCCGGTCCACCTGCACACCTGGGAGTCGTTCAGCCGCAACTGGGAGGTGGACGTCCGGCAGGCGTTCGGCTGGATCCGGGAGGCCCTGCTCGCCCCGCTGCCGCCGGGCAGCACCGTGATCACGCTGTCCAGCGGCGCTGCGCTGCGCGGTTCGCCGCTGTCGGGCGGTTACGCGGGTGCCAAGGCCACGGTCAGGTTCATCACCGCCTATGCCGCGGCTGAGTCGGAGCGGGCGGGCCTGGGCATCCGGTTCGTGAGCGTGCTCCCGCAGCTGACCCCGGTCACCGCGCTGGGCTCCGCGGCGGTCGCCGCCTATGCGGCCCGGCAGGGTGTGGACGCTGACACGTATCTGCGGGATGCCGGGCCGGCGCTCACCGCGGAGCAGGTGGGCAGCGCGGTCACCAGCCTGGCCGATGGCAGCGCCGGCGGCCACGAGGCCTACCTGCTCACCGCTGCCGGGCTGGCACCCGCGCCGTGACCGGCCGGCGGGCGTCACTTGCCGACGCGGCGCCGCCTCATGTCGTACAGGGTCCACGCCACCAGGCCCAGGAACACCAGGACCGAGGCGGTGAACACATCAATGAAGATCGCGAGATCGGACCTGTTCATAGGCATCGCCGCTGCTGAGGTTCTGGCCAGCGTAAACCCTGGCGAGCGGCGAAGGCCAGAGGGGCGCAGGCCGGGCTGGGCGCCCTCCCCGGCAAAGCGGCGGGAACGCCGCCCCGGCTGCGGACGCGGGCCGCCGGTTCCTCAGCGGCTGCCGAGCCTGGCCGGCAGCCGCCGGACCCGCGCCAGCTGACGGCGCAGCGGGGCGGGGATGCGCGCGCGGACCGGCTGGGCGCTGGTGCGCGTGCTGACGGTGCGCGGCCGGGGCGGCTGCCCGTTCCCGGGCCGGCCCGCGTCCGGGGACTTCCGCGCCCAGCCCCACCAGTCGTCCTCGATCAGGAACTCGCTGAACGCCTCGTTCGGCTGGATGAGCAGGTCGAACACGGCACGCAGGTGCGGCTCGGCCCGTTCCTGCTCCGAGAGCTTCGCCACCTCGATCTCGTAGTGCCGCTCCTGCTCGGTGTGCTTGTCGTAGGTCCAGCCCAGGTCGTCGAGCAGCAGCCAGCCACCCGGCCGCAGCAGCTTCTCCATGAGCACCACGGCCAGGCCGTCCGTGCTCCAGTACTTCGCGCCGTCGAGGAAGATGAAGTCGTACTTCGGCTGCACGGTGCCGTTGCCGTCCAGGCAGCTCTCCAGTTCCGTCTTGAGGAACCAGGTGTAGGTCGAGAATCGCTTGTCCAGGGTGATCCGGTGGGCCAGCCCGGACCCGTCGATGACCTCCCGCGGCGTCGGATTGCGCCAGTTCCAGCGGGAGGAGTCGACGCTGGTCAGGTGGCCGGAGCCGTTCGCCTCCAGGGCCGCGGCCATGAACAGGGCCGAGCCGCCTCTGGCCGTGCCCAGCTCCAGCAGCTGCTCGGGCCGGTGTGTGCGGATGTGGTCGTAGAGGACCCGGCCGCGGCTGGCCGGTATGTGCGGGGCCGGCACCGCGTCCACGAGCCGTGCAGCATCATCGAATTTCATCGGTGTGACCTCGTCGTTCACCCGGAACACGCGGGGAGCGCAGCCACCAGCCCGGGCAGGGGCAGCCAGGGTGGAGGTTTGCTCCGTGTTTGCCCTGCATTGCCAGAACGGTAGCTGAACTCAGCCGCTATGTTCAGGGCTTTCCGGCCGGCGGGGTCGGCGGCAGCCGGGCTGAGAGCCGGGCCGGACCCCCGATGATGGAGGTCATGGTCCTCGTTCTCTCAGCCGCCGAGGTCGCCTCGCTGCTCGACCTCGACGCGCTCGCCAGCGCGGTGGAGGCCGCGATGATCGACCTCAGCGCCGGCCGGGCCTCGATCCCGCCGCGGGTGGCGGCTCAGGTCCCCGGGCAGGACGCCATGCTGGCGGCCATGCCCGCCTACCTGCCGTCCGCTGGCGCGCTGGCCGCCAAGCTGGTCAGCCTGTTCCCCCGCAACCGGGAATGTCCCACCCACCAGGCTCTGATCTGCTGCTTCGATCCTGATACCGGGACCCCGGTGGCGGTGATGGACGGCACCTACCTGACCGCCGCCCGCACCGCGGCCGGCTCGGCGGTGGCGACGCGGCTGCTCGCCCGCCCCGGGTCCAGCCAGGTCGCCGTGATCGGAACGGGCGTGCAGGCACAGGCGCACGCGCGGGCGCTGGCACGCCTGCCCGGCGTCCGGGCCGTCCGGATCGCCGGCCGGGATCCCGGCAGGGCCGCGGCACTCGCGGCGGAGCTCGCCACCGCGGGGATCCCCGCACAGGCCGCCGCCTCGGCCGAGGAGGCGGTGCGGTCAGCCGACATCGTCTGCACCACCACGCACGCCGCACATCCGGTTCTGCGCCGTGAATGGCTGCGGCCCGGCACGCACATCAACTCCGTCGGGTACAACACCAGCGGTGAGGGTGAGATCGACACGGCCACCATCCAGGCCGCGCTTACCGTGGTCGAATCCCGCGCGGCGGCGCTGGCCCCGCCGCCCGCCGGCGCTGTCGAGCTCCTCCGGGCGGCCGGGCTCGGGGCGATCGACGCCAGCCACATCGCCGAGATCGGCGAGATCGCCGCCGGATCGGCACCCGGCCGGGCCGGCGGCGCCCAGCTCACGCTCTACAAGTCCGTCGGGGTCGCGGTCCAGGACGCGGCCGCGGCTGCCCTGGTGCTCAGCCTCGCCCGGCAGCAGGGCGCCGGGACCCCCGCCGCCCTCTGACCCGGAGCCCGGGCGGGAAGATCCGCTTCAGCTGATCAGCCCCGGGTGAGCTGCCCGCGCGCGTGCTCGATGAACGCCCGGGCGGCGGGGCTGGGCGCCTGGCTGGTCCGCCAGGCGAGGGCGATGCGCCCGCGCAGCCTGGGCCGGGTGAGCGGGATGGCCCGCACGCGGCCGGCGTGCGCCCTGGTGACCGACGCGGGCAGCAGGGCCACGCCGAGACCCCGGCCGGCCAGCTGGGCGACGAGCTGCGGATCCCCGACCTCGAAGCCGATGCGGGGCCGGAAGCCCATGGCCAGGCAGGCGTCGTCGAGACAGGTGCGCAATCCGGTGCCAGGCGGCAGGCTGATCAGCACCCGGTCCCTGATGGCGCCGAGGCTGATGCCGGTGCGCCCGGCCAGGGCGTCGCCGTGGCTGACGGCGATGACCAGCGGCTCGTCGACGATGTCCGCCGCGGCCAGCCCTGCCGGGAGCGGGGGCCCGGCCGCGATCAGCGCCACGTCCAGGCGGCCGTCGCGCAGCGCCCCGGTGAGCGCGCTGGTGCCGGCCTCGGTCACCGTGATCTCGACGCCGGGATGGCCGGCATGGAAGGTGGCCAGCAGGCCTGGCAGGTCGAGGCCCGGGGACGAGACCGAGCCGACGACCCCCACGGTCACGTGCCCGCGGGCCAGCCCGGTCAGCGCGTCCACCGTGTCCCGCACCGCGGCCACTGCCGCCAGCGCAGCCCGGGCGTAGGGCAGCACCGCGGCGCCGGCCTCGGTGACCCGCACCGTGCCGCCGGAGCGGTCCAGGAGAGGCTGGCCGAGTTCCCGCTCCAGCCGGCGGATCTGCGCGCTCACCCCGGGCTGGGCGACGCGGGCCCGGGCGGCGGCCCTGGTGAAGCTCGCCTCGTCCGCCACTGCCACCAGGTACTGCAGCTGCCGCAGCTCCATAACAAATCATGCTAGCTCTGCGCACAAACAGGTCTTGGACTTATGACGGAGGCGGGGCACACGATGGACCCGTGACGGTTCCCGGGACCAGGGCCGCGGCCCTGGCGGACAGCGCCCGCGCCAGCACCGGCTCGCCGCCGGTGCTGGCGGCGGTGCTGGTGTTCCTCGCGGTGGAGTCCACCGCGGTCGCCAGCCTCGGGACGCCCCTGCTGCCGGCCATTCAAACCGCGGATCACGTCTCGCTGGCCGCCTCCCAGTGGGCGCTCACGATCGCGCTGCTGACCGGCGCGGTCGCCACCCCGGTGCTGGGCCGCCTCGGCGACGGGCGGCTGCGCCGCCCGGCCATCCTCGGCGCGGTCGCGGTCATGCTGGCCGGCTGCGTCCTGTCCGCGCTCCCGGCCGGCTTCCCGGTGTTCCTGGCCGGGCGGGCGCTGCAGGGCGCCGGGTTCGGCCTGGTGCCGCTGGCCACCGCGGTCGCCCGCGACCAGCTGCCCGCGGCGCGGCGCGGCCGGGTGATCGCGCTGATCGGCGTCACCACCGCGGCCGGGATCGGCATCGGCTACCCGCTGACCGGCCTGCTCGCGCAGTACCTGGGGCTGGGCGCGCCGTTCTGGTTCATCGCCGGGCTCAGCGCGCTCGCGCTGGCGGCCGCCGCCGCGGTGCTGCCCGCTGGCCCCGCCCGCCCGGCCCGGGTGGATGTGCCCGGCAGCGTGCTGCTCGCGCTGGGGATCGGCGGGCTGATCCTGGTCCTGGCCGAGGGCCCGGCCTGGGGCTGGGGCTCGCCCCTGGCCGCCGGCTGCGCGATCGGCTCGGCCGCGGTGCTCGCCGCCTGGGCCGGCTGGGAACTGCGGGCCGCCGGGCCGCTGATCGACTTGCGGCTGCTGCGCCGCCGCCCGGTGCTGGCCGCCAACCTCACCGTGTTCCTCGTCGCCGTCGGCTTCTACCCGCTGGGCCCGCTGGTCGTGCGCTATGTGCAGACCCCGCCCTCGGCGGGCTACGGCTTCGGTGCCAGCGTGCTGGTCGCCGGGCTGATGCTGACCCCGTTCTCGCTCGCCAGCTTCGCCGCCAGCAAGGCCGTCGGCCGGGCGGCCAGGCGCGTGTCCGGCGAGCTGATCGTGGCGGCCGGCTGCGTCGCACTGATCGCGTCCATGGTGGTGTTCCTGCTCGCCCGCGGCGCCTACTGGCAGATCGTGATCGCCATGACCGTGGACGGCTTCGGCGTCGGCTGCGTCTACGCCGTGAACCCGCTGCAGATCACCGGCGGCGTCCCGGCCGCCGAGACCGGCAGCGCGATGAGCTTCTACCAGCTCAACCGGACCGTCGCCTACTCGGTCGGCAGCGCGCTGAGCGCCACGCTGCTGGTGCTGTATATCCCCCGCGGCCACCTCCTCCCCGCCGGCCCGGGCTACAGCATCGCCGCGCTGGCCAGCACCGCCATCCTCGCGGCCGCGCTCGCGGCCAGCCTGCTGTTCGCCAGGCCGGCCCGGGCGCCGGGCCGCCGGCCGCGCCGGTGACGGGTTACCGTCAGGGGTATGGCCGGGCTGGTGACGTGGTGGCTCGCGCGGACCGAGGACCAGCTGCCGCCGCCGGCCGGCTGGCTGAGCGAGGCCGAGCATGCCTATGCCGCCAGCCTGCGCTACCCCAAGCGCCGCACCGACTTCCTGCTCAGCCGCTGGACCCTCAAGCTTGCCGCCCGGCAGGTGCTCGGCTGGCCGGAGGACACCGCTGCGCTGGCCCGCATCGAGGCCCGGCCCGCGCCCGGCGGCGCGCCGCGGCTGCTCGTGGACGGGCAGGCCGCACCGCACGGCATCTCCCTGACCGACCGGGCCGGTGCCGCCGTGTGCCTGGTCGCCGCGCAGCCCGCAGCGGTCGGCTGTGACGTGGAGGTCTCCGAGCCGCGCAGCGACGCCTTCATCCGCGACTACCTGACCGCGGCTGAGCAGGAGTTTGTGAACGGGGCTGGCGCCAGCCGGGACACCCTGGCCAACCTGGTGTGGTCGGCGAAGGAGAGCGCGCTCAAAGTGCTCGGCACCGGGCTGCGCCGTGACACCCGGTCGGTCGAGGTGAGCATCACCGATCCCGCGCCGCCGCCGGGCACCTGGTCGCCGCTGCGGGTCCGGACTCAGGAGGGGGATACGTTTCCCGGCTGGTGGCGGCGCAGCGGCGCGTTCGTGCTCACGGCGTGCTGGCCCGGCGGCGGCCCGCCCCCCGCCGCCCTGGACCCGGCGCCGCCCCTGGACACCACGGCGCCGTCACACCGCTGGCTCGGCCGCCCGCTCAGCTAGCGGTCCGCTGTCCGCCAGCCGCCGCTCCAGCGCGCCGATGATGAACGGCCGCAGCTGCGACGGCGGGATGATGTGATCCACCGAGCCGACCCGCAGCGCGCGGTTGATGTCGTGGACGCTGTCGAACTCGCCGGCCACCTCACGCAGCTTCTCGGCCCGCACCGCCGCGCTCACCTCGGCGAGCTCGCGGTGCCGGTCCGCCAGGCCCTCGCCGTCGGTGGAGGCAGCATCCGCGCGCAGCCGGGCCACCCGCGGGTCCTTTTCCGTCCGCGCCCTCACCTCCCGCGACAGCACCACCGCGGCGGCCGGCGCACCGCCGATCACCGACGCGAACGAGCCCGCCACGGCTGCCGTCTCCATGTCGTCGTGCAGCCGCTTGGAGAACACCACGAAAGCGCCGCCGTGGTAGCGGGACACCACGACGAACACGATGGGCCCGCGGAAGTTGGTCACCGCCCGGCCGATCTCCGCCCCGTACTCCAGCTGCCACTTGCGCATGCTCTCCGGCGAGCCGTCGAACCCGGTGAGGTTGGCCAGCACGACGACCGGCCGGTTGCCGCTGGCCGCGTTCACCGCCCGGGCCAGCTTGCGCGAGGACTGCGGGAACAGCGTGCCCGACGTCCACGAGGCCGGGCCGTCCGCGGGGAAGAAGCCCGCCCGGGGCACGGATCGCGACTCCAGGCCGATGAGGCAGACCGGGAACCCGCCGATCCGCGCCTCCCAGACGATCGTGCTCTCCGCGTTCCGCCAGCGGGCCCAGCGCTCGGACACCCCGTGGTCGCTGTCCGTCACCGCCCGCATGAGCGAGCGCATGTCGAAGGGCTTCTTCCGGTCGCCGTTGCGCTCGGGGGAGAAGATGTCGCCGATCGTGGTGAAGTCCGATCCCTCGACCGGGGTGTGCGGCGACTCGCACACGTCCCGGCCGGGCGGGTCGGCGGTCGGGGCGCGCCGCGGCCCGCGCTCGCCGGGGACGACGTACGTGTGGTCGTAGTGGCGCAGCAGCACCGCGCACGCGCCGGCCAGCGTCGGCGCCCAGTACTGGGCCTGCCCGTTCGGGCCCATGATCCGCTCGTAGCCGCCGATGCCGAAGTTGTCCTCGGCCGACACGCCGCCCGAGTAGTCCAGCGAGCTCTTCCCGGTGAGCACCATCGCGCTGGCCGGGGTCATCACCAGGATTCCCCGGGTGTGCATGAGCATCGTCGCCTCGGCGTTCCAGTACGGCTGCGCCCCCACGTTGATGCCGGTCACCACCACGTTGACCACGCCGCCCGCCTGGGTGAACTCGATCAGGCGGCGCAGCACCGCGGCGATCCAGTCCATGTTCTCGGTGCCGCTGTCCCAGGCGATCCGCGCGCCCGAGGACAGCGCGAACCATTCCACCGGCACCCCCAGCCGCCCGGCGAGGTCAAGCGCGGCGAGGATCCGGCGGCACTCCGCCTCCGCCAGGTTCCCCAGGCCGGCGGTCGGGTCGCCGAGGATCGCCACCCGGCGCATGCCGTCGGGCACCAGCGCGGTGTAGTTGGTGATCACCCCGGTCACGATCGCGCACCGGTTCTGCCCGTAGGGGCGCTGCACCGGGACGAACTGCCCGGCCTCGTCCAGGTCGTACTCGGTGAAGTCGCCGGCCGGGAAATCGGCGGGCGCGCCGGCCGGCGGCGTCAGCATCCGGATCAGCTCGTACGGGTACGGCAGCCCGAGCCGCTGGGCGCGCAGCGCTTTCTGCCTGTACTCCGTGAGCGGCTGGATGGGCCGCTGTGACGGCGGCCGGACCCGCACCGTGACCGCCCGGTCTTCCACGTTCTCCACGTCTAGGACCGCGTCGCGGCGTTCCCCGGTGGCGGCGTCCGCGGTGTGGATGCGCACCGCCACCTTCTCCAGGCCCAGCCCGGCCGCGAGCGGCGCCAGCCGGTGGGCCAGCCCGCGCCAGGTCGCCGTCGGGATGTCCCACACCGGCCGGACATACAGCACCACCCGGTTGCCCTGCGGCCGCTGCCGGGGCGGCCGGCCGGCGAGCGCGCGGCGGATGCCGGCGAGCGCCTGCATCAGCATCCCTTCCATGTGCGGGTAGCCGAGCACCTGGCCGGCCGAGTCCCGGGCCGCGGTGAGGTCGCGCACCTCGGCCAGGGCGATCAGCCGCTCGTCGTCAGGGTTCTCGCGGGCGACGGCGTGGAACAGGTACACGTCCTCCGCGCTGGGCAGCCGGCGCAGCGAGAAGTTCGACAGCCGCCACAGGTCGAGCCGCTCGGCGATCATCGGGTGCAGATTGCGGAACAGCGGCTCCTCGGCGAAGCCCGGCCCGTCCTGCCGGAAGGTGAAGTACTGCGTGCGCTGATATTCCTCCGCCTGCCCGTCCTCGCCGCTCGCGCTGGTCACGGCGATGGTGAGGCGGTGCAGCGGCCGGCCGAACCCCGCCCCGGCCAGCGGCCGGGCCAGCGCGGCGGCCATCTCGCCGTCGGGGAGCAGCGGCTCGTCCCGCCACGACTCCACGTCCACCACCGCCGGCCGGTCCGCGGGCAGCGTGCGCAGGTGGGCCGCGAGCGCGCTGGCGAACGCCGGCAGCTCCGCGAGCGGGACATAGGCGCTCACCAGGTGGACCGGCTGGGCGCCGGGCTCGCCGCCCGGGTAGTCGGCCAGGCAGGCCAGGTGCCGGCCGAACGTCTCGCAGTGCAGGCCGGTCAGCTCGCGGATCCGGTAGAACCGGCGGATCCGGCTTTCCAGCAGCCTCGCCCGGGTGGTGGGGTCGGCCTCCCGGTACCGGTCCCGCAGCACCGCCCGCAGCGGCAGCGGGAACCAGACGATCTGCTGGGTCAGCTCGCGGGTGCGGGCGGGCGAGGGGTGACCGGACAGCTCGTCGAGGCACTGCCCGATCTCCGCGAGCGCCCGCGCCCGGGTGCTGCGCAGGGTCGGCGCGTCCACATAGCTGAACCGCACCTCCCGGGCCAGGTCACAGACGGCCTGCTGGGGGCCCTGGGTGGCGCGGATGAGCCGGTCGAGCACGGCCAGCCGCTCGTCGGTCATGGCGGGTGCCAGCAGGCTGGCGGCCCGGCGCCAGCGGTCCAGGATGGCGATCACGATCGGGGCGGCCGCCGGCATCCGGCCGGCCGAGCGGTAGATCCACAGCAGCGCCCGCTCCAGCGCGGGGGTGCGCCGCAGCGACGTCACCCCGTACCGGCTCACCGCCCTGCGCAGCTGGCTCACGAAGTGCGCCGGGGTGCCGCTGCGCTCGGCGTCGAGGAACGCCAGGTAGGTCAGCAGGTACTCGTTCGAGCTGCGGGCATGGGAGTCCGCCTCGTCGTCAGGCACCCGCTGGGACAGCGCGGCGATGTCGGCGAAGATCTCCAGCAGTTCCTGCTCCCCGGCGAGCAGGCCGGGGTCGGCCGGGTCGGTCAGGGCCAGCCGGGCGGCCTGCAGGCGGGTGAGTTCCCTGGCGTCCTCATCGGCCAGGTCGTAGCCGAGCAGGTAGGCGCGGAGCATGGCGGTGACGTCACGCGCGCCCGGGCTGCCGTCCTGCACGCACGGCGCGATCAGCGCGGCGAAGTCGGGAAAGCCGCCGCCCACCGGATCCGCGGCCTGCTCGGGCGGCTGCAGCCGCAGCAGCGGCGCTCCCGCCTCCACCTGGGTGTTGACCTTGGCGAGCACCGAGCGGACGACGCCGGCGTGCGGGGCCGTGATGGTGCTCTCCATCTTCATGCACTCCATGACCGCCAGCGGGTCGCCCGCCCGGACCGGGTCCCCCGGCGAGACCAGGATGGCGGCGACGAACGCGGGCGCGGGCGCCCGGATCTGCCCGCCGTCGTCCCGGGTGATGAGGTGACTGACGCCGTCCACCTCGATCTGCAGCCGCGGTCCCTGGCCGCTGGCGATCACCAGGTGACGCTGCCCCCGGCAGGTGAGCGCCCGCTCGTACCGCCCCAGCCGCTGCACGTTCACGTCCGCCCAGCCTGCCGCCGTCCCGATCCGGTAGTCGCCGTCGCCCAGGCAGCAGACGTGCAGCCGGCCCGTGGCGCCGCCCGCCCGCAGCTGCAGCCGGTGCCCGGCCGTCTCCGGCAGCTCGGGCCGGCCGCGGGCCGCCGCGGCCAGGAAGTTGGCCTGCACCGCTGCCTGGTCGGCCTCGGCGGCCTCGACCGCCGCGGCCAGCAGCGCCACTGGCTGCAGGGGCGGCAGGTGGCCGCCGGCCGCGGTCAGCCGGTCCAGCCACTGGTTGTCGTAGCTGCCCGCGCGGACTTCCGGCTGGCCGGTCAGGGCGAGCAGGAACGACTTGTTCGTGGTCCCGCCGTCGATCACCACCAGCGACTGCGCCAGGCCGCGCTGCAGCCGGCTGAGTGCCTCGGCGCGGTCCTGTCCCCAGGCCACGATCTTCGCGATCATCGAGTCGAAGTCGGGGGCGATCTCGTCGCCTTCGGCCACCCCGGTGTCCACCCGGATCCCGGGCCCGGCCGGCAGCCGCAGCGCGGCTACCCGGCCCGCGGACGGCGCGAACGCGTGCTCGGGGTCCTCGGCGCACAGGCGGGCCTCGATCGCATGGCCGTGCTCCGGCGGCGGGCTGGCGGGCAGCCTCCCGCCGCTCGCGACGTGCAGCTGCAGCTTCACCAGGTCGATGCCGGTGGTCATCTCGGTGACCGGGTGCTCCACCTGCAGCCGGGTGTTGACCTCCATGAACATGAACTGCTGGGTGGCGGGATCCAGCAGGAACTCGACCGTGCCCGCCCCGCGGTACCCGGCGGCGCGGCAGAGCCGGACCGCCGCGTCCCCGATCTCCTGCTGGCCGGCCGGGCTGAGCAGGGTGCAGCCGGATTCCTCGATGACCTTCTGATTGCGCCGCTGGATGCTGCAGTCGCGCAGGCCAGCCGCCCACACCGTGCCGAAGCCGTCCGCGATCACCTGCACCTCGACGTGCCGGACCGCGGCCAGCTTGCGCTCCAGGAACAGGGACGGGTCCCCGAAGGCGTGACCGGCCTCCGCCTGGGCCGAGGCGAACGCGGCCGCGATGCCGTCTCCGCCGGTGACCTGCCGGATACCGCGGCCGCCGCCGCCCGCCGCCGCCTTCAGCAGCACCGGGTAGCCGAGCAGCTCGGCGGCGATCCGGGCGCTGGCGGGGTCGTGCACCGGGCCGCCGCTCCAGGGCACCACCGGCACCCCGGCACGCTCGGCGAGCTGCTTGGCCTGCACCTTGTCCCCGAGCAGCCGGATCACCCCGCTCGGCGGGCCGATGAAGGTGATCCCCGCCTGCTCGCAGCGGGCGGCGAACTCCGCCGACTCCGCGACGAACCCCCAGCCCACCCAGGCGGCGTCGGCGCGGGCCGTCTCCAGCGCCGCCATCAGCCGGGCCAGGTCCAGGTATGCGCTCTGCCGGCGCCCGCCGGCCGCGGCCACCGTCGCGGGCCCGAGCGGCACCGCCTCGCTGGCGAGCCGGACGAACCAGGACGTCGCGTCCGGGTCGGTGTACAGCGCGATGCTGGTGATCGGCTCGCCGGTTTCCCGGGCCAGCTCGTCGGCTGCCGCCAGGCACCGGAGCGCAGGCTCTCCCCGGTTCACGATGGCGAGCCGGTGAATGCTGGACACCTCGACTCCCCCCGCCGGGCCGGTCAGCCGGTCATCGCGTCGTGGATGGGGCGCTGCAGGTCCTCCGGCAGGCCGCCGGGCAGGCTGGCCGTCCGGTAGCCGTCCACCCGGACGATGACGTCACCGCGGGCGTCCACCACCCGGCAGTCGAAGCTCCCGTCCTCCGCTGGCCGGGCCACCGCGAACAGCTGCGCGCCCGCCCGCGGCCGGTGCAGCAGGGCGACCCGGTCCGCGTGTGCGGGCAGCCCCATCCGGCCGGCCTGGCCGATCTCCCACAGCCCCGCGGCCTGGAAGCACGCCTCGGCCAGCCGCGGCTCGGTGGCCGGGTGACCGCCGGCCGGCGCGCTGGCGGCCGGGAGGTGCTGCGCGAGCCGGGCGACCGCGCCCGTCCCGCTGTGCCAGGCCTCGTCGATCACCTGGAACGCGGGCCCGTGGAAGAACAGCCGGTAGATGTCGTCATGGCCGGCCGTCACCGCCGGGTGCCCGTCCGCGCTCTGCTCGTGCTCGGTCTCCGGCTTGCCGGCGGTCAGCCGCACCCGGCCGGTGAAATGGGTGGTCGCCCGCGGCGCCGCCTCGCCCCTGAGCTGGCGGCGGCTGGTCAGCGTGCAGTCCGCGACCAGGCCGGTCCCGTCCGGGCGGAGCACCGCGCTCACGGTCAGCAGCCGCGGCTCGTCCCGGTAGAACTTCACCGGCGCCAGGAACTCCACCTCCTCCACGCCTGCCAC